>CAYNXK010000101.1:6027-7562 GCA_964401125.1 uncultured Aliiroseovarius sp.
ATAGCCGTTCTGGCGGCCACTTGCGCAACACCTGCTTCATTGATTGATTGCACGCCCAACACCAGCGGCACGTCTGTTGGCGGTATTTCCAGAAGGGCCACAAAATTGCCCGCATGGTCGGCCTGCACGATTACAGTATCAATGCCGTTCAGCAAAATTTGCACCTCGCTGCCCGGCGCGGCCTGGCCGGCAATTACCGCAGAGCCATCAGACTCGACGCGCACAAGATCAAGGCTTGGTAATTCAGCAACCTCATCCGGGGTCTCATCAGCTGTGGTTTTCATAGTTTCCTGCAGCACAGGAGCGCCGGGTTGGTTGGCAGCAGGCGGCTCAGACAGCATGGCCTCCGAAACGGGATCATTGGCGCTTAAAGCCTGAAATGCAACATAGGAGGCGGCCAGCAACAGCAACGCCCCCAGCGCACCCACGGCCATAAGCCAGCCTGTTCTCCTTGATTTTCCGCCTTGATTTTCGGCCATGTCATCCCCCCGGCACGTCCCCGGCACGTCATTGTCTACTGCTTGGACACACTTGGCAACATCATACCCCAAGGCGCAACTCTTTGCCATGATTTAGCGCAAAGCCATTGACCCAGCCGTCAGCCCGTGAAATTCTGCCCCGGCAATTCATTGGGCGCTGATCGCGGTCCGCGCAAGCGGACAACCGTGGCGCATCGGCCCTTTCGCGTAAAGAATTGCCGCGAGCGCTCCGGGGCCGGCTTTAGAGGGCCCTTACATGAAAACCATTATCGAACCATTCCGCATAAAATCTGTCACGCCAATTCGCATGACCAGCCGTAGCGAGCGCGAGCGCCTGATCCGGGCGGCGCATTTCAACCTGTTTGGTCTGGCCTCGGATGACGTGCTGATTGACCTCTTGACCGATAGCGGCACCGGCGCCATGTCATCCGAGCAATGGGCCGCTGTGATGCGCGGCGATGAAAGCTATGCCGGCTCTCCCTCCTATTATCGCTTTGAAAACGCTGTTAAAAACCTCATGCCCTTCAAGCATGTCATCCCCACCCATCAGGGCCGCGCCGCCGAGGCTATCTTGTTTTCCATGCTGGGGGGCAAGGGTAAGGTCATTCCGAATAACAGCCATTTTGATACCACACGCGGCAATATCGAGGCCTCGGGGGCACAGGCCGATGACCTTGTCATTGCCGAGGGCCACAATCCGCAAAGCGAGCACCCCTTCAAGGGCAACATGGACCTTGCCAGGCTGCGCACCTACCTTGCCAAACATGGCGATGCGGTGCCCTGCGTCATGCTGACCATCACCAACAATGCCGGTGGCGGCCAGCCGGTCAGCCTAGAGAACATCCGCGCCACCGCTGATCTGGCCCATGAATTTGGCAGGCTCTTTATTATCGACGGCTGCCGCTTTGCCGAAAACGCCTTTTTCATCAAAAGCCGTGAAGCCGGGCAACAGGATCGCTCTATCAGCGATATTGTGCGCGATTGCTTTTCAGTGGCCGATGGCATGACCATGAGCGCCAAGAAAGACGGCTTTGCCAATATCGGCGGCTGGCTGGC
>CAYNXK010000102.1:0-7348 GCA_964401125.1 uncultured Aliiroseovarius sp.
AAAACCCATTAATTTCGCGCCACCAGCGCCTCAAAGACCAGCGCCATGCAGGCGGCATAATCCGGCTCATCCAGAAATGGCTCTGGCGCATATGGCCGCGCTAACGCTACGCTCATCAGGCTGCCATTGCCCCAAAGTGGGTGCAAATTCCCGCTGCCTACCCTGTAGGTATCGGCGGCATCCGCCTCAGCCAACATACGCCTCAGGGCAGCCTTTCGGTCTAGCTCAGGAATCAGGTAAAGCACGCAAGCCGCCGCCGAAACATCGCCATGCAGCACCCGGCGCATCAGGCCTGCACCTGTAGCCGCCGCAACAAGCCGGCGCCAAAGCTATCCGATATCTGGGCCACATCTATGTTGAAAGGCCCCACCAGCCCATCCGCCACCTGATCGGCTGCCAGATAGGTCCAGCCGGGCGTGCTGACAGTAACTTCACGCCGGATCACCTCGCCCTCCAGCACCCGTACCAGATAGCTTTCATGCGCCTCGCCCAACGGCACTTCGCTTGATTGCCAACTATCGCCATCAAGCCGCGTTCGCCTGACCCAACTGACATTCAAATCCCCAGCCCCGTCACGCAGGGCCGCGAGATGCACCGGCGCATAGGGGCGCAGGCCAATGCCGCTAAAGGCATGTTGTTGATGTATAAAAACAGGGTCATCATAAGATCGCTGCGCCGGGCCAACCCGATAATGGCGCGACAGGCCGCGCGCTGACAAGGCCAGATCAAGCTGACGCGGCGCATTATCAAGCAGAACAAACGTGCTGCCAACGGGCCAGTGGTCCGGCATCAGGGCATCGCTGCCCAACTGGCCGCGCAGGCGCAGGGACAGGTCATACACACCTTTCGTAATCAGCGTGGCTTCGGCAAACTGGAACAGCTCCCAATGATCGACACTACCATCGCCAACGGCCGCTGCATTGGCCCCGTTCAGCATATCAAGCAAGGCCACCGAGCCAAGTGCGCCCGCCGACAGCCTGACCCTGAGCGGCAAGCCCCGGTCATAAAGGCCCGGCTCGGCGGCGAAAAGCGGGCTTTCGGTCACACCAATAATGCTGCGCGCCGGCAACAGCTTATTTAGCACATAACCGTCATCCGTAGTGGAAGAATAAGCCGCAACAGAGCCGGGCCAGGGATGCGCTGTTACCGCCAGATGCGGCGCATGCGCAACCTCTTCACCGGTCATGAGCGGCAAGTCCATGAACACTGGATAGACCGGCACCGCCGGCACAAATGGCCGCGTGCGGTGGGTCAGCTCAACCGCATCCGAAGGCTCATACAACCCCGGCTCGACCCGCACCGCCTCAATGGCCAGATGCCCGGCCTGCTCGACCCGGTCCAGCCGGTACAGCTCAGGGCCATCAGGTGTTCTGATCTCAACAACTTCGCCGGCCAAATTGGCAATCTCGGACATGGGCAGGGCAAAGCGTGCCGAATCGCGTGCCACCCGCGCCTCGGCCAGCCAGCGCTCGACAATGGCCCGGCCTTCATTGCTGGTCAGCACCAGAGGAAACTCGCTTTGCGACACCGCCCGGCTTTCCTCGCCGGGAAAAATTGCCTCGGTGGCGCGGGCTTCATAATCACCCTCGGCCTCGACAAAACCCAGGCGCAGCCGCCCGGAAATCTCGGCCTCAGGGGCCCGCGCCAGTTCCAAAGCCCCGGCCTCACGATCAGCCAGCGCCAGGCGCTCCAAGTCAAGCTGGCGTACCGCACGCCCGGTGCGCGAGCTGAACACCACCTTGCCCTCACGCTCGGCAGCCTCGATGCCGTAAGCCAGCATCAGGGGCTGCAAAACATTGCGCGCGCCGGAAATTTCAGACACCGCATAGCCACGCACCAACCCGTACAGCTTGGAAGTGTCATAACTTTCAACCCCGGAGCGGGCACATATTTCACCCACAACCGAGCCAAGAGAGCGCGATGAGGCCCGCCCGTTCAGCCAATGGCCACGCATGTAATTGCCGCCATCGCTCCACAGTTCGGTATTGCCGGGGAAAAACGGAAATGGCCGGGCATCCCAGGCCCAAACATGGGCGCGGCTCATATCAAGCATCTGCACGCCGGTCTCAACGTCAGTGGGGTTGTTTTCCGCCTCGGCCCAAAACTCATACATGGCGCGCAAATACTGCATCTGCATGAAATCATCGCGCCGACCGGTCGAGTGTTTCGGCAAGGAACTTTCCGAGCTTTTCGGATCAAGAAACTTGTTGGGCTGGTTGCTGCCCCTGTCAATTGCTGCACAGCCCAGCTCGGTAAACCAAATCGGCTTGCTGCCTGGCTGCCACAGCGTCGGAATCTCATTACGCACCCCGCCAACGCGCTCGTGATGACTGCGGCTCCACCAGTTTTTAATGTCCTTGTAGCGCCAAACCCACGGCTCATTGTAAGCCCCGTCGGTAATATCCGTGCGCAATTGAATGGCCTCGGCTTCTGGTGCGTGATAGTACCAATCATAGCCCTCACCACCCAAAATATTGGCCTTCAGGTAGTCTAGGTTATAAATCGAATCCCAGTTCTCGGCATCCTTGTGCTCATGCCCTTGGCGCCAGTCCGAAAGCGGCATGTAATTGTTTATGCCGATGAAGTTTATGTTGTCATCAGCCCAAAGCGGATCAAGGTGATAAAGCATATCACCGCCAGCACCGGGCGGCTGATAGCCAAAATATTCAGTCCAGTCCGCCCCGTAGCTGACCTTAACCCGTGGCCCGAGAATAATGCGCACATCCGCCGCCAACTGAATCAGCGCATCAACAGCGGGAAAGCTGCCACCGGCCCCGCGAATCCGGCTTATCCCGCGCAGCTCCGAGCATAGCAGAAATGCCTCAACCCCGCCTGCGCTGACACAAAGATGGGCATAATGCAGGATCATGCGGCGAAAGGAAAACTCTGCCGGGCCGGAATAATCCACCCCATCAGCGGTGATCGTAAAATCACCCACAGCCGCCTGGCCGAAAAAGGCAGCCACTTCGGCCTCGGCCGCCGCAGACTGGTCGGGAGACCCCGCCTGCCCCGGTGCCAGTGACAAGGTTATGCGGCCACGCCACGGCAGCGCCGGCTGGCCCGGACTGCCACCATTATAGGGGTCAGGCAGGCTGTTATCTGCCATCTGTTCCATCAAGATAAATGGGTGGAACGTCACTGCCTTGCCCGCCTCTGCCAGCGCCAGCAATGCCTCCTTGACTGACTGATCCGTCGGCGTGCCGCCATAAACCGGCCTGCCTGCATCCTGCGGCACCAACCCGGCATTGGCGCGCGTCACCCCAGAGACATTCCAGGGCATATCACCATCAATATCGGCCTGCTCCACCTTCGGCTCTATCTGGCAAGTGCCACAGCGCAGATCATTGCCAAACCACGACACAATCAGCGCCGCCGCATGGCAGTTGGGCAATTCCTCATCCAGCATCTCCAGAGAGGTGGAAAAATCGCTTTTGCCCGAAGGTGTATTGCTGTTGGCAACCCTGGAGACACCCGGCGCGCTGGTCAGATAAACCGGGCTTGTGGCCAAAGCATATTCGCCGGAGCCGGGTATGATTGAAACCGAGCGCGTGCCGCGCGCCACCTCGGCGGCGGCATCAGGCTGCTCGGGCCGGATCACCTCAAAATTAAATTGCGGCACCCGATTGCCAAAGCGGGTCACGTCCAGATCCTCCAGCACCACATAGGCAATACCCCGGTAAGCCGGGGCCAGCCCGGCACCGTTGACCGCTTCAATCTTGGCGTCTGGCATCTGATTCTGGCTGCCGGTATAAACCCGCATGTTGAGGTCTTTCGGCGCTATTTCAACGCCATCAGCCCAAAGGCGGCCAACGCTGGTAATTTCACCCTCACACAGGGCAATGGCCAGTGAGACCTTATAGGAAAGCGTGGTGGTGCGCGGCCCGGACGAAAAACCCTTGCCGCCGCCAGATGTGGTAGCCAGCTCCTCAAACCTTGTGGCCCAAATCACCTGCCCGGCCAGCCTCATACGCCCGTAAACCTGAGCAATCGCGGCCCCTTCACTGGCCCCGGCAAGACGAAAACGGTCAACCCGCCCGCTCTCCACCGGCTCCGATCCAGCGCCCAGCAGCTTTTGGTCCAGCGCCCGGCCAAGAGTGGCCCCAACCGCCCGTCCGATCAGAACCGAGCTGAGACCAAGCACGCCACCACCAACCGAGGCACCAGCAGCGGCACCAAGTGCGCCAAGAAGTATCGTCGCCATCAGAAAATCCTTTCGGGAAACGCAAAACATGCCACGATGCGGCGCGCCCAGGGGGCGGAAAGCGGGCTTTCAACCACACCGTGGCCGCTATAGGCATGGATGAATGTAGGCTCTGGCAGCACCCGGCCAATAATGCCCAGATGCTTGGCCACAGACCCCGCGCGCAGGCGAAACAGCACCACATCACCGGGGCCGCGCTCTGCCATGGGTTTTTCCAGCAAATGCCGCCTTGCCGCCTGCCAAAGCCGCTCGTCCCCTGATGGCTCGGCCCAATCTGGCGTGTAGGCGGGCACCACTTCAGGCTCATGGCCATACAGCTCGCACCAAACTCCGCGCAACAGGCCAAGGCAGTCGCTGCCTGCGTGTTTTGTTGCCGCCTGATGCACATAAGGCGTGCCTATCCAGCCACGGGCAAGACCAGCAATATGCTCTCCATGCTCTTCATGCTCTTCCTGGGCGCTCATCAAACAATCTCCTCGCCCGGCCCCAATAGAGGTGGCACAACCGGGCCGCCATCATTGGGGCCCGTGGCCACTGGGTAGCTCATCAACCAGTCTTCGCCCGGAATGTCTGGAAACCCCCGGAAATTGAGAAAGTTGTTGAATTTCAGGCGACAAGTCGGAGATAACTTGTCACAACCGGCCTCAATTCGCAGCATATCTCCGGGCATTATCGGGGCACGCATCGCCTCCCAGAGGGTGATTTCGCGGCCATCCGCACTCAGCCGGTCATTCTTGATCAGCCCGATCAGCCCGGCTGCCGCACCGCTCAGCACCTTGAGGCGCCCGCGCTCAAACCAGCGATCATCAAAGCCGGTGAAATCAGCAAAACTGAATTTTACCAAATCTTCGACATTCTCAACCACCCGCTCTGAAACATAGCCCGGCAGGCTAAAATCAAAACCGCATCGCCCATCCCCCAGCACCGCCGAGCAGGGCCTCTGGTAAACTTGGCCCTGTGGCTGGTTCAGCGCCTCGGACAGGCCCAGCAACTCGGCCTGAAAACCGCCTGCCACCCGCGTCAGCTCGCCAATTCGGCCACGAAACTGCATCAGCCGGGCAGAGGTGTCGGCCCAGTTGACCAGCCAGGCCTCAACCTCGGCCCCGTCATAACGCCCGGCCCGGATATCGGCTTCGCTCACGCTGGAATCGCTCAAGGCCCCCACCGCCTCGCTGTTATCAACCGACAGGCCAGTGGATTGCATCAAGGCCCGTGCAGTCAGGCCGGTATCGGCCTTGAAGGTCAGCCCGTCAAATTCAAGATCCCGGTCATGGTCCGTAAAACCCTGCCGCGTGCCATCACGCCGGGTAAGTGCCCAGCAGCGCGCCACACTTGTCAAGCCACTGGAAACATGCGCTTTTAGCGCCTCGCCCTCGCCCATCAGACCCGCACCTCTACAACTGGTACATTGGGCACCTCACCGGCCTGAAATGAGGCCACCGAGGTCTGAATCCGCTCCGCATCAAAGCGTACCGGCACATCAAATTCATAGCCGGCCGTAACATTGGCGCCAATATCGGGCGGCGTGCCAAAGGTAATGATGCCGGTGGTTGTATCCACCTCAAAATGCACGCTTTCCTGAAGCTGGTCGCCCTGAATGCCCACCTTGACCGAGCCAATAGTGGGCTTCTGAATCGGCCGGGCATATTCATGCTCCCCAGATTTGTATATCTTGATAAGTTGAAAGGCGGTTTTCACCCCGTCGCCCCAGGCAATCAACTGATCCCTGAAATTGGGCTCGACCGAGGGCTGGCCGGATTTGTAATCGGCCCAGTCCTTCCAGCGAAAGCCGTAAAGCTGGCCGCGGCGTGCCTCGAAAAAGGCGATCAGCAACTCCACATCATCAAGGCTGCGCATGCCCACGCCAGCATCATAGCGGCGGCGCGAATGCGCCCAAGGCGTGTTGCGCTCCTCAAAACCATTGGCCAGCGTCACAATCTCGGTGCGCCTCTCAGGGCCACCTATTGAGCCGAAACTCAGGTTCGGTGGAAATCGTTCTTCGTGGAAACTCATGGTGTTACCCTCCTCAACGGTGGCGCTGGCCACGGGCAAGTGCCCGGCCCATCTGTGCAGCAATCTGGCTTTGCGAACGTCGGAAGCCTTCAACATCCGGCGTGCTGATATTCATGGTGATGCTCACCGGCCCGGTGCCGCCATTACTGCGCACCCCCAACTTGCCGTCAGCACCACGTGAAAGCGGCATAATGGCTTCTGGCCCGGCTTCGCCCATCAGGCCGATACCGCCACGCATGGGAAAGCTGGTGGCGCTTGAAACGATGCCGCCACGGGCAAAGGGCGTCACCCGCCCCTGACTGAACGCCGCGCCGTTTTCATAGGGCAATATCGCATTCATCAGCCCGCCAACCGCCCCGGCGATCAGGCCGCCAAAATGGTCGGTAACCGGCTTGATGGCCGCGTTATAGGCTGCGTCCACCATGCTTTGGGCCACTATGTTCATGGCGTCCGAAAGCTTCAAGCCATCAAAAACCAAGCCGTCAAAAGCCTTGCGCAAACCGCCGCTGATGCCGCGTGAAAGCAGGTTCACATCCTTACTCACATCAGCGATGGTGGCCTGCATCTGCTTCAGTTCCATGCCAAAAGCTGCTGTCATGTTTTGGGCACCACCCAGCGCGCTTTCCAAAGCGTCAACCTGGTCTTCAAAGCCGTCAATCGAGCCAATATCAGCCATCATTATCTCCTATGTTTCCTCCCGGTAGCCGGTCGGGAAACGCCCCGGCCAACTCCTCCAACCGGGCCCGCCCCATGGGGGCATCCGCGCCATCAAGCCCCAGCTTCAGCATCAGTTCGGCCGGGGTCAGCGCCCAGAATTCGGCGGGCGTAAGCCCAAGCCCGCGCAGGCCCAGCCGCATCAATGCCGGCCAGTCAAAATGCCCACCACCTGTAGCGGCCTCAGCCATTTTTGCCCTCACCCGGCAAGGCAAAAGCCCGCGCCAGAAGCTGCCCGGCAACCCGTGCCGCCTGCACCGGCCCGCCTTCGATCTCGGCGGCCAGCAAATCTGCCGCCCTACCCTGCCAGCCACCACCGCGCAGGCCGGCCACGATCAGCGCCAGCACATCACGGGTGGAAAACGCCCCACCTTCAAAGCGCTCAACCAGCTCAATCAGCGTGCCGGCCTCCAGCTGCTC
>CAYNXK010000103.1:0-5735 GCA_964401125.1 uncultured Aliiroseovarius sp.
CCTTCATTGTGGTCGGGGCGCGTATGGGGGTGATTTCGCAATCCGAGCCGCATGAGTTGCGCAGTTTTGATGCGGGCGCCTCCATCGCTGCTGCGCGGGCTGATATTGTTGACCGCAACGGCCGTATTCTGGCCACCAACATGGCAACGCATGCGCTTTACGCCCAGCCGCAAATGATGGTTGACCCTGAAATGGCGGCGCGTGAGCTGGCGATTATTTTTCCTGGTCTGGACGAGGCCAAGCTGCTGGAGCGTTTCAACGGCACGCGCAAGTTTTTGTGGGTTAAGCGCAGTATCAGCCCGGAGCAGCAACAGCTGGTGCATGATATTGGCGAGCCAGGGCTGTTGTTTGGCCCGCGCGAAATGCGGCTTTACCCTAACGGGCGGCTGGCGGCGCATGTTCTGGGCGGGGCAGGCTTTGGCCGCGAGGGAGTTTCTGCCGCCGAGATCATTGGCGTGGCCGGGGTGGAAAAACGCTTTGATTCGTGGTTGCGTGATCCGGCCAATGGTGGCGAGCCCCTCGTGCTTTCCATTGACCTGACAATCCAGACCGCCATTGAGCGGGTGCTTTATGGTGGCATGAAAATAATGGGTGCCAAGGGGGCGACGGCGGTGCTGATGGATGTTCACAGCGGCGAGGTTATCAGCCTTGTGAGCCTGCCTGATTTTGACCCCAATGACCGCCCGCGCGCCCTTACCGAGGGTTATGCTGCCGACAGCCCCTTGTTTAACCGGGCGGTGCAGGGGGTTTATGAGCTGGGTTCGTCCTTCAAGATTTTTGCCAGCGCTCAGGCACTTGAGTTGGGGTTGGTCACGCCCTCAACCATGATCGACACGCGCGGGCCGCTCAGGTGGGGCCGTTTCAGTATTCGGGATTTCCGCTATCTGGGCCCGGAAAATTCGGTGACCGATGTGATCGTGGACAGCTCGAATATTGGCACGGCACGCATAGCCATGCAGATCGGAGCCGAGCGGCAGCGCCAGTTTCTTGACTCGCTTGGCTTTCTGGAGCCAACCACGCTGGAGCTGATAGAAGCCCCCGGCGGGCGTCCGCTTTTGCCACCAAATTGGTCAGAAATTTCAGCAATGACAATATCTTACGGCCACGGCCTTTCAACCTCTCCACTACATCTGGCGGCTGGTTATGCCTCGCTGCTGAATGGCGGCACCCGGATTAACCCGACCATTCTGCGCCAAGATGAGGGTACAGTGGTGCCCGGCGCGCGCATTGTCTCGCAGGAGGTTTCGGCCATATCTCGCGATATGCTGCGTCAGGTGGTGGTGCGCGGCACGGCCAGTTTTGGCGAGGTGCTGGGCTATCGGGTCGGTGGCAAGACCGGCACTGCCGACAAGCCCAGAGCCAGTGGTGGTGGCTATTATGACGAGAAGGTCATCGCTACTTTTGCCAGTATTTTTCCGGCGGATGACCCGGCCTATGTGCTGGTGGTCACTCTGGATGAGCCTGAAATTTATGCCAGCGGCGAGCGGCGCCGCACTGCCGGCTGGACAGCGGTGCCCATTGCCGCCGAAATTATCCGCCGCGCCGCCCCTTTACTGGGGTTGAGACCAGCGATTGCAAATCAGGATACAGGTGGCGTAATACTCACCTCAAACTAGTTGGGGCGGGGGCCATGACAGAGCGCCATATAACAAAACCACTTTCTGCACTGGGCCTGCGGGCGCAGGGCGGGCCGGACAAGCAGCGCGTTGAGGTCTCTGGCCTTTCGGTAGATAGCCGCATGGTCAAGCCGGGGCATTTGTTTGCCGCCTTGCCCGGCACCAGGGTTCACGGGGCCGAGTTTATCCAATACGCCTTGCGCATGGGCGCGGGGGCAGTGCTGACAGACCGCGCCGGGGCCAAAATTGCCCACGAAGAATTGCAGGCCTCGCAAGCCGCGCTGATCATTGCTCAAGAGCCGCGTCAGGCGCTGGCCTATGCTGCCGCCCTGTGGTTTGGGGCCCAGCCCGAAGTGATGGTGGCAATCACCGGCACCAATGGCAAAACCTCGGTGGCCACCTTCTTGCGCCAGATATGGGCGCTGCTTGGCCTTGAGGCTGTTAATCTGGGCACGACCGGAGTTGAGGGCGCTTATGCCGCCCCGCTTGTCCATACCACGCCCGAGCCGATTGTCTTGCACCGCCTGCTGGCTGATCTGGCAGCGGCGGGCATTACGCATGCGGCCATGGAGGCTTCAAGCCATAGCTTGGCCCAAAGCCGCCCGGATGGGGTGCAACTCAGTGCGGCAGGCTTCAGCAACCTCACTCAGGACCACCTAGATTATCATGGCACTATGGAGAATTACTTCAACGCCAAGGCTGCGCTGTTTACCAGAGTTTTGCCCGAAGATGCCAGCGCGGTGATCAATACCGATGGCAGTTATGGTCTGCGCATGGCCAAGCTGGCGCGCGAACGTGGCTGCCATGTTATCAGCGTCGGTCATGATCAGGGGTCGGATTTGCGCATTACCAACCTCAGGTTTGGCAATACCGGGCAGGAGGTGCGCTTTCACTGGCAAAACAAGGCCTTCACCGCCCGGCTCAATTTGATTGGTGGTTTTCAGGCTGAGAATGTTTTGCTGGCAGCCGGGCTGGCCATTGCTACGGGGGCCGAGCCGAGAGATGTGTTTGATACCTTTGATGATTTGACCACGGTGCGCGGCCGCATGCAGCTGGCAGCAACCCGCGAAAATGGCGCTTCGGTGTTTGTAGATTATGCCCATACGCCGGATGCGCTGGCCACGGCTTTGCAGGCAATGCGGCCGCATGTGCTGGGCCGCATCATTGTGGTATTCGGGGCGGGCGGCGACCGCGATACCTCAAAACGTGTGCTCATGGGGCAGGCGGCGGCGGCGCATGCGGATGTGGTAATTGTGACGGATGACAACCCGCGCTCGGAAGAGCCGGCGGCAATCCGGGCCATGGTGATGCAGGGCTGTCCTGAAGCAAACGAGGTGGGCGACCGGGCCGAGGCGATTTTGCGTGGCGTTGATTTGTTGGAGCCGGGTGATGCGCTGCTGATTGCCGGTAAGGGCCACGAGACCGGGCAGGTCGTAGGCGATGATGTGCTGCCATTTGATGATGTAGAGCAGGCCAGCGTTGCGGTTATGGCGCTGGAAGGGAGGTTGGCATGAGCTTGTGGAGTGCAGCAGAGGCGGCGGCGGCTACGGGTGGGGAAATACCCGGCGAGGCGCGTGGCGACTGGGTGGCTGAAGGTGTTTCGATAGACACGCGCAGCTTGCAGCCGGGGGATTTGTTTGTCGCTCTGAAAGACGTGCGCGATGGCCATGATTTTGTGGCACAGGCGCTTGAAAAGGGCGCGGCGGCGGCGCTGGTGTCGCATGTGCCCGCAGGCGTGGCGGCGGATGCACCGCTGCTGGTCGTGCCAGATGTCATGACTGCTCTCACGGCTTTGGGCCGGGCCGGGCGCGCCCGCATGCAGGGAAGGGTGGTGGGGGTGACCGGCTCGGTCGGCAAGACCTCGACCAAGGAAATGCTGTTTCTGGTGTTGGCCAAACAGGGCCGTGCGCATGCTTCGGTTGAAAGCTATAACAACCATTGGGGTGTGCCGCTGACACTGGCACGGATGCCTGCGGATACGGATTTTGCGGTGATCGAGATCGGCATGAGCCAGCCCGGCGAAATTGCCCCGCTGGCACGTCTGGCGCGTCCGCATGTGGCGCTGATTACCACCATTGCTGCCGCCCATTTTGAGGCATTCGGCAGTCTTGAGGGCATTGCCCGTGAGAAGGCTTCTATTTTTGAGGGGCTGGAGCCGGGCGGCATTGCCGTGGCCCATGGCGATGTACCCACTAGCCATATCCTGACCTCAAGGGCGGCAGCTCTGGGTGTGCAATGCCTGACTTTCGGGGTAGATGAAGCCAACGCCTATCGCCTGAGCCATGTTGAGCTGACCGGTGTGGCGACGATCGTGCAGGCAGACATGCCCAGAGATTTGTTTGGCGGGGCGCAATTGTTTAAAATTTCCAGTCCGGGGCGGCATTTTGCCTTGAATGCGCTGGGGGGGCTGGCGGTAGTCGCAGCACTTGGTGCCGATGTGACCCTGGCGGCGCGCGACCTTGCCCAGTGGAAACCCTACAAGGGCCGTGGCACCTTTGAGTGCGTAATGCTGGATGCGGTTGAAGATCTTTCCCTGACCCTGTTTGATGATGCCTATAATGCCAATCCGGCCTCAATGGCGGCGGCGCTTGAGGTGTTGGCGGCCAGCGTGCCGGGGCCGCGTGCGGGCGGCGTGGGTCGTGGGCGGCGCATCGCTATTCTGGGTGATATGCTGGAGCTTGGCCCGGATGAGGCGGCAATGCACCAAGCGTTGGCCGCTCTGGAAAGCATGGACGAGGTTGATGTGGTGCATTGCGTCGGGCCACGTATGCAAGCCCTTTGGCAAGAGCTTGATGTGGACCGGCAGGGCAAATATTGCGCCACATCCGATGATATGGCGGCTTCTGTTGCCCGGCTGATTAGTGCCGGGGATGTGGTGCTTGTCAAAGGCTCGCTGGGCGCGCGTATGGCCTGTGTGGTTGACGCTATCCGAAATTTGGGCCATCCGCTTGCGCAAGCAACCCGACCACAAGAAAAGTGAGAAATGAATAGATGTTATTTTGGCTGACCGAATTTTCCGATGGCGGTGATTTTTTCAATCTGTTCCGCTATATCACCTTTCGCGCCGGCGGGGCGTTTTTCACAGCGCTGATTTTTGGCTTCATCTTTGGTCAGCCGCTCATAAACCTCTTGAAACGTAAGCAAATCAACGGCCAGCCAATCCGTGCAGACGGCCCGCAAAGCCATATTTTGGACAAGGCAGGCACGCCGACCATGGGCGGTGTCCTGATCCTCGGGGCGCTGGTCATCTCAACGTTGCTCTGGGCGCGCTGGGATAACCCCTATGTCTGGATGGTACTGTTCGTGACGCTGGGCTTTGGCATGATTGGCTTTGTCGATGATTACCTGAAGGTTTCACGCAACAACCATAAGGGTGTGCCGGGGCGGGTGCGTATTTTGCTGGGGTTGGTAATTGCTGCGCTGGCCGCCTGGTGGGTGGTGATACATCACCCGGATTATCTTTCGGGCCAGCTTGCCTTGCCAGTTTTCAAATATGTACTGGTGGATCTGGGAATTTTCTTCATCCCCTTTGCCATGCTGGTCATCGTCGGGGCGGCCAATGCGGTTAACATAACCGATGGGCTGGACGGGCTGGCGATCATGCCGGTGATGATTGCCGCCGGCACTTTGGGCGCCATTGCCTATGCGGTGGGCCGGGTTGACTTTACCGACTATCTTGGCGTGCATTTCGTGCCGGGCACCGGCGAGATTTTCATCTTTACCGCCGGGCTGATCGGCGGTGGCTTGGGCTTTTTATGGTACAATGCCCCCCCGGCCGCCGTGTTCATGGGCGACACTGGCTCACTGGCTTTGGGCGGCGCGTTGGGGGCCATTGCCATTGCCATCAAACACGAGATCGTGCTGGCAATTGTCGGTGGCCTGTTCGTGGTTGAAACCCTGAGCGTGATCATTCAGGTGCTGTATTACAAGCACACCGGCAAGCGGGTGTTTCTGATGGCGCCCATTCACCACCACTTTGAGAAACGCGGCTGGGGTGAAGCCCAGATTGTCATCCGCTTCTGGATCATCAGCCTCATTCTGGCAATGATTGGGCTGGCGACGCTGAAAATTCGCTAAGCCTTCCTTTTTCCCATCGGGTGCCTATGTTGCAGCTAAAGC
>CAYNXK010000103.1:5835-7306 GCA_964401125.1 uncultured Aliiroseovarius sp.
GAAAATTCGCTAAGCCTTCCTTTTTCCCATCGGGTGCCTATGTTGCAGCTAAAGCGTCCCGCCTCATCCCTGTATCAGCCTTCTCATGGATTGCCGTGCAATCCATGAGAGGCCAACGGGTATAAGGCGGGATGTTTTAAAGCCGGAAGGTAAGTGGAATAATGATGGTCATATTGGCGTTTCTGGAAGAAAATGCGAGCGCGTTGGCGGCAGCCGCTGTCTTGGTGGCGATTGTCGTCTTTGTCTGGGGCGCGCTTACCTTCGTTCCAAAGCTGTTCACCAAATCCCCCCCTCCCAAGGCTCGCAATAAACCAAGCCAAAACCCGGTACCAGCACACTCTCCCCCAGCACACTCACCCCCAGCACACTCTCCCCCAGTGCATTCCCCCCTGACTGAAGAACTTCTGACAGAGGCTATTGAGACCCGTATTATTGAGCGCGTTGCACAAGCCCGCCATGCGGATGCTGCTGATAAGGAACGCCTGCAAAATGAGATCGGCGCGCTGAAAAGCCAGATGCAGGAGCCAGCAACGGCGCTGATTGAAGTGCAGGCACGGATTGTCGGCTTGGAAGAGTTTCTGGAACATGCGGCCAACGGCATTGATCGCGACCGGCTGGAAAAAGCCCGTATCGCACTGGAACGCGGCGATTATTCTCTGACCGATGCGATATTCGCCGATCTTGAAAGCCGCCGCGAACTGGAGGTTATCGAGACCGCCCGCGCCGCCTTTGGCCGGGGCGAAATTGCCGAGGCTGAAATGCGCTGGGCTGATGCGGCGGCGCATTATAACAAGGCAGCACAGCTTGCCCCGTCATATGACACGCTGCTCAGGGCGGGCTTGTTTCTGGGGCGCGCTGGAGATCATGCGGCGGCAATCGGGCATGAAGAACAGCTTGTCAGGTTGGCAAAAGACACTTTCGGCCCGGAAGACCCCAGGCGGGCATCGGCCCTGAGCAACCTCGCCGCAAGCTACCACGCAATGGCGCGCCATGACGAGGCCGAACCACTTATGCGCTTGGCGCTGGCAATCACCCGCACGGCGCTGGGCAAGGCGCATCCTGCTTATGCTGCCAGCCTTGAAAGCCTTGCCGAATTACTGCGCGCAATGGGGCGAAGCAGTGAGGCCGAGCCGCTGTTCCGCGAGGCGCTGAAAATCCACGCCGCGTCTTTGGGCAAGGCGCATCCTGATACGCAGGGGGGCAAAGCTGCGCGGCGTTGAGTGCTCTGGTCATGGGCGATAGATTGGGCTAGCCAGTGCCTGACGGATGCAAAGGTAGGCGCATGATTGCAGTACAGGGATATACCGGCCAAAAGGTGGCGGTGCTGGGGCTGGGGCGCTCGGGCTTGGCGGCGGCGCGCGCACTGGTGGCTGGCGGGGCCGAGGTGTTGTGCTGGGATGATGACCCGGCAGCGCGTATCCTGGCCGAGGCCGAGGGGTTTCTGGCCTATGATCTGGGCAAGGGCAACGCC
>CAYNXK010000104.1:0-7262 GCA_964401125.1 uncultured Aliiroseovarius sp.
CATGGCCCAGCAGGGTTTGAATGGCCCGCAAATCAGCCCCGTTGGCTAGTAAATGCGTGGCAAAAGCGTGGCGCAGGCGGTGCGGGGTCACTTTGTGAGGGGCCACGCCAGCAGCGGCGGCAATGTTCTTTATCAAGGTATAAAACCAATGCCGGGTCAGGTGTCCGGCATGCCCGCTTGAGGGAAACAGGAAGCGCGATTCTGGCTTGCCTTTCGCCTGTGCCGCGTCCTCAGCCCTGTCGCGTTCAACCAGCCACTCGGCCAAAGCACTGCGCGCGGCACCGGTCAGTGGCACCATGCGTTCCTTGCCGCCCTTGCCGCGCACCAGCAACAGGCGTGGATCACCCCGCGCGGCGGCGGCAGGCAGGGATACCAGCTCAGTAACCCGCATGCCCGTGGCATAGGCCAGCTCCAGAAGGCAAATATTGCGCCGCCGCTCAGGCGTAGTGCGGCCAAAATCCGTGGCGGCTTGCAAAAGGGAGTCCACCTCTGCCTCACTCAGGGTTTTTGGCAGTTTCTTTGAGCGTCCGGGGCCTTTGATTTCAATTGCCGGGTTATCAGCCCGAAGCCCTTCTTCATAGGCGAACCGGAACAATTGTTTCAGCGATGACAGGCGCCGCGCCCGTGTGCTGCTGGCCAGCCCCGAGGTTTCGCAGGCAATCAGGTAGGCTTCGATATTGGCGCGGCTGGCCGTGCTGAAGCCGCAGCCTTGGCGGCTGAAATAGGCCAGAGCATCCTTCAGGTCGCGCCCGTAGGAAAGCAAGGTGTTCTCCGAGGAGGCAAGCTCGGCGGCATGGGCTTCAAGGAAGTGGGAAATCAGCCGCAGGCCGTCTTCTGGCAGGCAGGTCTTGGCGCTGGTATTTACCTCACTCACCCGTGCCGCTCCAGCATGAGATATTCCAGAGCCGCACGGCGGGCGGTGTTCTCCAGCCCCAGGGCACGAAACAGCGCCAGGGCATCGGTGATTTCATCAAGATCGCCGCGTGTGCCTGAGGTAAACAGCGCCATGGCGCCCAGAATAGCCTCGCCCAGCCGGCCCTCATCCACCTTTGATCTGAGGCGGGCCGGTACATCGGTTGCGGCAAACCCGGCCAGAACCGCTGCGATGCGGCCATCCGTGCTGCTCAGCCCCTCACTCTGGCCTTTTGCCAGCGCCCGCAAGATTTCAAAACCGGGAACATGGCTGGCCTCAGCTGCAATAAGCTCGTATTCATCAGACAAAAGCCCCAGCACCAATGCTATCGGCGCAGCGGTTTGGCTTAGGTCAAAATTGGTCAGAATACGGCCATATATTCTGGCAAACGGCACTTCCAGTTCGGCCTGTTGAATGGATTCCCAAGCTTGCGGCAAGGCTTCGGATATGGCCGCAATATTGCCTGCCTTCACTGCCCGGTCCAGCGCCTGCACCGCCGCCACCCGGTCCCAGACCCCACCTGACGCCGCCGGTCGGCGCTCGGTATAAAGCCCCAAAAGCTGATTTTCGCGCACGGCACCAGTCCGCGCCAGCCGCTCGCTGGCTTCAATGCGGGCCTTCCAGCCAATATTGGCACGCAGGTCTGACTGCGCGAATGCCAGCGGTAATGAAGCCGTGGCAACCGGCTCGCCAATGGCCTCGAGCATACGGAATATCAGGGGCGAAGGCCGCAGGATACGGGGCAGGGGTGGCTCATTTTCAAACAATTCCGGGTCAAGAAAGCGCTCAAGCAGGGCTTCGTCGGCCTCGCTGATAAAGCCCAGGGCGCGGCCGGTATCCATTGTTAGAACCGCCGCATTCCAGTCACCACCACGGGCCAGACAAAACACCCGCGCCGTAAAGGTTGGTGAAAGTTCAGGGGTTGCCCGCATGACAGCGCAAAGCTCGTCTTCGCTGCCCAGCAGCAGGGCCGTATCGAACCAGCGGCGAAAAATTTCCGGGTTTTCCGGCCCGGCGCGGGCCAGCAGGGCATTTGCCTGCTCTAATGCACCCAACTCAAGCAACTTGTCTACACGCGCCAGAAACACGTCATAGCCGCTGCTGCCAACGCTTTCAGCCGGGTTCAGTTCGGCCAGCAGCAGCGTGTAAAACAGCTCCTGCATGGCTGGCAGCATATCTATGCGCTCGGCTCTTATCTGGCGCACAAGGTCTTCTGGCCGGGCCGGGCCCCATAAATTATGAGGCAGGCCAGTGACCGAGGCTGGCAATATGCCCACGGCGTCAGGCAGCGGGCGGCCAAGTGGTGCCACGCTGACGGCCCCGACAGTGACTTCACTAGCCACGCCTGGCTCGTCAATAACCGGGCCTGACAAGCCTGGCTGTGGTACTGAAACCGGGGTTGCAACCGAGTCTGACAACCAGTCAATCGCCGAAAGTGGTGCCTCGGCATTGCTTTGGCCCCAGGCCGGGCTGGCAAGTAAAATCAGGGCAAAAAGGCTGTTTTTAATCCGCATCAAGAATTACCGTCAGGCTTTTGTCACTGGGGGTTGGAGATATATCTCCAAACCAAGCGAAGGCAGACAGCCCAATAAACCCCATAATTGATAGTAAAACCAGTGCTTTAATAAGTTTAGTCATCATTTCCTGCCACCTTTTTTTTTATATATAGCTGCTCAGCTTGCCAATTATATATGGTATTCTTTTCAAGATCACGCCATTCAGGGGAGAAATTATTTTTTTGGCGAGGCAATGCCGGTTTGGTTTATGTGGTAAAAAAAACCATTGTCCTTGTGGGGATGATGGGGGCAGGCAAAACGGCGGTGGGTCAGGTCCTTGCCCATAAGCTTGGCCTGGCCTTTCTTGACAGCGATACAGAATTGCAGCGCGCTGCCAATATGAGCATTTCCGAAATCTTCGCCCGCGACGGCGAAGCCTTTTTCCGCGACCGTGAAGCAGAAGTCATTGCCCGCCTGCTTGCCGGGGTGCCGGGGGTTCTTTCAACCGGTGGCGGCGCCTTTCTTGACGCACGTAACCGGCACGAGATTTCGCAGGCGGGTGTGTCGGTCTGGCTGCGGGCCGATCTTGAGCTGCTCTGGAGCCGGGTGCGGCGCAAAAACACCCGGCCGCTGTTGCGCACCTCAGACCCGAAAGCTACGCTCCGGCAATTATATAACGAACGCACGCCGCTCTATGAGCAGGCCGATCTGGTGGTTGACGCGCGCCCGGATTACGCCATTGGCCGCATGGCCGATCTGGTGATCCGCGCGCTCAAAACACGCCCGGATGTGCTTGAAATAAGCGAGGAGTCCTGAATGCAGGTTGTACGGGTGCCGTTGGAGGGCCGTGAATATGACATTCGCATCGGTCGCGGGCTGATTGCCGAGGCCGGGGCGCATATTGCACCGCTGCTCAGGCGCCCGCGTGTGGCGGTAATCACCGAAAGCCGCGTGGCCGGGCTGCACCTTGAGGCCTTGCGCGCCGGTCTGGCGGCGGGCGGCATTGACATGAGCGCGCTGCTGCTTGAGCCGGGCGAGGCCAGTAAAAGCTGGGCCGGGCTGAGCCGCGCTGTTGAATGGCTGATTGATCAGAAAGTCGAGCGCGGCGATATGGTGCTGGCCTTTGGCGGTGGTGTGATTGGCGACCTTGCGGGCTTTGCCGCCGCCATCCTGCGCCGGGGCGTGCGCTTTGTGCAGATACCCACAACGCTGCTGGCTCAGGTTGACAGCTCGGTTGGTGGCAAGACCGGCATCAACGCGCCGCAGGGCAAAAACCTGATCGGGGCCTTTCACCAGCCCAGCCTGGTGCTGGCCGATATTGAGGTTCTTGGCACACTTAGTAAGCGCGATTTTCTGGCGGGTTACGGCGAGGTCATTAAATATGGCTGCCTTGGGGATGCGGCATTTTTTGACTGGCTGGAGGTGAGCGGCCCGGCATTGGCAGCCGGTGACATGGACCTGCGGGCCGAAGCTGTGCGCCGCTCGGTCGAGATGAAGGCGGGCATTGTTACACGTGATGAAACAGAGCAGGGCGAGCGGGCTTTGCTGAATTTGGGCCATACATTCGGCCATGCGCTGGAGGCTGCCACCGGCTATTCTGACCGGCTATTGCACGGTGAAGGCGTGGCCATAGGCTGTGTTCTGGCCTTTGAACTTTCGGCGCGGCTTGGCCTGATGGCTCAGGAAAGCCCGTCGCGCCTGCGGGCCCATCTGGTGGCTATGGGCATGAAAAAAGACCTCGCGGATATTAAAGGCAGCCTGCCGGATGCCGAGGGGCTGTTGGCGCTGATGGGCCAAGACAAAAAAGTGCAAGCCGGGCAGCTGCATTTTGTGCTGGCGCGGGCTATTGGCGAGGCTTTTGTGACCGCTGATGTTGACCCTGACATGCTGCGCGGCGTGCTGCGTGACGGGCTGGCTGGGCGCCTGACCTGATAGCGCTTGCGCAGGGCGCAGAACCGTTCTATACGCGCGCCACTAAATCCGCTGACAGAGGCGGGCCGATTGGGGAGAAATCCCGAAAGGTCCACCGGTTGGGGCACCCGCCCTCGCACCCTCTGTCGAGGCATCAAACCGGAAAGGACATATTCATGGCATTGCCTGAATTTACACTGCGTCAGCTATTGGAAGCCGGCGTTCACTTTGGCCACCAGACACAACGCTGGAACCCGCGCATGGGCCCGTATATTTACGGCGCACGCGGTGGCATTCATATTCTCGACCTGACACAAACCGTGCCGATGCTTGATGAGGCCCTGAACGTGATCCGCGATGTTGTGGCCAAGAATGGCCGTGTATTGTTTGTGGGCACCAAGCGCCAGGCGCAATCGGCCATTGCCGATGCCGCCGAAAAATCAGCGCAATATTACATGAACCACCGTTGGCTTGGCGGCACACTGACCAACTGGAAAACCGTTTCCCAGTCGATCAAACGCCTGAAGGAATTTGACGAAAAGCTGGCCGAAGGCGGCGACGGCATGACCAAGAAAGAACGTCTTGGCATGGAGCGTCAGCAGGCGAAATTGCAAGCTTCCCTTGGCGGTATCCGCGATATGGGCGGCGTGCCTGACCTGCTGTTCGTGATCGACGTTAACAAAGAAGATCTGGCCATTGCCGAGGCCAACAAGCTGGGCATTCCGGTGGTTGCGGTGGTTGATACCAACTGCAAGCCCGAGGGCGTTGATTATATCATCCCCGGCAATGATGATGCGGCTCGCGCCATCGCGCTTTATTGCGATCTGGCCGCCCGCGCTGCCCTTGACGGCATGACAGCCCAGATGGGTGCCGCTGGTATCGACATTGGTGCCATGGAAGAAGCTCTTGTTGAAGAAGTGGTTGCTGAAGAAGTCACAGCCGAGGCCGTGCCTGCTGAAGCGGCACCTGCCGAGGCTAAAGCTGACGCCTAATAGCGCCGCTCAAAAACCAAACCGCGGGCGGCTGGTCCCCCGCGGCCACTACAATTGAAGGAGAGCCAAGATGGCTGTTACAGCTGCAATGGTAAAAGAGCTGCGCGAGATGACGGGCGCAGGCATGATGGATGTAAAAAAAGCGCTGGTTGAAGTGGGCGGCGATATGGAAGCCGCAACCGATTGGCTGCGGACCAAAGGGCTGGCCAAGGCCGCCAAGAAATCCGGCCGTACCGCCGCTGAAGGCCTGGTAGGCGTTGCCGTTGAAGCGGGCAGGGGGGTTGCTGTTGAAGTCAATTCCGAGACCGATTTTGTTGGCAAAAACGCCGAGTTTCAGGCCATGGTTGCCGGCATCACCAAGGTTGCCCTTGGCGTGTCTGATATTGAAGCCTTGAAGGCGGCCGAGATGAACGGCAAGCCGGTTGAAACCGTTATTACCGACGCCATTGCCAAAATCGGTGAAAACATGTCAGTGCGCCGTATGGCTGCCATTGAAGGCGATATTGTTGTCAGCTACGTGCATAACGCAGCCACTGAGGGCATGGGAAAAATCGGTGTTCTGGTGGCACTCAAAGGTGGCGATGAAGCCTTTGGTAAAATGGTTGCCATGCATATTGCCGCCGCCAATCCGACAGCCCTGTCCGAAGCCGATCTGGACCCGGCTGTGGTTGAAAAAGAGCGCGAAATTCTCACCGAGCAGGCCCGTGAAAGTGGAAAACCAGAGCAGGTGATTGAAAAAATGATCATCGGCCGGATGAAAAAGTTTTTCGCCGAAGTGACGTTGCTGGGGCAGGATTTTGTGGTTAATCCTGACATTAATGTTGGCGCTGCCGCCAGCGATGCCGGCGCCGAAATTCTCAGCTATATACGCCTTGAAGTGGGCGAGGGCATTGAGAAAAAAGTCGAAGATTTTGCCGCCGAGGTTGCCAAAACCATGGGTGGATGATGGTGGATGATGGCGGATTTGAGCAAATTCAATTGAATTGAATTCACCCAGTTAGATTGGACGCACTCTAGCCTTCCGGCCACCTTGAATTTTACGTTAATTATTACCGCCCGCTTTGATTTTCACAGTGGGCGGTTTTTTTGTGGGCGGTTTTTTGCGGGCGGTTTTTTTAATAACCTAGGCCAGATGCCCAACCAGAGCCCTGATTGCCAGCGGATAGCCAGCCGGGCCAAGCCCACAGATCTGCGCCAGCGCAACGGGCGCAATATATGAATGTTGCCGGAAAGGCTCGCGGGCATGAATGTTTGAAAGATGCAGTTCAATCACTGGCAGGCCCACAGAAGAAATTGCATCCATCAGCGCAATGGAGCTGTGCGTATATGCTCCGGCGTTCAGGA
Organism: uncultured Aliiroseovarius sp.; assembly: GCA_964401125.1. Lineage (GTDB taxonomy): Bacteria > Pseudomonadota > Alphaproteobacteria > Rhodobacterales > Rhodobacteraceae > JAAEUB01. The sequence goes on from CAYNXK010000104.1 coordinate 6,657, forward strand.
TAATACCGTCATGCAAACCCAAAGCCTCATGGATGGCGTCGATCAATACGCCCTCATGGTTTGTCTGCATGAAGGCAAGCTTAATGCCTAGCTCACGGGCCGTCTCATGGCAGGAAGCTTGGATTTCGGCCAAACTCGTATGGCCATAGACCTCTGGCTGCCGCGTGCCAAGCAGGTTCAGGTTTGGACCATTCAGAACAAGTAGCGATGTCATTGTTATCTCCCAGAGCAATTTCAATAGGCTAGTATATTGTATTTGTCGAGTGGGACAGAAAGATGCCTGTCTCAGCAACGGTTGAAGCATGTTTGGCATTCTAGATGCTTTGCCAGATGCTTTAAAAGATGAGAGATTACTTTAAGGTTGCCATGTAACAGACTTATATTGAATTGAAATACTATTTACTGCCAATCCATATAGATTACATAATACTTATTATGCGCTAAATATGCCAACAAAAGAAGGCACTCCAAACCTGCCCCCATAATAAAAACACCCCTTGGGCATGCCCCCTTCGCATAGGTTTTTCGCTAAAGCGTATTGGATTTAATCCAAGGCATGATTGGATGCAAAGCGCCCACAACATTGAAAGCCAGTATGACAAAAGG
>CAYNXK010000105.1:0-7235 GCA_964401125.1 uncultured Aliiroseovarius sp.
ACGGTAAGACCCTTGCCTGGCTGAGAACAATAATTGGCGCAGGCGCCGATCCTGACCAACTTCTGGCGGCGGCACGGGCTTACGCGGTCGAGCAAAAGGGCAACGAGGCGCGCTACATCGCCTATTCGGAAAACTGGCTGGCGGGCGAGCGGTGGCAGGCTCTGGTGCCAGCGGGCAAGACTGACCCGCGAGCGGCGCTGGAGGGCCGGGCCAAGACGCTGCGCTCGGGCAAGCCTTATTTGTGCACGCGCATTTCATCTGTCGCCGCGCGTGAGTGCATCGCGGCCGGGATGGTCACGCCAGCGCAATGCGCGGCATCTGGTGTGGAGGTATGATCGGGCATGGGTGAGCGCGGATTGCTACCTGAGTGGATCACGCGCGCCGAGCTGGCGCAGGAACTCGAGGTTACCACTGGCACGTTGGCGCGCTGGGCATTCTTGGGCAGCGGCCCATCTTTCGTGCGCGTGGGTCGTAAGGTGATTTACCGCCGAGAGGCGGTGATTGAATGGTTGAACAGCAAGGAAAGGAAAGCAAATGACAATTGGAATTGATCAGATTGAATTCGGAGATGAGGTATCGGATGTGGTGACCGGGTTTGTCGGGGTTGTCACAGCGAAGGCGCTTTATGCCACCGGATGCAATCAAGTAAGTGTGCAGCCGCCGGTGAAAAAGGACGGTAGTTATGTTGAAAGTCGCTGGTTCGATATCGAGAGGATCAAGCTGGAAGTGGCTGGGAAAACCACAATCATTTTCTCGGCAACTGGTGGCCCGCGTGGTGCTGAAACCGCGCCGTCACGATAGGAGGTGGTCGCAGATATGCCGCCAATGAAAGAAATTGCGCGCGCCTTGGGAGCGGACCTCTGAGACGCGTCAACAAATATAGGGCCCAGCGCGTCGTTCTGGATGGGATCAGTTTCGATTCTAAACGCGAGGCGCAGCGGTGGGCCGAGCTGTGCCTATTGGCGCGGGCTGGTGAGATCACCGACCTGCGTCGGCAGGTGCCACTGTTGCTCGAGGGGCACGCCGGGCCGCTGCTGACACGCACCGGACGGCGCATGCGGCTGACGGTGGATTTTACTTATACCGACATGAACACGGGGCTGACCATCTATGAGGATGCAAAGGGTTTTGCCACTCGAGATTACGAGGTGCGCCGGGCAGTGGCGGCAGCGCAGGGGATAGAGGTGATCGAGGTATGATGCCGCTGTGGGTGCTCATCATCATTTTGCCAGCGCATTATCGCCGGTCGGACAGATCCAGATCGAAAGGATGCCCGAGCCGCAATGTCTGGCTGTGCTTGAGGTGATGTCGCCGTTTGTCAAGCATGTGAGTATGGCATGCCTCGGGCCTGAAGGTGAGGTTGTGGAGTTTAGACAATGACAAAACACCTGACGATGGTTGAGGTAGAAGAGCGGTTTGAAGAGGCGGCGCTGGTGCTTCGGCGGTTACCGGACCCGCCGGGATCAGGGCCAAAGAGTTACGGGTCAAGCTGGCCGCCCTACGTGCATGAGGTCCGGCACGCTTACGGATACCACGACGTGCCGATGAGGGTGGTACCCAGCACGTCGGATATAGCAGCCATGGAGGAGTGCCTCGCATGGCTTGCTCTCGTCGCTCCGGCGGACGCGAAGATAGTCTGGCAGCGCGCCGAGGGCCGCCGCTGGCGCGAGATTGGCATACAGGCTGGTGTGGTCAGGCAGACTGCCTGGCGGCGCTGGGTAGCGGCGCTGCAGACCATCCAGGCGCGGATCAACTCGCGCAAACCGGGAAAAAAGCCGCCGCAGCGCAAAAAAACCGTGAAAAGTGGCCAAAAAACCGCAAAAAAGCAAGAATCGTTAGGCCTTTGAAAATGCGCGGAAAAGATTGTTTTAGACGTTCTTTGGTGATGATTGGCGTGCAGAACCCGGCTGAACACGTCGAACTTATAGCGTGACACTTTTGACCTTTTTGCTGTAGAAAAACGATAAGATAGCGAGACGTGTTACCGCCCCCCCCACACTTGGGTCCTCCCCGAACCCCAAACGTATGCAGGCGGCATTGCGCGATAAGTCTCTAGTAACAAAGGTTTTTTTGTGGGTTCGCATCGTTTGGGTTCGCGGGTTCGCAGTTGTGAGCAAGGCACAAAAGTGGAAGCTGGCGCGCCTGAATAATCCAACAAGCGCCGCCCTTATCTGGCGACCGACAGCCAGGCGGGAGGGTTGCCCGCCACCATAAAAAGCAAGAAAGAAAGCGCTTGAAGATCAAGATGACGCCGCTCGGGCGGCTGGAGCCGTATGCCGGCAACGCCCGGACGCACTCGGACGAGCAGATTGGCCAGATCGTCGCCTCGATCGAGGAATTCGGCTTTACCAACCCGATCTTGGCTGACGGCGGTGGCGTGATCATCGCTGGGCACGGTCGGCTGCTGGCGGCGCAGCGCCTTTGCCTTGAGAAGGTGCCGGTGATTACGCTGGACCACCTGACCGCTACCCAGCGTCGGGCGCTCGTGATTGCCGACAACAAGATCGCCGAAAACGCCGGTTGGGACAATGAAATGCTGCGCGTCGAGATCGAGGTGCTGCAGGAGCTGGAGTTCGACCTCGACCTGATTGGATTTTCAGATGAGGATATAGCCAAGTTACTGGCAAGCCCAGGCCCAGACCAGTCAGATATGCAGGTTGCGGCAGATACCACCGAGATGCCGGTATGTGGTGCCTGCGGTCAAGTTATCAGAACACAGTAGGTTTAAAAACATGGAAGTGAAGGGCGCATTCTGAATGGGACTGTCACGGCGAGCATATGCGCGCCATCGTGGGGTTAGCGAAACGGCGGTTCGCAAGGCCCTCGCCACGGGGCGGATCACACTGGATACGGACGGCAAGATAGATCCTGATAAGGCGGATCAACAATGGTCCTCCCAGACTGACCCGGCGAAGCAGCGCGGCGATCATGCCAAGGCGCTGGGCGCGAAAACGAAGGTGGCCACCAAGCCGGTGCCAAAAGCCGCCATCAAGGCGCTGGACAAGACACTGCGCGAGGCCGGCGACGGCAGCGGCGAGGTCTCGTTTCTGCGAGCACGCATGGCCAATGAGGTGCTGAAGGCCCAGACGGCGCGGGTGAGGTTGCAAAAGATGAAGGAACAATTGGTGGATCGGGAAAAGGCCACCGGGATGGTGTTCGATCTGGCCCGCCGGGAGCGGGACGCCTGGCAGAACTGGCCGCCGCGCGTGGCGGCCGACATGGCGGCCGAGCTCGGGGTCGATGCGCACAGTATGGAGCAGGTGCTCGACAAGCATCTGCGCCGCCACCTCGCCGACATGGCGGAGATAGAGATTGAAATCAGATGACTTTGATGGCGGTCAAGACATCCGGATCGCATGGCTGGCCGGGCTCGCCCCGGACCCTGCACTCACGGTGTCGGAGTGGGCCGACCGGCACCGGGTTCTGTCCTCGCGGGCGGCGTCCGAGGCCGGATCATATCGAACCGCTCGCACGCCCTACATGCGCGAGATCATGGATGCGCTCAGCCCGAGCAATCCGGCTCGTAGGGTAGTGTTTATGAAGGCCGCGCAGGTAGGTGCGACCGAGGCAGGCAACAACTGGCTGGGATACTGCATCCACCAGGCACCTGGGCCATTCCTGTTGGTGCAGCCGACGGTTGATACAGCAAAACGTCTATCGCAACAGCGAATAGCACCGCTAATTGAGGAAAGTCCGGCGCTGCGCGAGCGCATCTCGCCCTCGCGTTCAAAAGACAGCGGCAATACGATACTGGCGAAGCGGTTTCCAGGAGGCCAATTGGTCATCACCGGAGCCAACAGCGCCGTTGGGCTGCGTTCGATGCCGGCACGCTGGGTGTTTCTCGATGAGATCGACGCCTACCCGGGCGATCTCGACGGCGAGGGCGATCCGATCGCGCTGGCCGAGGCCCGCACCAATAGTTTTGGCCACCGAGCCAAGCTGTTCCTGGCGTCGACGCCGACGATCACCGGGGCCAGCCGCATTGAGCGGGAGTATGAATTGAGTGACCAGAGGCGCTATCACGTGCCGTGCCCGCATTGCGGCGCGCTGCAATGGCTGCAGTTCGAGCGCCTGCGCTGGGAAAAGGGCCTGCCCGAAACCGCGCGTTACATCTGCGAACACTGCGAAGAGTCGATCGAGGAGCGGTTTAAGACGCAGATGATGGCCGAAGAAACCGGGGCCTGCTGGATGGCGACGGCGGACGACGAGACGCGCGAACGCGCTGAGGCCTCCGGGATTGCCGGCTACCACATCAACGGACTGTATTCGCCGCTGGGTTGGCTCAGCTGGTCAGACATTGCCCGCAAATGGGAAGAGGCGGGCGGCAACGAGGCGGCACTGAAGACGCTCAGGAACACCATCCTGGGTGAGACCTGGCAGGAAAAGGGCGAAGCGCCTGAATGGGAGCGGCTTTACGAGCGTCGTGAGGATTGGCGGCTGGGCACGGTGCCGGAGGGCGCGCTGGTGCTGACCGCCGGTGCTGACGTGCAACGCGACCGGATCGAGATCGACGTTTGGGGCTGGGGCCCCGGCAACGAAAGCTGGCTAATCGATCACGTAGTGCTCGATGGCGATACGGCGCAGGAGGCCGTGTGGCGGGAAATGACGCAGTTCCTGGGCGCCACCTGGGAGCATGCGGGCGGCCAACAGATGGCGCTGGCGCGGCTGGCGATAGATACCGGCGACGGCATGACCACCAGCGCGGTTTATTCCTGGGTCCGCTCGGCAGGCCGCGGGCAGGTGCTGGCGATCAAGGGCGTTGGCGGGTTCGACCGCTCCACGCCGGTGGACGGGCCGTCCTATGTGGAAGTCACCGCCGCCGGGCGCAAGCTGAAACGCGGCCTGCAACTGTGGAAGGTGGCAGTTGCGGTGCTTAAAAGCGAGACCTACCGCTTTTTGCGGCTGCCGAAGCCGACCGACGATGAACTGGCTGAAGGTTCCGGTTGGCCCGCCGGATACGTGCACATAGCCAAGGGCACGCCGGCTGAATGGTTCAAGCAGCTCACCGCTGAGCAGCTGGTGGTTATTAAGACCCGCCAAGGCTTTCAGAAGCTGGAATGGCAGAAGACCCGCGAACGCAACGAGGCGCTGGATTGCCGGGTTTACGCCCGCGCCGCTGCCTGGCTGATGGGGGTCGATCGCTGGGATGATCGGCGCTGGGAAGATCTACAGGCGCAGCTGACGCCGGGCAAAATCGAGGATGCACCGGCGGGAATGCCGGATCGTGCAAGGAAGAAAGCAACGCCACGCCGGCGATCCGACTGGCTTGGCCCGAAACGACGTGGAAACTGGTTCTAATGGCCTATTCAGAAACTGAACTTGATGCGCTCAAGGCGGCCTATGCCCAAGGGATCAAGCGGCTCAGCTATGATGGCAAGACGGTTGAGTATGACAGCGGCGCGGAAATACTGCGCCGCATCCGCGTGATTGAGTCCGAGATCGCCGCTGCCGCCGGCACGGCCAAACCCGTCGCCGGTTACGCGACATTCAGGAGAAATTGATGGTTAAGAAACCATTGCCGCACGCCAGCACCGACCCCGCCGCACGCTGGGGGTTTCTTGATGAGGTCCTGTCGGCCGTTGCTCCACGCTCGGCGGCCAAAAGATACGCCGCGCGCATGGCCATTGCCAATATGCGCCGCGGTTATGATGGCGCCGCGCGCAGTCGTGGCACAGATGGCTGGGCCGCAGGCAGCACTTCGGCGGACGCCGAGATAGCAGGCGCTGGGGCCCTGCTGCGACACCGCATGCGGGATTTGGTGCGCAACAATGCAATAGCGGCACAAGCCGTGCAGGTGCTGGTCAACAATATCGTTGGCACCGGGATCGTGCCGCGCGCACACACGGGCGACGCCGCTCTGGACAAAGAGGTTGATCAGCTTTGGCAGCGCTGGTCCGAAGGCAGCGATGCGCATGGGCACACCACCTTTCAGGGGCTGCTGAACCTCGCTGTGCGCGAGATGGTCGAGGGTGGCGATGTGTTTGCCGTCAAGCGCGTCTTGCGCCCGCCGGACAATGGTTTCCCCGCCGGGGTGCCGCTGAAAATCGAGTTAAGAGAAGCTGACCACCTGGCGGCCGGAGCCATGCAGGATTCTCAAACTTCAAAACTCATTGTTGACGGAATTGAGTTTGACAGTTCCGGCCGCCGCGCCGCCTATTGGATGTATCGCAACCATCCCGGCAATATGGCTGATCCGGACGAGAGGAAGCCAGTGCGGGTGCCTGCCACAGATGTTGCGCATCTTTTCGAGCGACAGCGGGTGCAAAACCGGGGCGTGCCATGGGGCGTGCCCGCGATGCGCGCCATTCGTGATGTTGATGACTGGCAGCACGCCGAGCTGGTGCGCAAAAAAACCGAGGCGTGCCTTGTCGGCATCGTGTTCGGCAACGACGAGGACCAGATGGCGATCGCACCGCAGGTGCAGGATGCCGACGGCAATCTTGTCGAGACCTTCGAGCCGGGCCTGATTGCCTATGCCCGTGGCGGCAAGGACATCAAGTTCAACACCCCGGCCAGCACTGCCGGCGTCTATGAGTGGCACCGGGTGCAGCTGCACATCATCGCCGCCGGTTTCCGGGTGCCCTATGCGCTGATGACCGGCGATCTGAGCCAGACCAATTTTTCCTCTTCGCGCATCGGTCTCAACGAATTTCGCCGTATGGTGACACAGTTACAAAACCAAACCATCATCCCGATGTTCTGCAACCCGGTCTGGCGCTGGTTCATCGAGATGGCCCAAGTGGCCGGTCTGTTGCCGGCGGATAGGGAAATCCGGGTGACATGGACGCCCCCGCGCTTTGAGAGCGTAAACCCGCTGCAGGATGCACAGGCCGATATGCTGGAGGTCCGGGCGGGCTTCGCCAGCCTGCCACAGCAGATTGCGCGGCGCGGATTGGATCCCGAGACACTAATTGCCGACTGGGCGGCATTCGCCAATAAAACCGATGCGCTGGGCCTGGTCTTTGACAGCGATCCGCGTCTTGTAACCAAAGCTGGCCTCGCCCAGTCCACCGACCCGACCGATCCGGCCAGCGAACAAAACCTGTAGGAGAGCCCCATGCCGAAAGACATTCTGAACCTGCCCGTTCTCGGGCGGGAAGCCACGGTCGTGCTCGACTCGATCAACAAGGAGGGGCGGACCATAGATCTGGTCTGGACCACCGGTGCCACGGTGCAACGGGCGCGTCGGGAGGGCTGGGATATCATGATCGAGTATGACGAAGAACTGGTCGTCT
>CAYNXK010000106.1:0-7173 GCA_964401125.1 uncultured Aliiroseovarius sp.
CATTTTTGTTCATACTGTAATATTAACATAAAGCTGTTTTGATTGCAAGCTGGTATAAACAAAAAGTGAATACCTACTTTAACCTTATTCTTCAAGCTTTCTTTAATATCTTTGTTCTTAAAACAATAAAAATAAGTGTGATTACACTTATTATATTATAAAGTTTACATTTAAAGGAGATATAAACTCTACAATAAAATCGTTAACAATATCTAAAAAAGTAATTCGTTAACGGTTTTTACAATTTAAAACCAATTTTTTCAAGTTGAATTTTTATTTCACTATTCATTTTTTTCTCTTTTTCCATTTGTTCTGAAAGTTTTTTTGTTAAATCTTTCATTTTATCTTTAAAAGGAATTCCATCATCTTCTTCTTCTGGAATTCCTACATATCGCCCAGGAGTTAGGACAAAATCATTTTTTTCTATCTCTTCCAAATCTGCTGATTTTGAATATCCTAAAATATCTTCATATTCTCCCGTTGCAGAATCTGACTTTCTCCAGTTGTGATACGTTTCTGAAATTTTATTTATATCTTCTTCTGAAAAATCTCTATGAACCCTGTCTTTCATAAAGCCCATCTCTGTAGCGTCAATAAAAAGAATTTCTTTATTTCTGACCTTTCTATTTCTTCGTAAAAACCAAATTGTGGCAGGAATTCCTGTATTGTAAAAAAGCTGTTTTGGAAGTGCCACAATACAATCCACTAAATCATTTTCAATTAAATTCTTTCTTATTTCTCCCTCACCAGAAGTATTTGAAGAAAGTGAACCATTTGCAAGAACTGTCGCCATCACTCCGTTTGTAGGGTTTAAATGGTAAAGCATATGTTGCATCCATCCAAAGTTTGCATTTCCTGCTGGTGGTACTCCGTACTTCCACCTTGCGTCTTCTTGTAATATTTCCTGTCCCCAGTCTGACTGATTAAAAGGAGGATTAGCAAGACGGAATCGAAGGTCTTGGTAACCGGGCCTGGCGGCGCTCGGAGATTTAAAGCCTCAGGTGCCACCACGCCGAGCGCATAGCCAAGATGAAGGGAGGCCGCCCTTGCCCCCTGCGCAGTGCTGCCCTAAAACCACGCCAAGCCACTTAGGAACATTTGCCATGCTCGACCATCTTGCCTTCAAGACCCCCCCGCCAAAAATCATTGTTGGCACGCAGGGAGATTGGGAAATCGTTATCGGCATGGAGGTGCATGCGCAGGTTTCCTCAAACGCCAAGCTGTTCAGCGGGGCTTCGACGAATTTTGGGTCTGAACCAAACGCCAATGTGGCTTTTGTTGATGCTGCCATGCCCGGCATGTTGCCAGTGATCAATGAATATTGCATTGAGCAGGCCGTGCGCACCGGGTTGGGGCTGAAGGCCCAAATCAACCTGAAAAGCGCCTTTGACCGCAAGAATTATTTCTATCCGGACCTGCCGCAGGGCTACCAGATTTCCCAGCTCTATCAGCCAATTGTTGGCGAAGGCGAAGTGCTTGTGGACATGGCCCCCGGCATTGCCCGTCTGGTACGCATTGAGCGCATTCATCTGGAGCAGGATGCCGGCAAAAGTATCCATGACATGGACCCGAACATGTCATTTGTAGACCTTAACCGCACTGGCGTGGCCTTGATGGAGATTGTCAGCCGCCCTGATATTCGCAGCCCCGAAGAGGCCGCCGCTTTTCTCACCAAATTGCGGCAGATTCTGCGTTATCTTGGCACTTGTGATGGCAACATGCAGGAGGGTAGCATGCGGGCGGACGTCAATATTTCGGTCTGCCGTCCGGGTGATTACGAGCGCTTTCGTGAGGCAGATGATTTTGCCCATCTGGGAACCCGCTGTGAGATCAAGAACATGAACTCCATGCGCTTTATCCAGCAGGCAATTGTTGTGGAGGCGCGCCGCCAGATCGCCATTCTGGAAGACGGCGGCAGCATCAGCCAGCAAACCCGGCTTTATGATGCTGACAAGGGCGAAACCCGCCCCATGAGAAGCAAGGAAGAGGCCCATGATTACCGCTATTTCCCCTGCCCGGACCTCCTGCCGCTTGAGATTGAACAGGGTTGGGTTGATGACATAGCCAAGACCCTGCCCGAGCTGCCGGACGAGAAAAAAGCCCGCTTTGTCAGTGATTTTGGCCTGTCGGAATATGATGCGGACGTGCTGACCGCTGACCGCGAAAGTGCCGCTTACTTTGAAGAGGCGGCAAAAGGGCGTGATGGCAAGTTGACCGCCAACTGGGTGATAAACGAGCTGTTTGGCCGCCTGAATAAGGAAGGCCACACCATTGCTGAAAGCCCGGTCAGCCCAGCCCAGCTTGGCGGTATCGTCGCGCTGATTGCCTCAAACGACATCTCGGGTAAAATCGCCAAAGACCTGTTTGAGATTATCTATATAGAAGGTGGTGATCCGGCCGAAATCGTGGCCAAGCGGGGCATGAAGCAGGTCACTGATACCAGCGCTATCGAGGCGGCGGTAGCACAGGTTATGGCCGATAATCCGGCGCAGGTGGAGAAGGCCCGCGCCAACCCCAAACTGGCTGGCTGGTTTGTTGGTCAGGTGATGAAGGCCACCGGCGGCAAGGCTAATCCAAAAGCGGTAAACGCGGCGGTGCAGGCACAATTGGGGCTTTAAAGGCGCGGCCAAATCTGCGTAACGCAACGGCAACAAGATTGTTACCTTTTCCTATTATAACATGGGGAAAGGCTTTGTGAGCGGGCGAAAGGGGTTGATTATGCAGAGATACGGGCTGGATCACTCATATGCCGAACATGTGGCAGACGGTATTGTGCATTTACTCGGGGTCAGCGCCGCGCTGGTTGGGGTAACTGCGCTGCTGGTCTGGGCTGGCATGCAGGCCCCGGCGGAGCATATTGCGCCATTATTGGTGTATTCTTTTGGCCTGATTGGCACATTCACCCTGTCGGCGGCCTATAATATGACCCTGCATTCTCAGGCCCGCATGATTCTGCGCCGGTTTGACCACGCGGCCATATTCATCATGATTGCCGGCACCTATACGCCGGTTGCCCTGATCGGCATTGGCGGCACATCGGGCGTTGCGCTGGCGGGTGCGGTATGGGCCATTGCGGCTTTTGGCGTGGTCCTCAAGTTGTTCTTTTTCCACCGTTTTTATCGGATCGTGTTCTTTCTCTACCTGATACAAGGCTGGCTGGCCGTAGTGGCTTTTATTCCCATGATACACTCACTCAGTTTGGGGGTGCTGGCTTTGATCGCGCTAGGTGGCATCATCTATTCGCTGGGCACAATTGTGCATCACCGCGAAAACTGGGCTTACAACCGTGCCATCTGGCACGTTTTGGTGCTGGCCGCCGCCGGCCTGCATTATGGTGCGGTGTTTGTTCTTGCCAGTAGCAGTTGAACCAGAGAAATCCGGGCCGCTTTAAAGCCTTTTGCGTTTTTCCTGTGTCAGGTAAAATGGAAAAGGCCCGCGCCCTCTAAGTGTTGTGGGCGTTTTGCATCCAATATGCGGCTCAGATTAAATGTAAAACGCTTTAGCCTTTTCCTTCCAGCAACAGCCATTCCTCTTCAGCCCGACCCAGCGCTTTTTGTCGCTGAACCAGCCCGGTGCTGGCTTTTTTGAACTTGGCAGGGGCACGGCTGAACAGGTCCGGGTCGCAAAGAAAGCTTTCAAGCCGGGAAATCTCGGTTTCAAGCCGGGAAATCTCAGCGGGCAAAGCATCAAGCCGGTGCTGCTCAATATAGGTTAGGCCGGATTTTGCAACTTTTGATGCTGACTTTTCCCTGCGACTGGCGGGCTTGGAGGATTCGGCCAGCGGGGCGGTGTCTTTGCCTTTCTGGGCCAAATAATCCGACCAGCCGCCAGCATAGATAGTAGCGCGGCCATCGCCTTCCATGGCAATGGTCGTGGCCACCACCCGGTCAAGAAAATCGCGGTCATGGCTGACCAGAATAACAGTGCCGTCATAATCGCTCAGCAGATCCTGCAATAAATCGAGGGTCTCCACATCGAGGTCATTTGTCGGCTCATCCAGCACCAGCAGGTTTGACTGCCGCGCCATAATGCCCGCAAGGATCAGCCGGGCCTTTTCACCGCCGGACAGCGAGCGCACGGGGGCGCGGGCCTGGGCCTCGGAGAACAGAAATTCCTTAAGGTAACCAACCACATGGCGAGGCTGGCCGCGTACCATGACCTGATCGGCTTTCCCTGAAAGGCCAAGGGCGGCGTCACCAGTCAGGGTCTCCCACAGGCTGGCATTTTCATCCAGCCCGGCGCGGTTTTGGTCAAATACCGCCAGATCCAGCCCGGTGCCAATATTGATTGTGCCGCTATCAGGTTTTTCCTTGCCGATCAGCATGTTCAAAAGCGTGGTTTTGCCCGCTCCGTTTGGCCCCACCAGCGCCACCCGATCGCCGCGCATGATGCGAAGAGAAAAATCCTTTAAGATGAGCTTGCCATCATAAGACTTTGTTATGTCTATAGCTTCAATAACTTTACGGCCCGATTTCGGGCCTGCTTCCAGCGCCATGCCGGCTGTACCTTGCCGTCGTATTTGCGCCGCGCGGCCCGCGCGCATTTCCTGAAGGGCGCGCACTCTGCCCTGATTGCGCTTGCGCCGGGCCGAGATGCCTTCAACCGCCCAACGCCCCTCGGATTTGATGCGGCGGTCAAGCTTGTGGCGGGCCATGTCTTCGTCTTGCCAAACCTTGTCGCGCCATTCTTCAAAATCAGAAAAACCCTTGTCATGGCGGCGTAGTTTTCCCCGGTCTAGCCATAGGGTAGCCCGGCTGAGCGCCCGCAGAAAGGCCCGGTCATGGCTGATCAGAACAAAGCCGGCGCGGGTTTCGGACAGGCGTTTTTCCAGCCAGGTAATGGCCTGAATATCAAGGTGGTTGGTTGGCTCATCCAGCAGCATAAGCTCCGGTGACTCGGCCAGCAGGCGGGCCAGAGCAGCGCGGCGGCGCTCGCCACCCGAAGCGGTGGCTGTCATGGTGTCAGGGTCAAAGCCCAGCCCTTCAGCCGCCTGCATCACCAAATATTCTTGCCCCGGCTCCAGCGCTGCACTGGCAAAATCCCCCAGCGTGGTATGGCCGGACATATCAGGATGTTGCTCCATATAACCAACAGAGACGCCCTGCGGCAGCATGCGATTACCACTATCCGACTCGACCAGCCCAGCTATCAGCTTCATCAAGGTCGATTTGCCCGAGCCGTTGCGCCCCACCAGCGCCAGCCGTTCACCGGGCTGAACCACCAGATCAAGCCTGTCAAAAATGGGATCTCCGCCGAAAGTCAGCGAAATATCCGAGAGTTGTAGAAGGGGTTTGCGTGCCATGGGGCGGGCCTAGAAGGTTCCCGCTCCAAGGTCAATGCGAAGCCCGGCTCTAGCTGGCACTTGCCCGCAAGTTACGTGCCCGGGCGTCTGGCACGGCGCTGACTTCAAGCCCGGTAAAGACATGTAGCGTGTTCATATCTGCATCAATCACCGCATGGTCACTGACCCAGCCGCCCATTACCAGATAGGTGCGCAGCAGCGGCGGCAGGAGGCGGCGCGCCCTTTTTTCATTGATTTTGTGGATTTCATTGATTTCGGGGCCTGATTCTGGCCCGAAGGCAAAAACATTTGCCGCTTTCAGGCGCGGCTGCCAGCGTTCAGGTGCAATATGATCGCGCCCCAACAGGGCAAAAGCATCAAGGTAAGGGGCCGGATCAGTGCCTCTAAAAGACGAGCAGCCAAACATCATGGCAATGCCTTCATCATCCACATAACGCGTCATCAAGGCCCAGGCCGTACGCAGAATCTCTGGGTCACGCAAGCCCGGCGTGATGCAAAAACGGCCCATTTCCACCATGCGGCCAGGATAGGCCTTAAGCGCTGTCAGGTCATAGAATTGCGCCGAATAGCTGCTTTCAATATCCCTGCCGTTTTCAAGCGGCAGCAAGCGGTAACAGGCGACCAGTTCGTTGTTCTTTTGGTCTTCGATCAACACATGCCAGCACAAATCATCAAACCCGTCACGATCCAGCCCCTCACCATCAGGGTTAATAAACGCACGGTAACGCAAGCGCTGTGCCGCCTTTATATCAGACGCGTTGCGTGTCAATTTGGCTCGATACTTGCTTTTCTCAAAAACCTGAGTAACCATATCCACACCCCCATATGACACAGAACCCTGTAAATGCTCCTCTTTGATATATAAGGTAGTTTTAGGTTCAAAAAAAGAGGGATTTAATATGAAAAAAGTCTTAAAGACCGATGTCCAATGGCGGGCGCAACTTTCCAGTTTAGCATATAAGGTCACGCGCGAGCACGCCACCGAGCGCGCTTTCAGCCATGACACCTTTTCGCAGGATCCAGGCCGCTATAGCTGTGTTTGCTGCGGTGCGGAGCTGTTTGGCCAGGATGACAAGTTTGATGCCGGTTGCGGCTGGCCTTCCTTCACCAAACCGGCAGAGGCAGGCAGCATTGGCGAAAGTGTTGATGACAGTCTTGGCGTGCGCCGCACCGAGGTACATTGCAACGCCTGTGCTGCCCATCTTGGCCACGTCTTTCCTGATGGTCCGGGCGCAAACGGCCTGCGTTACTGCATCAATGGTGTAGCGTTGAAGTTTACGCCGGATGATGAGGACGATAAGGCCTAGAAAAACTGCGACGCATCAATATTACCCAAAGCACCGAATAATTGCTGCAAAAAGCCGACACCTTGGATGTTGGTCTCGGTCACCCGGCGCGAAAGCACCACAACACGGCCCTCTTCAAGGCCAAAGCGTTCAATGTTTTCAACCACGCCATCCGCATCAAAGCTGATCGCCAGAACCTCGCGTTCAATTTCTTCCGGGGCATTGTAAGCAAAATGCCGGAACCGGCTCTGCACGTAGTAAAAAGCGCTGCCGGTCAGCAGGCCCGAAGTGCCGGGGGCACCGATCGAGGTGGTGACCGTCTCGCGGGTATCAACGCCCACAAGGATCAACTCCAGCTGGTCATCAGCAGGCATGAAGCCATGATTGCGGTATATGGAGCTACAGGATGCAAGACCGGCGACCAAAAGGGTCACCGCCATAAACCTGACGATCCGCCTGAATAGGTACATCACACAACCCCTTGCCTCTTTGCACTCCTGTCCTTATCGGCTTACAGAAGGTTTGCGCAACGTTCAAGAAACGAAACACATCATGACAACTGCAAAAAAACCCACTGCCCCTGCC
>CAYNXK010000107.1:0-7157 GCA_964401125.1 uncultured Aliiroseovarius sp.
AAGGCCAAAGACAAGACATGAGAGCCTGAAAGGCATCGCCGTAGGCCTTGGCCAAAGCGCAAGCCACCTCAGCCGCGCTGGCAGTGCGACCAAGGCCGCTGGCCAAATGTTCAGCCGCCATCATATGCGCCTCAAAAGCCGCGTTATCATTAAGCTTGGTATTCATTACCCGCACTCCCGCTCAAACGCTTCATGCATCATGATGTTGGAAAGATTGGTGATTTGACCGCCAGCAAAGTGCATTGCACCCGCCGCGTCTGGGTCAGTGACCTTCATCATTAGGGATAAGGAGAAATTCACCTTGGCCTTATCTGACAGGCCCTTGAGGGCCTCCTCAGCGGTCGCGCGCTGAGCGTACTCAAACCGCATTTTCTGGGTCAGGTAGGTCATGATGCCACCCGAATTGAGCTTGGCAGCACAACAAACGGCGTCTCATCGAACGCGGCACGGGCCTCTTTGCGCAAAGCCAGTCCTTTTCCATTGAGGACCGAGGCCGCATGCAATACGCCCTCTGACACCTTCGGATCAGTCAGCCACTTCGCTAAACCAAGGATTAGCCTAACTTTTGTATCATCTGACACCCTCGTGAAATCAATGTCCCGTACGGTCATTGATCTGTTCTGCGCGCTCATGCTGCCACCTCGGCGGCATGGCGCTCGATGCGGACGCGGTATGCAGCACTGACAACGGGACGGCCCGCTACATCGATAAGATGCTGTAGGAGTGCCGATCCCCGCTCTCCGGTATTAGCGCCCTTAAGCGCTCCATACGCGGCTGCTTGGCTGATACCGTTCTCTTTACACCAGCGGTGCAGAGAGACGCCGCTCGCCTTAAAGCAACCTATTACGACCTCATGGAGGATGATGCCTGGTTGGAAGTGTTCGTTATTCATGTGATAAAGCCTCACTGGGTTTGATGCCTCTATTGTATGCTTGTAAATATCTACTAGATTTCATTAATTATGCAATAGTTAATTAATGAAATACACCTATGGAGCAACTAAGTGACTGAAATTTCAGATAGAATTTTATCAATTCGGCAGAGAGAAAGCCTGTCAAGAAAGGCTTTTTCTGAGGCTCTGGGCATAGGAGAGGGAAAGGTCCAAGCTATTGAGACAGGCGCACAGCGAGTTGATCACGATACACTCGCGGCCATTGCTAACCGTTTCGAAGTTGATGCTAATTGGCTGCTTTTTGGTGACATTAGGCAGTATGCCGTAGACAATGATGATCCCGCATTTGTGCAAATTCCGAGATATACTGTTTCCGCATCAGCAGGTAATGGCGACTCATTTGTTTCTGAGCCTATGGATATCACCTACTACGCCTTTAGCCTTCAATGGATAAAGCGGCGCGGTCTCGATCCAAAGGAACTCCAGATCATCGAGGTTAAAGGTGACAGCATGGAGCCCAAGTTATGGGATGGCGATCTCATCCTTATTGACCGCTCTCAGAAAGACCCCAAGGATGGTAGGGCTTTTGTAGTGCGTGTCTGGGATGAGTTTGTGGTCAAGAAGGTTCAAATCACTGGACAAAGTGCGATCTCGCTGATCAGCGCAAATAGTGAATATCCACCACAAGAGCTCAAGCTCCCCTTGGATGAGCGCGACTTTCAGATCATTGGTCAAGTCGTTGCCTCGATGCACGAATGGTGAGGGTTGGTTCCGTCTTTGGAAACGAGCGGCAATCATCGGCACTATTAAAATTTAAAACGTTCCACTCTTACCACTCTTGCCAATCGGCCAATTTTTCCCGCGTTTGCCGGATCGCCCATAAAATAAGGCTTTCATGTGATGAGCTCTTCCACCCACTCCAATTTAACCCGTGCTCACCACTCCAATTTATTCCGATCCCCCCCATCAGGGTGCCTCCGGCGGGAGTATTTTTGCCAAGATGAAAGGGGGCGCGCTCTTTCATCTCGGTGAAAATACTCCGGGGGTTTGGGGGCTGGCCCCCAATTGGGCACAGACAATGGGGGCGGCCGATGCTTGTTGAGGTCTTGGTTGAAGATCCGCGCTGGCAGGGGGCCGGGCTTGAAGCGCTGGTGGCTACTGCTTGCCGGGCGGTTTTGGTGCATATGGGCTTGCAGCCTGACAATTTTGAAATCAGTCTGCTGGGTTGTGATGACGCCCAGATTGTCGAGCTTAACACTCGGTTTCGTGGTAAGGCACAGCCAACCAATGTGCTGGCCTGGCCCAGCGAGGCTCGCAGCACAGCACCGGGTCAGCACCCTGTTGCCCCCATGGACTGCGAGTTGGGTAATGTTGCCATTGCTTTTGACACCTGCGCCCGCGAGGCGGGTGAGCAGGGCAAAGATTTTACCGCTCATGTGAGCCACCTTTTGGTTCATGCTTGCCTGCATCTGCTGGGGTATGACCATATAAATGCGCGGGATGCGGCTCTTATGGAGGCTTTGGAGGTGGAAATACTTGGCAAACTAGGTATTTCTGACCCATATGAAGGGACGGGCAGGTAAGTCCGCTAATTTTAAAAGGGAAAATAGGCAATAATAATGGGCGATAGTAACGACGGATCCTCTAGCGCAGCGCAGGGCGCGCTGGCCAGAGAAGACGCAAGCAACGGCGGGTTTTTCAAGCGCATAATAGGCGCGCTCAGCCCGTCTGATATGAGCGAGCAGGTTGCGGAGGCTGTGCCGGTCAGCAGGCATGCCGTGCCATTGGTGCCGGGAATGCTCAACCTCAGGCGCATGCGGCTTGAGGATGTGATGACCCCCAGCGCTGAGATTATCTCTGTTCCGCTGGATATGGGCAAAGATGAGCTTGTGGCGCTGTTCCGCGATAGCGGGCAGACCCGGCTGCCGGTTTATGATGGCACATTGGACACGCCCGTGGGGCTGGTTCACCTCAAGGATTTTGCCCTGACACACGGGTTTTCCAGTAAAAGCGTGCGCTTCAATCTGAAAAATCTCCTGCGGCCACTGCTTTACGCGCCGCCATCCATGCCGATCGGGGTTCTGTTGCAAAAAATGCAGGCCGAGCGTAGCCACATGGCGCTGGTGATTGATGAATATGGCGGGGTTGACGGACTGGTGACGCTGGAAGACCTTGTTGAGCAGGTTGTGGGCGAGATCGAGGATGAGCATGATCAGGAAGAGGGCGTGTTATGGAGCCGCGAAGGTGCCGGCTGCTATCTGGTCGAGGCTCGCGCGCCGCTGGATGAATTCGAGATCGAGACCGGCCTGAGCTTTCAGGTGGAGGGCCAGGACGATGACGAGGTTGAAACACTGGGCGGGCTGGTGTTTTTACTGGCGGGCCGTGTTCCGGCGCGCGGTGAGGTGATCGTGCATCCCGGCGGGACCGAGTTTGAAGTGGTGGATGCCGACCCGAGGCGGATCAAGCGCCTGCGGTTGCGGCTGCCGGGTCCGGCGAATGGCTGAGCTGGCCGGGCGGCTTGCTAACCTTGCCCTTTGGCTGATGGCGCGGCGCGGGCCTCTGTTTGGTGCCGCGTTTCTGGCCGGGCTGTTGGCCTCCACAGGGCACGCGCCTTTCGGGCTGTACCCGCTGGGTTTTCTGGGGTTGCTGCTTGGCTACGGGCTGTTTGCTGCTGCGCCCAATGCGGGCCGGGCCGGGTTTGTTGGCTGGGCGCTGGGCACCGGTTTTTTTATGGGCACATTGGCCTGGATTGTGCAGCCCTTTCTGGTGGATGTGGCCCGGCATGGCTGGATGGCACCGTTCGCACTGTTTTTTATGGGAGCCGGGCTGGCGCTGTTCTGGGGGCTGGCTTCATGGTTAGCATTCTGGCTGGCGCACGGGCGGTTTCTCTGGCTGGCATGGGCTGCGGTAATGACGCTGGCCGAGCTTGTGCGCGGTGTGATCTTCACCGGCTTTCCCTGGGGTGGGCCGGCGGCGTTTTGGGTTGATACACCCCTTATCGGTCTGGCCGGGCTGATCGGTGCCAGTGGTATGGGTTTTCTGACATTTCTACTCGTAGCCGGAGCATTTGCAGCACTGGCCGGGCCTGGGCGTATGGGGCGTATGGGGCGTATGGGTGTTCTTGCAACGGCGGTGGCCATGGCAGTGGGGCTGGGTGCTTTCATTGCCGGGCAAGACTTGCCGCAGCGGTCTGAGCCGCTGGCCCTACGCCTGATCCAGCCCAACGCGCCGCAGCATCTCAAGTGGCACCCAGATTATGTGCGAACTTTTCTGGAACGCAGCATTGATTTGACGGCGCAGCCGCCCAGCCCCGGTGCAGGCGTGCCCGATCTGGTGATTTGGCCGGAAACATCAGTGCCGTATCTCTTGCACAATGCTGGACCGGTTTTGACCAGGATTGCCAGTGCTGCTATGCCTGCCACGGTGGTTTTGGGTATCCAGCGGCGCGAGGGCCAGCAATATTTCAACTCACTGGTGGCGCTGGATGCTGCGGGTGACGTGACCAGCCTGTATGATAAGCACCATTTGGTGCCGTTTGGTGAATACACGCCGTTTGGTGGTTTGCTGCACCGCTTTGGCCTGCGCGGCTTTGCTGCCCAGCATGGCTATGGCTATACGGCGGGGCCGGGGGCTGAAATTCTTGATTTCGGGCGAGCAGGCAAGGCGTTACCACTGATCTGCTATGAGGCGATTTTCCCCGGTATCCTACATGCTGCCCCGGCGCGGGCCGACTGGATATTGCAGATAACCAATGACGCCT
This sequence comes from uncultured Aliiroseovarius sp., assembly GCA_964401125.1. Taxonomy (GTDB): domain Bacteria; phylum Pseudomonadota; class Alphaproteobacteria; order Rhodobacterales; family Rhodobacteraceae; genus JAAEUB01. The sequence goes on from CAYNXK010000107.1 coordinate 4,653, forward strand.
GGTTCGGAACATTTTCAGGCCCGCAACAGCATCTGGCAATCGCCCGGCTGCGTGCTGCCGAATTTGGCCTGCCCTTCGTGCGTGCCGCTAATACCGGTATAAGTGCTGTGATCAATGCGCGCGGCCAGATTGTGGCCAGCCTTGACCTGGGGCAGGCGGGGCATCTTGATGCAATGTTGCCGGGGGCTTTGCCCAAAACGCTTTATGCCAGAACTGGTGACACAATATTAATTCTCTTGCTGATAGTGATTGTTTCAGGCCTTGGCTGGCGGCGCAGAAAGCGTAAATCTGTTTGACCCCTCACAAACCAGCAGTTAAGTACATGCAATAGCTGCCACAACGGCTTCCTGAAGTGGCGGATTTTATAAACGGAGCACTTCCCATGACCAGAACCAGCCACACTTTTGCCTCTGAATCAGTTTCAGAGGGCCACCCCGATAAAGTTTGCGACCGCATATCGGATGCCATTCTTGATGCCTTCCTCACAGAAGATGCACATGCCCGCGTGGCCTGTGAAACATTCGCCACCACTGACCGCGTGGTGATTGGCGGAGAGGTGCGCGGCCCGGCCAGCGTGATTTCTCGGGTTGAGGAAATTGCCCGTGAATGCGTGCGCGACATCGGCTATGAACAAGAGGGTTTTCATTGGGCCAACATGAAGGTCAATTCCTACCTGCATGCGCAATCGTCGGATATTGCCCAAGGGGTCGATGCCGATCAGGACAAGAATAAAGACCAGGGTGCTGGCGATCAGGGTATCATGTTTGGCTATGCCACCAATGAGACCGTTGAGCTTATGCCTGCCCCGATCCTGTACAGCCACGCCATTTTGCGCCGCCTGGCGGAAGTGCGCAAAGACGGCACGGCACCCCAGCTTGGCCCGGACGCAAAATCGCAGCTTTCAGTGCGTTATGAAGGGGCAGTTCCGGTTGAAATTACCTCTCTGGTGCTGTCGACCCAGCATCTGGACGCAAGCATGTCTTCCGCTGATGTGCGTGAACTTGTCGAGCCTTATATCCGCGAGGTTCTGCCTGCCGAGTGGCTGACCGAAGCCACTACATGGCACGTCAACCCGACCGGCAAGTTTGTTATTGGCGGCCCGGATGGTGATGCTGGGCTGACCGGGCGCAAGATCATTGTTGATACTTACGGTGGCGCGGCCCCTCATGGCGGCGGTGCTTTCTCCGGTAAAGACCCGACGAAGGTTGACCGTTCGGCCGCTTATGCTGCGCGCTATCTGGCCAAGAACATCGTTGCCGCCGGGCTGGCAAAACGCTGCACGTTGCAAATCAGCTATGCCATCGGCGTGGCCCGACCCCTGTCTATTTTTGCCGATCTGCACGGCACCGGCGAGGTTTCGGAAGAGGCTATCGAGAAAGCCATCAACACCGTCATGGACCTGACGCCGCGCGGCATTCGTGAGCATCTTGATCTAAACAAGCCGATTTACCAGCGCACCGCCGCCTACGGCCACTTTGGCCGCGCGCCCGAGGCTGATGGCGGCTTTTCCTGGGAGAAAACCGACCTGACCGAGGCGTTGAAGGCCGCGGTCTGAACCCTCGGATATAGAGTTGGAGGCGCCTTCATGAGCAAGGATCACCACCCCTCCGGCGCGCCGTGGCGCAACTTTTATGGCCGTTTCAAGGGGAAAGGCCTGCGTGGTACACAAGAGGTGTGGCTGCGCGAGGATTTGGCCGGGTTGGCGCCGGGTAAGGTGGGTTGGGAGGAAAACCCCGACCGCATACCTTTGGACATCAAGGCGCGTTTTAGTGGGCGGCCCTTGTGGTTGGAAATTGGCTTTGGTGGTGGTGAACATTTGATTCACATGGCCGGATTGCACCCCAAGGTCGAATTTATTGGCTGCGAGCCGTATCTGAACGGGGTTGCCATGCTGCTGGGTAAAATCCGTGAGTCAGGGGTGAGTAATGTTGCGGTGCATCCCGGTGATGTGCGTGATTTGTTTGATGTCTTGCCAAAGGGTTCGGTTGAGAAGGCATTTTTGCTTTACCCTGACCCGTGGCCAAAAAAGCGCCACCACCGCCGCCGTTTTGTAACGCCGGAATACCTTGAGGCATTGGCGCGGGTAATGGCGAAGGGGGCCAAGTTGCGTGTGGCAACGGACATTCCCGATTATGTGCGTCAGACGCTGGAAGAAGTGCCGCGCGCCGGGTTTCACTTGGAGACCGAGGGGCCAGAGGGTTGGCGGCAGCCATGGGCGGACTGGCTGCCAACCCGATATGAGCAGAAAGCACTGCGAGAGGGCCGTGCTCCGCATTATCTGACATTCCGGCGGCTCTGAAGGCAGGAATGTCTCAGGATGCCCCCTGTTGCTGGGGGGCACCCTGTTTTTATTTGTCAGGCGTGTCGATTGTTACGGCGCGTTGCGCGCAACGATGTTGATGATTTTTTGGTGCAGGTCTGTGTTCATTTTGGTCTCAATATCAACGAAGCGGATATTATAGTCGTTTTCCGAAATCAGCGGCAGCACTTTGCCACCAACAAGGG
>CAYNXK010000108.1:0-1006 GCA_964401125.1 uncultured Aliiroseovarius sp.
ATGAAACGCGGCTTGACTGATTCCAGATCGACCCTTGAATCGACCCTTGATAAGGGAAGCTTGGGCAAGGCATACTTTGAAAGTACAGAGTGAAGCATGCGCGTAAATTCAAAGGCTATAGTCGGGCAGGATACCCCCCTGATCCGGCGACAAACCTGTTTGAAAAAGCGGCGCCACTTCAACACACCAACGGCCATCAGGGGCCATGAGAGGAATGAACATGACCTTCAACGCTCTGATACTTGATAAGGATGAGGCGGGTGAAACCTCGATCGGAATACGCAAGATAGATGAGAGCCAGCTGCCTGAGGGCGATGTGAGGGTGGCGGTGGAATATTCCTGCCTGAACTACAAGGATGGCATGTTCATCTCACCAAATGGCGGGCGGGCAAGTGTTTATCCGCTGGTGCCGGGAATCGACTTTTCCGGAAAAGTGGAAACATCAACTGATGCCCGCTACAGCCCCGGCGACAAGGTATTGCTGACCGGCTGGCGGGTGGGCGAGACCCATTGGGGCGGCTATTCCCAAAAGGCTCAGGTCAAGGCCGACTGGCTGGTGCCGATGCCCGCCGGGCTAAACACAAAAACCGCAATGGCGGTGGGCACGGCAGGTTTTACCGCCATGCTGGCGGTGCTGGCGCTGGAAGATCGCGGGCTTGAACCCGGCAGCGGACCGGTGCTGGTCACGGGGGCGGCGGGCGGAGTTGGCTCGGTGGCAATAGCGGTGCTGGCTCGGCTTGGCTATGAGGTGGCGGCGGTTACAGGCAGGCCCGAGGCAGTGGAATATCTTAAATCTCTCGGGGCCAGCCAGATCGTTGCGCGCTCAGACCTGAACGAGGTGAGCAAACGCCCGCTGGAGAGCCAGAAATGGGCGGGCTGCATTGATACGGTGGGCGGCGAGATGCTGGCGCGCATCCTTGGGCAGATGAAATATGGCAGCTCGGTAACTGTTATCGGCCTGGCGGGGGGGGCAAAATTTCCCGGTAATGTCATGCCTTTCATCCTG
>CAYNXK010000108.1:1030-7141 GCA_964401125.1 uncultured Aliiroseovarius sp.
GGGGTTAACCTGCTGGGCGTTGAGAGCGTCATGCAGCCCTACGAAAACCGCCTCAGGGCGTGGCAGCGCATTGGCAGTGACTTGCCGCTGGAGAAGCTTGAAAGCATGGTGCAGATGGCTACGCTTGCTGACTTGCCGCAACTTGGGGCCGATATTCTGGCCGGCAAAATAAAGGGCCGGGTGGTTGTGGATGTTAATGCTTGAAAAATGCGCTAAGACAGGCAGGCAGGTAGGGTACACGTCCTGCCCGTAATCATACCGGCAATCATACCGGCAATTACGAAGGGCCGATTATGAGCTATGACAGCGATAACATCTTCGCGCGTATCCTGCGCGGCGAAATTCCCTGCTACAAGGTTTATGAGGACGCGGAAACCTTCGCCTTCATGGACATCATGCCGCGCAGCCCCGGTCACCTTCTGGTGATCCCAAAGACACCGGCGCGCAATGTGCTTGATGCCAGCCCGGCGCAACTTGCCGCTTGCATGGCCAGCGTGCAAAAGCTGGCCATTGCCACAAAGCAGGCATTTGAGGCCGACGGGGTGACGCTTCAGCAATTCAACGAGGCAGCGGGCGGCCAGGAGGTGTTTCATTTGCATTTCCATGTGCTGCCGCGCCATGAGGGCGTGCGTATGGGGCCATCCGGTCAGATGGGTGATATGGCTGAAATAGCCGCCAACGCCGCCAAAATACGCACTGTTTTACAAGGAGATTCCTGATGCAGCTGGATCAAGGTTTTGTGCGCGAACAATTTCCCGCCTTTGACGAGCCGGGGCTGGGCGAAATGGCATTTTTTGAAAATGCTGGCGGCTCTTATACCAGCCGTTTTGTTATTGAACGCCTGATGCGCTTTTACACCGCCCGCAAGGTGCAGCCCTATGCGCCTTATGAGGCCAGCCAGCTTGCCGGGCGCGAGATGGATGAGGCGCGCATACGGCTGGCGGCAATGCTGGGCATTGAAGCCGATGAGTTGAGCTTTGGCCCTTCGACCACGCAAAACACTTACGTTCTGGCGCAGGCGTTTCGGAGCATGTTGCGCGAGGGTGAGGCGATTATTGTCACCAATCAGGACCATGAGGCCAATAGCGGGCCGTGGCGCAGGCTTTCCGAGGCTGGCATTGAGGTGCGCGAATGGCAAATTGACCCTGAGAGCGGCCATCTGGACCTAGCTGATCTGGACAACTTGCTTGATGACAAAGTGCGTCTGGTCTGCTTTCCGCATGTCTCGAATGTGGTGGGAGAGGTCAACGATGTAGCAAAAATCTGCGCTCGTGTGCGGGATGCTGGGGCTTATTCCTGCGTTGATGGGGTCTCCTATGTGCCGCACGGCTTTCCTGATATTGGCGCGCTGGGGGCCGATATTTACTTGTTTTCCGCCTATAAAACCTATGGCCCGCATCAGGGCCTTATGTATATCCGGCGCAGTTTGGGCGAGGCTCTGCCCAATCAGGGGCATTATTTCAATGCCGACAGCCTTTATAAGCGCTTCACTCCGGCGGGGCCGGACCATGCGCAGGTGGCGGCCTCGGCGGGCATGGTTGATTATATTGAGGCGTTGGCGGCTCATCATGGCATCTCCGGCGGGCCACGGGCACGGGCGCGCGGTGTTACGGCACTGATGCAGGCACATGAGCAGAATTTGCTTGCGCCGTTGCTGGAATATCTTGGGCGGCGCAATGATATACGCCTGATAGGCCCGGCGCTTGCCGCTGGTCGCGTGCCGACAATTGCACTGGAGCTTCGCGGCTCTGGCGCAGAAGCCGCTGCCATACTGGCCGCGCATGGAATCATGGCAGGTGGCGGTGATTTTTATGCAAGCCGTGCGCTCAGAGCAATGGGCGTGGATGCGGCCAAGGGTGTTTTGCGCCTTAGCTTTGTGCATTATACATCTGAATTGGAAGTGGAAAACCTGATTCAAACACTTGATAAGGTAATCCATCCCTGATTACATAAAATATCGGCTATTTCTTTATTTCAGAAAGCGTGGCGTAGGTCAGGTAGCCGTAAGATGACCGGAAGACCCGGCAAGTATGAGGGAGCCTTTCCATGCCCACAACAGCAGGTCTTGTTGCCGCAATTTTCTTTGCGGCTCTGGGGTGGTTTTGCGCCGACCTCATCAAACCTCTCCTGCCCGAAGCCACGGCAGTTGGATTGTTTTCGCCGGTTTCAGCGGCTTTTGGGGCTGTTATCGGCTGGGTGTTCGCCGGGCGCCGGCTTTATGCCGGGCTGGGGCGCGGTTTTGGTATTGGGCTGACCACATCCGCTTTGCTTGCCTTCTGGGTTTTGCTCTCCTTCTCGGGCTATGAGATGCTGCGCTTTTCCATGCGCATGCGCTATGATGGTCCGATTGAAGCGTTGCAGGACATGTTTCGGATCATGGTAGATTATGCTTGGCTGGTAACCACACCATCTGTGATTGGCACACTTGTTATTGGTGGGCTGATTGGCGGCTGGCTCACAGAGCAGGCTGCCAAGCGCTGGGAGTGACAAACACTTTAGCTCGCGCTTGTTTTCACCCGCCCTCCGATACATAAACATAAAGGTAGGTATTTTCGCAAGGAACAGGGCATGGACATCAAGAACAATCTGGCCGCATCTATTGGCAACACTCCCCTTGTGCGGCTCAATGCTGCCAGCGCGGCGACGGGTTGCGAAATTTTGGGCAAGGCGGAATTCATGAATCCCGGCCAGTCGGTCAAGGACCGGGCGGCGCTTTATATTATCCGTGACGCGGTGGCGCGCGGTGCCTTGAAGCCCGGAGGCACCATTGTTGAAGGCACAGCAGGCAATACCGGCATTGGCCTGGCACTGGTGGGTGCCTCCATGGGGTTCAAAACAACTATTGTTATTCCAGATACTCAGAGCCGGGAAAAGAAAGATATGCTGCGGTTGGCAGGGGCGGAACTGATCGAAGTGCCTGCCGTGCCCTATAAGAATCCGAACAATTTCGTGCGATATTCTGAGCGCTTGGCGGCTAAACTTGCACAAATCGAACCTAACGGTGCAATCTGGGCCAATCAGTTTGATAACATTGCCAACCGGCAGGCCCATATTGAAACCACCGGCCCGGAGATTTGGCAACAGACTGGCGGTAAGGTCGATGGCTTTGTCTGCGCCGTCGGCAGTGGTGGTACATTGGCCGGGGTCGCCACCGTGCTGCAACCCAAAGGCGTGAAAGTTGGCCTTGCCGACCCCATGGGGGCAGGGCTGTTCAGCTATTATACCACGGGCGAGATTTCCACCGAAGGTAGCTCAATCGCTGAAGGCATCGGGCAGGTGCGCATTACGGAAAACCTGAAAGGATTCACACCGGACATGCTCTGGCAAATCCCCGACGAGGAAGCCCTGCCGCTGATCTTTGATCTGGTACGCGAAGAGGGGCTGGTGCTGGGGGCATCGTCCGGCATCAACCTGGCCGGGGCCATTCGTATGGCTCGCGAGATGGGGCCGGGGCATACCATCGTTACAATGCTGGCGGATTACGGCAGCCGCTATCAGTCAAAGCTTTATAACCCTGAGTTTCTGGCGGAAAAGGGCTTGCCGTTACCCGGCTGGCTAAAGGCCACGCCGCGTGATTTGCCGGAAGTGTTTGAGCCATGACCGGGCTGTTACGCATATTTTTGACATTGGTGTTTCTGGCAACGTTCGCACCGTTAAATACTGTGGCACAAGAGGCGACACCCGCACCGGATGTGCAGGCGCAAAACGGTGATTTGCCGGATTATGTTGCCTGGAACCGACTGGCGGACCGGGTACAACAGGCGCTGGCTGTTGGCCGCGCCTCGGATCAGGTATTTTTGGGCCTGCGTGACAATTTGGTAGAGTGGCGCCGCGATTTTCTGGCCGCCAAAGACGCAAATGACATTCAGATCAATACGCTGAGAACCCAGATTGCCACATTGGGCCCGCCGCCAGCCGAGGGTGAGCCGGAAGTTGCCATCCTGACACAACGCCGCGATGAGCTTACCTTGTTGCTGAACAAGGCCCGCACCCCGGTTCTGACCGCCGAAGAGGCGTTCAGCCGGGCGAATGTGCTGATCGGCGAGATCGATTCCCTGTTCCGGGCACGGCAGGCGAACGAACTGATCTCTCTTGGCCCCTCGCCTGTTAATCCGGGCAACTGGCCCGAAGCTTTGCGCAACCTGGGCAACACATTCTCTCTGGCCTTCAGCGGTGTCGCCACCTCATGGACAACCGAGACCCAAAAAGCGGCGTTTCGCCGTGATCTGCCGCTGGCCCTGCTGCTGGGTGTTGTCGGGCTGGTTTTGCTCATTCGGGGCCGGGCCTGGGTCATGCGTATTGGCACAGGCGTTTTCAAGCGCGCCACCGGGGCCGGACGTGGCTTGTTCGGTTTTCTGATTTCACTGGGGCAGGTCGTAGCACCCCTGATTGGCATAACAATTGCAATCGAGGCTCTGAACATCGCCGGGGTGCTGGATTTGCGCGGCCAAGTGATTGCCGACAGCCTGCCGCTGCTGGGGCTGTGCTTTTTCGGAGCGCTCTGGCTTGGCAACCGGGTGTTTGGCACGGCCTCTACCAGCCAGGCCGCCATTGACCTTCCTGCCACATTGGAGCCTGCGCAGGGCCGGGTGAGCATGGCGCTTCTGGGCCTGGTTCTCGGGTTGCAGCAAGTATTGTTGCGCATTGCCGATTATGAAGATTACAGCGAAACCACGCTGATCGTGCTTCAGTTTCCACTTGTTCTGGCCGCCGGGTTGCTGCTTGTGCGGCTGGGCCGGCTGCTGCGCCGCCACACAACAATGCATGAGGGTGGCGAGGGCGGGGTGGTGAATATCCGCTCGCGGCTTATTGCGCTTTTGGGGAAACTGCTGGTGGCTGTTGGCGTCATTGCACCGCTGATTGCGGCAATCGGCTATAACGCGCTGGCAGAGCTGCTGATATATCCCAGCATCCTGACCCTTGGCATATTGTCGGCGCTGATGGTTCTACATGTGTTTTTTGTGGACATATTCGGATTTATTACCCGGCGCGACGAGGCGGCCGCACGGGAGGCGCTGTTGCCAATTTTGGCCAGTTTCGCCGTTACACTCGCCGCCCTGCCGCTGCTGGCTTTGATTTGGGGCATGCGGGTTACCGAACTGACCGAATTATGGACAACGCTTGGCCGCGGCTTTCAACTGGGTGCCGCCCGCATAACGCCTTGGACCTTTGTCACCATTGCCGTGGTCTTTGCCATCGGCTTTGTCGCCACCCGGATCATTCAGGGCACGTTGAAAACAACCATTCTGCCAAAAACAAAGATCGAGAAGGGCGGGCAGAACGCGATTGTTGTGGGCTTGGGTTATGTCGGGATTTTTCTGGCGGCTCTGATAGCGATCACCAGCGCCGGGGTTGACCTCAGCGCGCTGGCCATTGTTGCTGGCGCGCTTTCGGTTGGCATTGGTTTCGGGTTGCAAAATGTGGTGTCAAACTTTGTTGCCGGCATCATTTTGCTGGTGGAGCGGCCGATCAGCGAGGGTGACTGGATTGAGGTTGGCGGCGAAATGGGGTATGTGCGCAACATTTCGGTGCGCTCAACTGTTATCGAGACCTTTGACCGTACCGATGTGATTGTACCCAATGCCGACCTGATTTCAAACCAGGTGACCAATTACACGCGCGGCAACCTGATTGGCCGTGTCATCGTGCGTGTTGGGGTGGCTTATGGCACTGATACCCGCAAGGTCGAGAAAATACTGCGTGAAGTGGCCGAGGCGCATCCGCTGGTCACTATCAAGCCGTCGCCCTTTATTGTTTTTCAGGGCTTTGGTGCTGATAGTCTTGATTTTGAAATCCGGGCAATCCTTAAGGACGTGAACTTCGTGCTTGGTGTCAAAAGCGATATGAACCACGAAATTGCCCGCCGCTTTGCCGAGGAGAACATTGAGATACCCTTCGCACAGCGCGACATCTGGCTGCGAAACCCGGAGGCCCTGAACGGCACCACCGGTATGCCATTGCCACCAAGAAAGCCCGAAACTGATGCAAACAAGGCCCGATCGGCGTTGGATGCCGGGGATATGCCCAGTGGAGCAGAGGTGGGCCAGGGAGGTGAATAAAGCGTCCCGCCTTATACCTGATACAGGGATGAGGCGGGGCGCCGTGCGCTGT
>CAYNXK010000109.1:0-7103 GCA_964401125.1 uncultured Aliiroseovarius sp.
TGCCATCCTCGGTGCGCGAAAACGGCACCCCGTAATGCTCCAGCTCATAGACCGCCTTGGGGGCCTCACGGGCCAGATATTCCATGGCGTCGGTATCGCCCAGCCAATCCGAGCCTTTCACCGTGTCATACATATGCCATTGCCAATGGTCTGGCCCCATATTGGAGAGGCTTGCGGCAATACCACCCTGTGCGGCTACCGTATGGGAGCGCGTCGGAAACACCTTGGTAACGCAAGCGGTGCGCAGGCCTTGTTCGGCCATGCCAAGGGTGGCACGCAGGCCAGCGCCGCCAGCGCCAATTATTACCACATCATATTCATGCGTCTCATATTCGTAAGCGGCCATGATGATCCTTTCAGGCGCTGAAGGCGATTTTCAGAATGGCAAAGACGCCGATCAGGGCGCTGGAGGTACAAAACAGCCGGGCCATAATAATCAGCCCGGTCCCCATCCGGCCATGCACATAATCCTCGATCACCACCTGAAGCCCTTGAAACAGATGCACAAAGACGGTGATGATGAAGGCAATGGCAATAATGGCATTGGCTGGGTGGGCATAGGCAGCACGCACATCCGCAAAACTTTCGCCAATATTATAGGCTAGAGGAAAGATGAAAAGTGGCGTTAGAATCAGGAGCGTGATGGCGCTGATGCGCTGCTCCCAAAAATGTGATGTGCCGCTTTTGGCGCTTCCCAGTCCGGTAACGCGGGCGCGGGCCGTTTGGTATCGCATGGGCGCTCTCCTCAGGCGATAAACAAGGTGATGGCCAGCATGATTGCGGCGGCCACAAGGCTGACAATGCCGGAGCGGTAAACCCGGCGCTGGCCAAAATGCGCGCCAGTATCCCAGATCAGATGGCGGATGCCGTTCATGAAGTGAAACCACAGGGCGGCGGCAGACAGGGTCAAAACAATGATGCCCAGCCAGGAGGTCATCAGGCCATTGATGAAGCTGAAGGCGCTTTCGGAGGTGGCGGCTGCCATGAACCACCAGATGATCAGCACGCTTGAAGCGGCCATGGCCACGCCGGTAATCCGGTGCATGATCGACAGGATTCCGTTTAGCGGAAACCGGTAGATAGAGACATGCGGCGACAGAGGGCGCGCGGCCCGGTTGACATCAGCCATTAGATATTTCCCATGCGGTTCTTCTTTGTGACACCCTGAGCATTGTTTGGCCCCGGAGTCACGCCGCATTAAGTAGAAAAACTGTTACTTTGGCGCTAACAGAGTAAAATCACCTCTCCTGTGATCACGAAAATGTAAGTTGTGATCACAAAACATCAACCAGGAGCAATGCTTTGCAGATGCTCGGCAAGTTCCGTGCAAATAAGGATTTCGCGGTCGCCGGGCACAAAATAGGCATTCACCTCACCACAGGGAATGACACTGACAGTGATCGGCTCAGGCAGAGCCAGAATCCTGTTCAGCGCGGCAACTTCCTGTGTCACGAACCGGGTCAGGTGGCTTTCCTCATCCAATATCCAATCCAGTACAATCGTGTCGGATGGCGCCCCCTCTGACAGCTCTTCCAGCACGCCACCCCAAGCGTAATCAGCCTGCTCGAATTCTTCAACACAGCTCTGGGCGCGGCTTTCGGGCAGGCCCAAAACCTCAAGCATATCAGCGCGCCCCTCAGGGTCGGCACCATAATAAAGACATGCAAGATTATAGTATCTCTGCATGGGTTTACCATGCAAACTCCAGGATGGGGTGGACTGGCCAGCAGCGCGGCCCATCCGTTCATCTGCCTGATATGAGGCGCTGACATCAAGAACCATCTGGCGGCTGGTTGCCTCATCATGCATCCGGTCCAAAAGTATGGCGGCAAAGAAATCGGCAGCAAATTCCTCAGGCCCGAATACCGGCAGGTTCATGATTTCGATCAGCGCATGAGCCAATTCATGATAGAGAGTTTCCAGCACATTGGCTTCAACAAACCGCTCCACCGGGTCTTGCATGGGGGTGCCGGGCTGGGCCGCAATTACCGGGGTGTCGCCCTCGGCGGAAGCATTGTGATCACGTTCACGATCAACCTTGGTATCGGCCTGTGCCGGCAGGGCCAGAGAAAGCGATAGGGCAAGGCAAAGTGAGGTGGTCAAAAACAGCTTGTTCATACAGCCAGAATTGCCATTCAACGCGCCCCGTCAAGGTCATTTGAAACTTTTTGCTTCATCTTGGTGAAAATACTCCGGGGGGAGCGTGAAAATGTGTGCATTTTCAACGTGGGGGGCTGGCCCCCCGTGACCTCTTTCAGCAGGGCATCAAGGCCCAGATGTCGAGATCAAGCAGCACCTCGGGCAGGTATTTGCCATCGTCTCCCTTGAGTTTGAATGCCTCGCCTCTGGTCGCCACCAGACGCAGGCGGATGGCACCGATTCCCGGTGCGGCGGTCTCTGCCTTGTCCAGTACCTCGCTCCAGGCGCGCACAGTATCGCCGGCAAAACAGGGGTTGGCATGGGCTCCAGCATTCAGGGCAACAATCATCTGGGCATTTGCCAGGCCATTGAAGCTCAGCGCCCGTGCCAGCGAGATAATATGGCCGCCATAGATCAGCCGCTTGCCGTCGGGCCGGGCCGTGGCATCGTAATGCACCTTGGCGGTGTTTTGCCACAGACGGGTGGCCAGCATGTGCTCAGCTTCTTCAATGGTGACGCCATCTACATGGTCAATCTTCTCGCCAATCTCATAGTCGCCAAGCCGGTGCTGCTCGCCGGCCTGCGCAAAATCATAGGCTAAGAAATTCAACCCATCGGGGATCACCAGATCGCTGGCCGAGACAGCCGCACCCAGCTCCGGGATCACAGATTCAGGCGCGTCCGTTTCAAAATCACGCTTCTTCACCATTACCCAACGGACATATTCCAGCACCACCTCGCCATGCTGGTTCAGCCCGCGTGTGCGCAGCCAGACCACGCCACTTTTGCCGCTTGAATTTTGTTTCAGACCGATGATTTCACTTTTAGATTGCAAAGTATCCCCCGGCCAGACAGGGCGCAGCCAGCGGCCCTCGGCGTAGCCCAGATTGGCCACTGCGTTCAGCGATATATCCGGCACGGTTTTGCCAAACACCACATGAAAGCCGATGAGGTCGTCAAGCGGGCTGGAAGGCAGGCCGCAGCTTTGGGCAAAAGGGTCAGACGAATAAAGCGCATGGCGGGCCGGATACAGTGCCTGATACAATGCCCGCTCGCCGCCTGAAAGGCTGCGCGGCACCGCATGGGCGATGACCTCTCCCAACCGATAATCTTCAAAAAATCGCCCCGGATTGGTTTTGGCCATCATTGCTCTCCCAGTTTCACATCAGGGTGATAGTCGCCGCCCGCCTCTTTGATCACCGCCTGAGCGCAGCGCATGACGCCTTTGGCCGCATCATAGGCATAGGAGGGTGCGCCATGCAGCGTCCAACCCTCGTTCAACGCCGCCGTGACCTTGTGGCAAAAGGCAGGCGTATCGTCTTCGGTCAGCAGGCGGTAAAGCTTCATTTCAACCCTCCATGGCCGCGATGGCGGCAGCCTTTTCCAGTAAGGCCTTGGCGGTCACGATGTGCAGGTTTTCAACAATCCTACCATCCAGCACGGCAATGCCCTTGCCCGCAGCCTCGGCGACCCCAAAGACTTCTATCTGGCGGCGAGCGAGGCTCAGTTCATCTTCCGTCGGGGCAAAAGCCGCGTTGGCCACTGCCAATTGCGCCGGGTGGATCAGGCTTTTGCCGTCAAAGCCAAGGTTGCGGCCCTGGTCACATTCGCGCGCCAGCCCGGCATCATCCTTGAAGGCGTTGTAAACCCCGTCAATTGCCACGATCTGCGCCGCGCGCGCCGCCAGCACGCAGGTTTGCAGGGCTGTCATTAGCGGCATGCGGTCAGCACCCACGCGGCAGCCCAGATCATTGGCCAGGTCATTGGTGCCCATCACCAACCCATTTATGCGGCTGTGCGAGGCGATTTCGCAGGCATTCATAAAGGCGGGCGGGGTTTCCATCATCGCCCAGAACGGCATATTATTGATAATTTCTGCTGCCGCCTCAATGTCCCAGCCCGAGCTGACCTTGGGCAACAGAATGGCGTCAATATGGTTGGCCATATCCTTGAAAGCCAGCAAATCCTGTCGGCCCCAGACGGTTTCAAAACCGTTGACACGCAGAAGCTTCAGGCGGGCACCATAGCCGCCCTTTTGCAGTTCGGCCTTCAGGGTCACGCGGGCGTCTTCCTTGGAATCGGGGCCAACTGCGTCTTCAAGGTCAAAAATTATGGCATCACAGGGCAGGCTACGGGCCTTTTCCAGAGCGCGTGGCTTGTCGGCGGGAATATAGAGTACAGAGCGGTGCGGGCGGGCGGCTTCGGTCATGGTTTGACTCGCGATTCTGGCTGGCTGTAATTTTATTGCGCAGCCGATCACGTTTACGCACCATTTCGCAAGCCCCCTTCTGCTGCAAGGCCGCGTTTTTTCAGCCCGCAGGTCAGCCCGCAGGTCAGCCCACAGGTCAGTCCGCAGGCCAGAAAACCCGACCCGCACGGCGCATTAACCAGATATTTGCGTCTTTACCGCCAGATTCAGCTATGCGCCGAGTGGCAGGTGGGCCGACAAACCTGTCTGGTTTGAAAGGAAAACGACATGAAGCAATACATCCTTGGCCTCGGGATAATAACCAGTGCGTTTTTGTTGACCACACAACTGCTATGGGCCCAGGATCAGTCGGGCGAAAATTGTGCGGCATATGAAATAGTAATCGCGCAACTGGCTGATAAATATGGTGAAAGACGCCAATCCATCGGCCTTTCCGGGTCGGGTCAGGTGGTTGAGATGTTCGCCTCTCCAGAAACCGGCAGTTGGACCATTATTGTCACCCGGCCATCAGGAATTTCCTGCTTAATTGCAGCCGGTCAGAACTTTGAGCGTGTGGATGAAGCGCTTGCCCCAATGATACCGGGCATGCCTGCCTGAAAATCCGGCAACAAAGCTTGCGATATCCTGGTTCTGACGTTGCGTCAGGCCGGGTTTTGCCTATGCAGCCCTGTGGCAGACTTGCACCTGTCTGCTGGAAAGAATAGGCCTGATCCCGTCACTCAACTGATCGGAGATCAAGACCATGGCCAGACCTAAAATCGCGCTAATCGGCGCCGGTATGATCGGGGGCACACTTGCCCATATGGCAGCAATGAAAGAGCTGGGCGATATTGTCCTGTTTGACATTACTGACGGCATCCCTCAGGGCAAAGCGCTGGACATCGCCCAAAGTGGCCCGGTTGTCGGCTTTGATGTGGCGTTGAAGGGCACCACCGATTACGCTGATATTGCCGGGGCAGATGTTTGCATTGTCACCGCCGGAGTGCCGCGCAAGCCGGGCATGAGCCGCGATGATCTGCTGGGCATCAACCTCAAGGTCATGAAGGCCGTGGGCGAGGGCATCAAGGCCCATGCGCCGGATACTTTCGTGATCTGCATTACCAACCCGCTGGATGCCATGGTCTGGGCGCTGCGCGAATTTTCCGGCCTGCCACATGAGAAGGTTGTGGGCATGGCCGGAGTGCTGGACAGTGCCCGCTTCCGGCATTTTCTCAGCTTAGAGTTTGGCGTCTCCATGCGCGATGTTACCGCCTTTGTGCTGGGTGGCCACGGCGATACCATGGTGCCGCTGCCGCGCTATTCTGCCATTGGCGGCATCACCCTGCCGGATCTGGTCGAGATGGGTTGGACCTCGCAGGATAAGCTTGATGCCATCATCCAGCGCACCCGTGATGGGGGTGCCGAAATTGTTGGCCTCTTGAAAACCGGCTCGGCCTATTACGCCCCCGCCGCCAGCGCCATCGAGATGGCCGAGGCATTTCTCAAGGACCAGAAGCGCGTGCTGCCCTGTGCCGCCTGGGTTGACGGCGCACTGGGGCTGGAAGGCATATATGTCGGTGTGCCAACGGTGATCGGTGCCGGCGGCATTGAGAAGGTGATCGACATAAGCCTGACCAAGGATGAGCAGGCGATGTTTGACAAATCCGTTGAGGCGGTGAAAGGGCTGGTCAAGGCCTGCAAGGACATTGACCCCTCCTTGGCATAGCCTGCCTGTAATACCAAAAACCCCGAATTACTGAAAACCCCGGTCTTGTGCCGGGGTTTTTTACCGAAATGCGGCTGTCACCAATGTTGGGAATGAAGCTGTCAAAACATTGAGGCTCTGATGAATGCCCCGGCCTTTTTGCAGCCGAGTTCAGAACAGCCCCCGGCCTGTCAGGAAAAACCGCATGGCATCAATGATGAGTGTCATCCCCAGCAGGCCCAGCATCACCGGGAGCACAAAAGCCGAAGACTTTGCGACGCGCTCATTGAGTTGACGAAACAGCCGCATCATGGACATTCCGAAAACCATCAAAGCAAGCGGAACAAGCAGGAAAGCCAATGTATACAGGATGTTGTACACCAGAAGATTGATTAGTTTCTGGTCTTCATCAAGTCGATACAATGCGTTGATGAAGGCAAAATATGGCAAGGCAAAAGGCATGCCCACGAAGTTGATGACGGCACCGAGGCTGAAAGCGGATAACACATTACCGGGTTTTTGCATGGGCTTTCTGTCCAGAGGCGGCGGCGCAATATTCCACCTCCAGGCGACCGCAACGAGCATCAGGCCCAACAACAGGCCGGCAATGAAATCTGCCGGGACGGGATTATTAAGCCGCTCCATGAACGGTTTGAGCAAGCGGGCGAGCATGTCGGCAAGCCCGAAAAGGATCAGTACCCCGGCGATGAAATAGGCTGCCATATGCCCGGCAATCAAAGCCATGCTCATCGCATAGGGCCGCTTGGCAGAAAGAGCGATAATGACGGCGGCCAGCAGCACAGGATTCGCCAGATCAACGACCAGGATTGGCAGGCCGATTGCCCAAAGTTCGTTCATTTGTAAACTTTCTGTACCCTGGCAGATGTTCCAGCTTTACAGGTGTCTTTGAAGGGTATGATGCCTTTGATTTGGTCGTAATTGTAGTGCCCGTAATTGTTCAGATCAACCAGATTGTCAGGCCTTGCCCGGATGTCAAAAACCCCGGATCCGTGCCGGTTTTTTGCTGTGGATCAATGCTGAAAATTGAATGTGTGATCACACTTTTTTTGC
>CAYNXK010000110.1:0-7084 GCA_964401125.1 uncultured Aliiroseovarius sp.
CGGGTTTGAACGATGGTGGTGATGGCGGTGGTGATGGCGGCGGTGATGGCGGTGATGCCCTGAATGTAAACATCATTCCCGATGAGCTGGCGGGCAATCTTAGGCGCATCTCTTATGATGGTGCCAATGCGCTGACCGTTGAAATGTGGGCGCTTGATACCGGTACTGTCATCGCCACCTATATTCGAAACCCGGCGCTTGATGTTCCCGGCTATACCGGGTTTTCGGTGCAGGATGACCCGCTTGACCGCATGTTCGTGGCGCTGGTTGCCGCCTCTGCTTCCGGTGATTTGCAAGCCGGAGTGGTCGCCGATGGCGGCCAGTTCAACCGTTTCTTCAACGGTGGGTTTTATGGCCGCACCTCTGGGGCAAACATCCCTACCACAGGTCTGGTTTCCTATGCGGGCAGCTATGCAGGGGTCACAAACCTGAATGCGCCCGGTGATAACCTGCTGCCGCTGCCAACCGGCACACCGACAGCGCTTATTCCCGGCGAGCCGATGCGCACTCAGGGCAGCGTATTCTTGAACGTGGATTTTGCGGATAACGCCATCAACGGGGTGATCTATGACCGCAGCTTTGTCGATGCGGGCTTTGGCGGTCTGGAAAGCCTGACACTGATCGCAACGGATATTGATGACAATGGCGAGTTTCTCGGAGTTGTTGAGTTTTCGGGTCGTCCGGATGACGGCTCTCACGGTGCCTATGGTGGCATTTTTGGTGGCCCGAATGGAGTTGACGAAGTGGCCGGGGTAATTTCCCTGACCAATATTTTTCTGCCGACTGATGCACGAGACAACGCGTTTGACAGAGAGACCGGAGTGTTCGTGCTGCCCCGTTGCGGCACCCCCGGCGCGCCGAGCATTTGTGACGTTGTGAACTAAAACACCATGGACCTTAGAGGCTCCATGCTGGCCATGTTGCTGGTGCTGGGCCTGACTGGCCCGGCGCTGGCACAATCCGCTGACAGTACGGCACGGCTCAGCAATGGCGAGACCGCTACCATTAGCCTCGATCAGGCGCGTGGTCTGGCGCGGCGCGCCTTTCTGGCGGGTGATTACGAACTGGCGAATTATCTGGCGCAAGGGCTGATTCTGGCCAACGCGCATGACGTAGCGGCATTGATCCTGCTGGCAGCAACCGAGCCTTTGCTGGGCCGGGCAGATGCCGGGCGCAAGGCCGGTGCAGCGGCGTGGCGGTTGAGCGAAAGCAAAGGCCTGCGCCACGAAATCGCCTTTTACACCGCCCGCGCAGCCTTGTTTGACAAACGCTTTCTGGCTAGCAAATTCTGGCTGCGCCGGGCCTGGCAGAGCGCCGGGGATGACAGCCAGCGTGCCCGCATCGCCCATGACTTTCGCCGGGTCAAAGCCGTATCACCCTGGACCGGGCGGCTGACCGCCTCGCTGGCGCCCTCCAGCAATCTGAACAGCGGCAGCCAGTGGGATTGGCTGTTGATTGACGACACCTTTATTGTCGGCGAGCTGTCGGGTGCGGCGCAGGCGCTTTCGGGTTGGCACGCAGCGCTTAGCGGTGATCTTGGCTATAAGGTTTCGCGCGGCAACAGGCATGAAACCATTTTGGGCCTCAGTGCTTATCACAGCTTCAACTTTCTGTCGTCAGAAGCCCGCATACTGGCGCCAGATGTAGCTAACGCCGACCTGAACTTTGCCAGCCTGCGCCTGTTTGTTGATCACAAATGGCAGCCACCTTCGCAGGCCCTTCTGCCCGATCATCTGCGCCTGTCTTACGGGAAAAACTGGTATGGTGGTGACGCCCTTGGCAGCTTTGCCACGCTAAAGATTGGTCGCACTTTGCGCTGGAGCGATGCCGCCAATACGTTGCGTTTCAGTACCGAGGCGCGGCAGGACTGGGATGTTCAGGGCCAGCCGGACAACACCACTTTGAAGGGCGGGGCCGATTACAGCCACCGGTTTGGCAATGGCAACCTGCTGAGCTTTGGCCTTGGCGTGCAGCAAACCCGCGCCGAGTCTGCCAATAATACGTTCCGGCAGGCTGATCTGCGCCTTGGCTATGCTTTTGCGCAAGCTCTTGGCCCGGCGCGTATATCGCTTGAAATGGGCCTCAGGGCGCGGGATTATCCGGTTTTTTATGTCGGCCCCTTTGCCGCCCCGAACGGGCGTGAAGATATGGAAATATCCGGCAGGATAAGCTTCTCGTTTGATCAGGTGGATTATTTTGGCTTCTCGCCGGTGGTCACATTCAACGCCGCGCAGAACATTTCCAATATCACCCGCTTTGAGACCCAATCCTACGGTATCTCTGTCAGCTTCAAATCAGTGTTCTGAGCTTTCTTCCCTGCGTGATCCTGCTAGTCTTGGCTAAATACTGAAGGGTAAATCATGAAAATACAATATCTGCATACTATGATCCGGGTCAAAGACCTTGAGGCGAGTATTGCCTTTTTTGAGCTGCTTGGGCTGAAGAAAATCCGCCATTCCGACTATGAAAGTGGCCGTTTTACTTTGGTTTTCATGGCGGCCGAGGGTCAGGAAGAATGCCCGGTCGAGCTGACATATAACTGGGATGGTGACGCGGGCTTGCCCTCGGATAGCCGCCATTTTGGCCACCTTGCCTATGAGGTCGAGGATATTTATGCCATGTGCGCGCATCTTAAGGCCAGTGGTGTCACCATCAGGCGGCCGCCGCGTGACGGGCGCATGGCCTTTATTCGTTCGCCCGATAATATTTCGGTGGAATTGTTGCAGGCGGGCGAGGCAAAACAGCCGGAGGAGCCATGGGCAAGTATGCTAAATACCGGTCACTGGTAGCGCTTGCACTGGTGCTAGTCGCTCTGGCGCCGCCACCGGCAGGGGCTGAGTGCCGCCAGGCGCTGGCCATGGGGCTGGATGTGTCCGGCTCGGTTGATAGCCACGAATACCGGCTGCAACTTGACGGGCTGGCAGCAGCACTCATGCACCCGGATGTGGTTGATGTGCTGCTGGCAATGCCTGCGGCCCCGGTGCGGCTGGCAATTTATGAATGGAGTGGGCCGCAGGACCAACGCTTGATCCAGCCCTGGGTTGAGATTGACAATGCCACCACGCTGGAGGCGGTCGCGGCACGCCTTGTGGCCACAAGGCGCAGCCCTGCGGGCCCCTCAACCGCGCTGGGTATTGGCCTTAAATTCGGCGCGGCTTTGCTGGCACAACAGCAACAATGCTGGAAGCGCACGCTGGATATTTCTGGCGACGGGCGCTCTAATACTGGGCCGCGCCCACAGGATGTAATCGGATTTTCCTTGTTTGAGGCAATAACTGTTAACGCGCTGGTGATAGGACAGGGCGGCGAGGATCGGGGTGATCTTAGCGCTTATTTCAAGAGCCGTGTCATTCATGGCCCGGATGCCTTTGTTGAACAGGCTGATAGGTTTGGCGATTATGAGCAGGCGATGGTGCGAAAATTACTGCGTGAATTACAGGGCATGGCCTTGTCAGAGTTGGTTTTGCCCTGACAAAGCGCTCTCGTCCGCTGCCCCGTCCGCATTGTGTGACCACATCAAGATGAAGGGCGGCGGGTTTTTAAAGCGTCCCGCCCAAAACCTGAGGCACGGGTTTTGGGCGGGACGCGCGAAACGCTGATACGGCGTGCTGCGTCCCGCCTCATCCCTGTATCAGCCTCTCATGGATTGCCGTGCAATCCACTGACGGCCAACGGGTATAAGGCGGGGCGCTTTAGCTGCCGCGATAAGTGGAGTAGCCATAAGGGGAAAGCAGCAGCGGCACATGGTAATGCGCGCTTATATCATTAATGCCAAAGCTGATTGGGATGATGTCAAGAAACAGCGGTTCGGCACCTGATTGGCCGGTTTTTCGCAGGTAATCTCCCGTATGAAACAACAATTCATAGGTGCCGATAGCAAAGTCTTTAGTGGGTAGGATTGGTGTGTCGGTGCGCCCGTCACCATTGGTGATGGTTTCGGCCAGCTTCTCGTGCTGCGCACCATTCAGCCGATAAAGCTCAATGCCTATGCCTGCAGCAGGCAGGCCGCGTGCTGTATCCAATACATGTGTTGTCAGGTATCCGTTTGCCATGGTTGGCCCTCCGTTTTCAGCACTTTGGCGAAGCTTTTGCAAAAAAGCGAGGGGGCTGGGCCGACAATGGGTATA
This sequence comes from uncultured Aliiroseovarius sp., assembly GCA_964401125.1. GTDB lineage: Bacteria > Pseudomonadota > Alphaproteobacteria > Rhodobacterales > Rhodobacteraceae > JAAEUB01. The sequence goes on from CAYNXK010000110.1 coordinate 4,128, forward strand.
TTTGGGTTTTTTTGAAAGCCAGGGGGGCGTTTTTAGCCTAGTGTGCATAAAACAGCGCAGAAAGGCGATCAGGTGCAGCGTTATCCACGAAACATGACGGGCCATGGCCCAAACCCGCCTGACCCGAACTGGCCGGGGGGCGCGCGCATTGCCGTGCAGTTTGTGTTGAATTATGAGGAGGGCGGTGAGAATTGCATCTTGCATGGTGACGCAGCCTCCGAGGCGTTTTTATCAGACATTCCGGGGGCCACAGCCTGGCCGGGTCAGCGCCACTGGAATATGGAATCTCTTTATGATTATGGCGCGCGGGCCGGCTTCTGGCGGCTGCACAAATTATTCACCGGCGCCCATATTCCACTGACTATTTATGGTGTGGCAACGGCACTGGCGCGCAGCCCTGTTCAGGTGGCAGCCATGCAGGCAGCAGGTTGGGAAATTGCCAGCCACGGTCTCAAATGGGTCGATCATAAAGACATGAGCGAGGCCGATGAGCGCGCCGCGATTGCCGAGGCCGTGCGCCTGCATGCCGAGGTCGTGGGGCGACGGCCAGAGGGCTGGTATACCGGGCGCTGCAGCGAAAATACGTTACGCCTAGTGGCTGAGGAGGGTGGTTTTGCCTATGTCTCGGATGCTTATGACGATGATTTGCCGTACTGGGTTGAGGTGGGCGCGCGCGATCAGTTGGTCATCCCCTATGCGCTTGAGACCAATGATATGCGTTTTTCCACAGCACCGGGATACAGTACTGGCGCGCAGTTTTTCAGCTATTTGCGCGATACTTTTGATGTTCTTTACGCTGAGGGGCTGGCCGGGGCGCCGAAAATGATGAGTATTGGCTTGCATAACCGGCTGATTGGGCGGCCCGGAAAAATTGCCGGCCTTAAAAAATTCATTGCGTATATTCAAGAGTTTGATGGAGTTTGGACGCCACGGCGCCTTGATATTGCCCGCCATTGGGCGGTACAGCACCCGCCTCAGCGCCGAGACCGTCCCAGCCAGATGGGCAAGGCAGAATTTGTGGCCGCCTATGGTGGCATTTTTGAGCATAGCGGCTGGATTGCCGAGCGGGCCCATGCGCTGGAGCTTGGCCCGGCCCATGATAGCGCTGTGGGGCTGCACAACGCCTTGGCGCGGATGTTTCGCAGCGCGGCTCACGCAGAACGCCTTAGCGTTCTGAAGGCCCACCCGGATCTGGCCGGTAAGTTGGCAGCGGCCAAGCGGCTGACCGAGGAAAGCACCAGTGAGCAGGCTAGCGCCGGGCTGGATTCCCTAAGCGATTCCGAGCGCGCCACATTCACAGAGATGAACGGTAACTACATGAAAAAACATAAATTTCCCTTCATAATTGCGGTGCGTGACCACAGCAAGGCAGGCATCATGGCTGCATTTGAGAGGCGTATATCCAACGCAAGCGAGGCCGAGTTTTCCGAGGCCTGCGCCCAGGTCGAGCGTATCGCCATGCTGCGCTTGCAGGAGGTACTGCCATGAGCCGCTATGCTTTCCCCCCTGGCGGCATGCCGGATCAAGGTGATAACCCCGAGGGCCGGGCGATATTCACCGAGGCCTATGCCTTTGTGCCGGCGCAGACCATGCGTGATATTGTGACCTCTAGCCTGCCGGGATGGCAAGGCACCCGCGCCTGGATTTTGGCCCGGCCTCTTAGTGGATTTGCCGAAAGCTTTGCGCAATATGCGGTTGAGGTGGCGCCGGGTGGCGGCTCGGATATGCCAGAACCTGACAGGGGTGCCGAGGCGGTGCTATTCGTGGCAAGTGGGGCAGGGCGGCTTAATGTCGCTGGTAAAACTCATGAGCTGTCCCCTGGTTCTTACGTCTATATTCCACCGGGGATTGACTGGACTTTGCTAAACCTGAGCAATGCGCCGCTGTGCTTTCACTGGATCCGAAAACGCTATGCCGCGCTGCCCGGAATGCCGCCGCCTGCGGCCTTTGTCACCTCTGATGCAGCCATGCCCGAGACACCCCTGCCGGGCATGGAAAACTGGACCACAAGGCGCTTTGTTGATCCGGCGGACATGGCCCATGACATGGCAGTGAATATCGTCAGCTTTCAACCCGGCGGGCGCATTCCGTTTGCCGAGACCCACGTGATGGAGCACGGGCTTTATGTGCTGGAGGGCCGGGCGCGCTACCTTCTCAATCAGGATTGGGTTGAGGTTGGTGCCGGTGATTTCATGTGGCTGCGGGCCTTTTGCCCGCAAGCTTGCATTGCCAGCGGCGACGGCCCTTTTCGCTACTTGCTTTACAAGGATGTTAACCGCCACCCGGAGCTGACATTGCTATGACCTCCCCCATTCCCTCCCCCATAACTCCAGCCATTTCGCTCAAAACCGAGCCGCTGATTGCCACGGCTTTTGCCCCCTTTGGGGATGTGCTGGAAGCTGTGGGCACCCCGGATTTACTGATAAACAATGGTAAATGCGCACGCTATCACAACCGGGCCCAGCTTGATTTTGCCTCCGGTGGCCAAGCTGGCCTGTCACTGTTCAAGGCAGAGACCCACACCTTGCCTTACCGGCTGAAAATGTTGGAGCGCCACCCCCATGGCGCAGGCTTTCATCCCAATGCAGGCCGTGCCTTTTTTGGTTATCGTCGCCCCGGATGAGGCTGACAGGCCCGGCAGGCCGCGGGCTTTTCTGGCAGCTGCCGGGCAGGGGGTGAGCTACCATCGGGGCGTCTGGCATGGCGTGTTGGCACCTCTGTCCTCTCTGTCCTCTCTGTCCGAGACAGCGTTGTTTGCTGTGGTGGATTGGATTGGGGATATGGACAACCTAGAAGAACATTGGCTGGATCCACAATATGTGGTAGAGACTGCGACATATTGACCATTACGCCCCAGTAAGAGGGCAAAAAGCCGCAGGAATTTGCGGCAAACCAATGGCCAGTAAATTCTGGCCTTCTCAGGGAAGGAAAAAAACATGACCGATTCAACAAGTGCG
>CAYNXK010000111.1:0-7071 GCA_964401125.1 uncultured Aliiroseovarius sp.
TTAGTCTCTTTCAGCAGATGCGCCACCATCGAAATCCGCTCATACGGGCCGGGCGGGCAGCGGTATGGGTTGGGCGGAGCTACCATGGCATAGGTGCCGCCCTGGGGCATCGCCTCGATCTGGGCTTTCAGCAGCTCAGACTGGCTGCCGGCCTTGTAGGCATGCGGCATGGCATTTTGTGAGGTAACATCCCAGCCGGCTACGGCCCCGTCAACAAAATCAATGCCGGGGCTGAGAATTAGCTGGTCGTAAGGAATGGTCTCGCCGCCAGCCGTGCTCACGGTTTTGGCGTCGCGGTCAATGCCAATGGCCCAATCATGCACCACGTTGATGCCGTATTTTGCCGCCAATGTGCCGTAGCTATGGGCGATGGATTCCAGGGTGCGGAAGCCGCCAATATAGAGGTTTGAGAAAAAGCAGGTGTAATAAACCCGCGTCGGCTCGATCAGCACAACGTCGATCGCGCCGGCACTGTCTATGGCGATGTAGCGCGCGGCCGAGGCCCCGCCGCAGCCGCCGCCGACAACCACTACTCTGGGTTTGCCATGTGCAGCCGCCTGCACCATTGGTGCTGCCATGGCAGCGGTCCCACCCGCTGCGGCACCGAGAAATCCGCGTCTGTTGAGTTTCATGTTATTTCCTCCCTGGATTGCAGGCTATTAAAGCCCTTCAAAACAAGCTTCGGGTGTTGTACCCAGCGCTATTTTCCTATTCGCGCAGTATCTCCCTGTTTACTCTCTGTTTGCGCGCTATTGCGCGTTCGCAAGGGCCGCAGCACATATTCAACAATTGCATGCGCAGCCTCTCTTGCTTTTACTCCGTCATCGCCCCTGCATCACCCCTGACCAAATGGCTCAGGCCACAATGATTGATTTGGACGCCTCGTGGACATCTCCGTTATCGTCATACCAGGTGAGCTTGAATTCACCGGAAACATCGACCTTGGCGTCAAATTCAAAGAACGGGTTTGCCGAAACCGTTGGCTCAATCGCCACGTCCAGCACGTTCACACCGTTGAAATCACAGGTGAACCTATTAATAATAGAGCGCGGAATGATTTTACCGTCACCGTCCCGGCGCAGGCCGGTTTCCATCTCATGGTTGATCAGTGTTTTGATTGTGACAATTTCACCTGCAGCGGCTGTTTTGGGCACTCTGATGCGAGGTCTTACAGTTGTCATTGATACTTCTCCTTACCTCTGGGGCAGACGGCTCAGCAGCCGCCGATGGTTACGCTCACGGGCTGAGTGGCCTTGATAAAACTGCCGTCAGGCATTTTGGCAATCGCCATTACATCTTGCGTTCCGGCAAGGCGTATACGGGTGCTGGCGCTCTGCGTCCCCCCAGCAGGGCCAAAAGTGAAGATACAGGCTTTCGGGTTGGGGTTGTCCGGTGCAATCAGAATGATCGAAGTCGCTCCCGGAGCGTCAACTGTAATCGGCACGGCACTGCCGTTTTCGGCAATTTCCGGAGCGGTCAGAGTAAGGCCACCCTTTCCCATCTCGGCCCCGCCAGTAAAGTCTGCCACCAGATCGTCAACAGCAGCAGATGCGCGTAGCGGCAACATCGCCACCATTGTTGCGCCAAGGCCCATGGCCACTGCATCACGTCGCGTGAGTTTCATATGCTTCCTCCCTATTGGAATGTTGAGACGTCCTGACACAGCAGAATGGTCTTTCAGCGAGCATACCCAGAATTCATTACGATATAATTGAGTTGATCACTGCCAGGAACCAGGCATGACTGGCCTCAAATATCATCTGGAATTAACCGACAATGTGGATAGTTTTCCAATTTTCGGCGGCAATCTTTTTTGCCAACATTCGCATCCGAGAAAACCGGTAAGCAGCCCATTCCGGCACAAACCATTAATATTGCGCCCCATTAATATTGTGCCTGACCAGCCCCTGCGCCTTAACGCTTTATTCTTCCTCCCATGGCATCGTTTTTTGGTATTGTCTTATTGTTATATTACCATGCGTAGCAGCGTCATAGCGCCACACGCAACAATAAATTCGCGTTTATGAATTTTTACACCTACAGGCGCATATGCAAATATAGCGTTTATTCTATGTCATATTACAGACAGAAAACCCACAAACTTGGCCTCAGGGGCCGGATTCAGAGATGCACCTCCAAGATGCTCTGGCATTCCTATATGCTCAGGGCGGACAGGCCGGGGAAGGTTTCAATCATCCAGTTGCCAATGGCATTGACCGAGCCGGTGGCCAGCAAAATGGCAAAGATGATCAGCATCACCCCCATCGCCTTTTCCACATAGGGCAGATATTTGCGGCCTCTGGCCATCAGGCGCAGGAACGGTTTGGCAAAAATTGCCGCCAGCACAAAGGGTGAGGTCATGGCCAGACCAAACACGACCAGCAACAAAGCCCCTTGCATCAGCGTATCATTCATTGAGGCAATGAACAGGATCGAGGCCAGCACCGGACCAACGCAGGCGGTCCAGCCAAAGCCGAATGCCAGCCCCATTACATAGGCGCCGGCAATGGTTGACGGGTCCATGCGGCTTTGCATCCTGGCTTCACGCAGCAAAAAAGGCAGGCGTAAAAGCCCGAGAAAATGCAGCCCAAAAACAAAGATGAACCCGGCGGCAACATAGGAAAGCTGCGGCTTCCACTGGGCAAACTCCTGCCCCAGCGCTGTGGCTCCCAACCCCAAAAGCCCAAAAATCGTTGTCACCCCAAGGGCAAAAAACAGCGCCGACAGGATCAGGCGGCGCTGCGCACCCGGTGAGATTTCGCCGTCATCCTGTAGCTCCGACATGGAGATACCAGCCATATAAGACAGGTAAAATGGCACCATCGGCAGGATGCACGGGGTAAAAAAAGCCAGAAGGCCGGCCAGCGCCGCGCCTGCAAATGAAACCTCCAACAACACGGGTTCTCCTTGATCCAACCACATAGATAAATTAGGATATGTTCAGGTGATTGATCAACTAATAAAGTCAGGCAACTGAAATGAAGCTTTTGAAATCCCTGCTGGCAGCACTGGCGCTCCTGTTTTTTACGGCGCCACTCATGGCTACAGAACCGGGCATGGCTACAGAACCGGGTACGGAATTGCTTATGGTCGAGCAGAGGGGCTGTGAATATTGCGCCCGCTGGGATCACGAAATCTCGGGTATTTATCCAAAAACCGCTGAGGGCGTTTTTGCCCCCCTGCGCCGCATGGATATCTCTGACACCCGTGGGAGCGAGGTATATTTTACCCGCCCGGTCAGTTTCACGCCAACTTTCGTGCTTATGGAAAACAACAGAGAGCTGGCGCGGATTGAAGGCTATCCCGGCGAGGATTTCTTTTGGGGGATATTGACCATGATCCTTGCTGCCAATACGGACTACACGCCGCCCGATGGCTAGCAGGCCCGCGGGTTTGGACAAGGTAATTGCCCTAAAGGGGTGCTATACGCTAGAATTAAGTGCAGTATTTTGGAGAGCAGTGTTTTGGAAAAGAGGGCAGCAATATGAGTTTACCGGTAATCCGGGCTGACATGGAGCCTGAGGAGCTTGACAAGATGATGTCAAGCGCCAGCGATGCCTCAACCCTATTGAAAGCAATCAGCCATGAGGGCCGGTTGATGATCCTATGCTATCTTGTGACCGGTGAAAAATCAGTGACCGAGCTGGAAGAGCTGCTGCACGCACGTCAGGCGGCGGTTTCACAGCAACTTGCACGGCTGCGGCTTGAGGGTCTGGTTGTGCCACGGCGCGAAGGGAAAACCATATTCTATTCGCTCTCCGATGACCGCCCACGGCAAATTCTGGAAGTGATTTACGACCTTTTCTGCTCAGTTGAACCTGCTGAAAAGGCGACAACGTAACAGCCATAAGGCTTGGCCTTTCAGGCTGTACAGGAGCAATATCAGGAGGGGGGCAGGTGCGATGTTTGACTGGATCAGCGACGCAAATATTGCCGCCCTGATCGGGGCCTTTGGCGGGCTGTTGCTAGGCTTGGCTGCACGACTTGGCCGGTTCTGCACCCTCGGGGCCATTGAGGACGCGCTCTATGCCGGCTCGACTTTGCGGCTGCGCATGTGGGGTGTGGCCATCGGCACGGCCATGATCGGCTCGTTCACCCTGATCTGGCTGGGCTTGTTTGATGCTTCGCAGGCAAGCTATCTGCGCTTGGCCTGGAACCCGGTGGCCTCGATAGCAGGTGGATTGCTGTTTGGCTACGGCATGGCGCTGGCGGGCAATTGCGGCTTTGGCGCTCTGACACGCCTTGGCGGCGGCGACCTCAGGTCGTTCGTCATTGTCGTGGTCATGGGGATAGCGGCCTATATCACAATTTCCGGGCCGCTGGCGCAGACCCGCATCACACTTTTCCCCGAAACTATGGCGGCACCGGAGGCCCTGCCCTCGCTGGCATATCTGGTTGCCGACTGGAGCGGTGCTTCGCCCGCCTTTGTGGGTATCATTGCCGGTTTGGCAATATTTGCAGCCATGCTCTCCAGTGCCCAGATGCGCCGCGCCCGGCGCGAGCTGTTCTGGGCCGTTATGGCCGGGCTGGCCGTGGTCATTGGCTGGGGCGGCACATATTGGGTGTTTGCCAACGGCTTTTCGGCAATGCCGGTTGTAAGCCATACGTTTTCAGCCCCCCTGGGCAATAGCATCCTTTATCTCATGACATCATCCGGCAGCAGCCTCAATTTCGGGATCGGCAGCGTTGCCGGCGTGCTGTTTGGTGCCTTCATCGGCAGCCTAATCAAGGGGCATTTCCGCTGGGAGGCCTGTGAAGATGCCCGCGAGCTGAAGCGCCAGATGCTGGGCGGGGCGATCATGGGTCTGGGCGCTGTCATCGCCTTTGGTTGCTCCATTGGTCAGGGGCTTTCGGCGTTTTCATTGCTGTATTACGGCGCTCCGACTACCTTCATCGCCATCTTTGTCGGCGCCGCCTTTGGCCTGCGCCAGTTGATTTCAGGATTTTCACGCATTGCCTGATGCAGCCCCTTCCCTGCCGGGCATCTGCCGGTTAAGACAGCCCAGATAGGCCGGATAGGCCAAATACGGGACATGTGTGTAAATGCTGAAAATTGATCCAGACAATGATATTGCCGCCCTGCGCACAGCCTTTGGCCAATACGCAACCGGGGTAACAATCGTGACCGTAGCCACCCCGGACGGCCCACTTGGCATGACAGTGAATTCTTTCACCTCGGTCTCGCTGGAGCCACCCATGTTGCTGTGGTGCCCGGCACGGGATTCAGACCGCCATGATGCCATGCTGGCAGCCGACCAGTTTGCCCTGCATATTCTGACCCGCAGCCAAGAGGATCTGGCACAGGGCTTTTCTGAGCGCGGCGATGCCTTTGATCTGTGCCCCTGGCATGAAGGCACAAACGGCCTGCCTCTGATTGAAAACTGCGCCGCACGCTTCATCTGCAGCACCAAACAACGCATTGAAGCCGGGGACCACAGTATTTTACTGGCACGCATCAGGCAGGCCGAAACCAGCCCACATGAAGCCCTGATATTTTCAACAGGCCGTTATGGCAGCTTTCAGACCTGAATGCCTGAGACTTATGGAGCCAGAATCTCCGCCCGCTGAAAGCTGACGCTGCTCTCGCGGCCATCATCATAGACAATACGCACATTAACCGAATTGATACTTTGCAGCGGCAGGCTAATAAACGGCAGCAGGTTCTGGTCTTTTATTGCGTTTGGCTGCGCCTCACCTTCATGGCAAGGCTCTCCTATCCATAAGGATTCTGCAGCATTATTGACGGAATAGTGAATCCCCTCAAGCCCGCAGCGCCAGGCCAATAAATGGGTAAAATACAGCAGGTCTTGACCTTGATGTTCCCGCACAGAGACCCAATTGGCCTGTGTCGCCTCCAAAATCGGCTTGACCTCGGCAGCGGTGGTAAATTGTTGCGCCTGCACCGGCAGAACGAAAAGCGCTGAAAGCGCGGCAGCCGCAGTGATTTGTCCTGTCATTTTCCATTTCATTTTGATGCTCCTCAGCATAATATTCAAGCACAGCGTTGGCACATCCCCAATTGTGCCTATAATGGCAGAAAAAATGCGGTAAGGCAAAAACTGAATGACCAGATCGGCGGAAATGCGACCAAACTTCAACATCTTCATTATTGCCCAGGCTGGCCGGTTGCAATTTGAAGCGTTGCTCTTTGCCGCTTCACTTAAGGCCATGAGCCCAAACTTCAAGGGCAGACTGTTTGTTGGCGTGCCTGAGGGCAATAAATGGCGGCGCGAAACCCGGCTACGGGCAGATATCAGCGCCATGCTTACTGATTTGGGTGCCGAGATCATCCCCTTCACCTCGCAGAATTTTGGCCAGGACTACCCATATGGCAATAAAATCGAGGGGTTACGCGCCCTGCCCAAGAGTGAACCCTTTGTGTTTTTCGACACAGATACGCTGATTACCGGGCCGCTGGACCAGATACCGTTTGATTTTTCACGCCCGGCAGCCTCGATGAAGCGCGAGGGAACCTGGCCAAAAATCGAGCTGTACGGGCCAGGTTATGCCGAGATCTGGGGGGCATTATACGAGCGTTTTGGGCTGGATTTTACCAACTCTCTGGACATGTCCCAGCCTGATGAACATTGGGAGCGCTACCTGTATTTCAATGCCGGATGGTTTTATCATTCCTGCCCCCAAACCTTTGGCGCGCGCTTTCTTGAATACGCGCTGTCAATCCGTGATGACCCTCCTAAAGACCTCGTAATTCAAGAGCTTGACCCCTGGCTTGATCAAGTCGCCCTGCCATTGGTGATCCACTCCTTTGGCGGCGGCAGGCCGGGGCCGGAGCTTGCCGGGCTTGATGGCAACGTGACCAACCACTGGCGGGTGCTGCCCCTGTTTTATGCACGCGAAAGCGATGCGGCAGTGCGTATTCTTGAACAAGTCAGCGCCCCTAACAAAATCAAAAAACTACTGAAAGAATACGAGCCTTTCAAGCGCATGATCTATCAGGGACGAGGCCAAAAGGCGCGCGCATTATTTGACCGGGAAAACCTGCCTCCTAGTGAACAGCCAATTCGTAACAGACTGAAACGCGAGGGTTTTTGGATGCGCTGAGTGTATCTG
>CAYNXK010000112.1:0-7070 GCA_964401125.1 uncultured Aliiroseovarius sp.
GATCCGGCCCTTTGGTGGCATGTTGTCCGACAAGGTGGGCGGCGCGAGGGTGACGCACTGGATTTCGGTCATCATGGTCTTTGCCGCGCTTGGCGTGTCTTACTATCTCAAGCTGGCCTATGTTTCAGCAACACCCCAGGATTACTTCATGGAGTTCATGATCCTGTTCCTGATCCTGTTTGCCGCAACCGGCATCGGAAATGGCTCAACCTTCCGCACAATCGCGGTGGTGTTCAACCGTGAGCAAGCCGGACCGGTACTGGGCTGGACTGCTGCAATCGGCGCTTTTGGGGCCTTCATCATTCCCAAGGTATTCGGCGAGCAAATCACCGCCGGTACCCCGGAATTTGCCCTCTATGGTTTTGTGGTGTTCTACATCATCTGCATCATCATCAACTGGTGGTTCTACCTGCGGCCCAACGCCTACGTGAAGAACCCATAAACACACTTAGCTAGAATGCCCCGGCTCAGCGCCTTTGCCGGGCCGGGGCACACCAAGCCACAAAGGAGAGAATTCCATGAGCCACCTGCTCGACCGCCTGAATTTCCTGCGCTCAAACCAACTTGATCGCTTTGCAAATGGTCACGGCCAAACCACCAGTGAAAACCGTGACTGGGAAGACATTTACCGAGACCGTTGGCGGCACGATAAAGTTGTGCGTTCGACCCACGGGGTTAATTGCACCGGCTCATGTAGTTGGAAAATATACGTCAAATCTGGCATCGTTACCTGGGAAACCCAGCAAACCGATTATCCGCGCACCCGCGCTGATATGCCAAACCACGAGCCACGCGGCTGCCCGCGTGGTGCCTCCTACAGCTGGTATTTGTATTCGGCCAACCGGGTGAAAAACCCGCTGGTACGCGGCAGGTTGATGAAGCTGTGGCGCAAGATGCGCGCGACCCTGACGCCGGTTGCCGCTTGGGCCGCCATTCAGGATGACCCGGTCCTGCGGGCGTCCTATACCAAAATTCGCGGCAAGGGCGGCTTTGTGCGCGCCACTTGGGATGAATCCACCGAGATGATTGCCGCCGCCAACGCCTATACCGCCAAAAAATATGGCCCTGACCGGGTGTTCGGCTTCTCGCCAATTCCGGCCATGTCGATGGTCAGCTATGCCGCCGGCGCGCGTTACCTTAGCCTGATGGGCGGCTGCTGTGGCTCGTTCTATGATTGGTATTGTGACTTGCCGCCAGCCAGCCCGATGACTTGGGGCGAGCAGACCGATGTGCCTGAATCGGCCGATTGGTACAATTCCGGCTTCCTGCTGCTCTGGGGCAGCAACGTGCCGCAAACCCGCACGCCGGACGCGCATTTCTATACCGAAGTCCGCTACAAAGGTACCAAGTCGGCCGTGATCACGCCGGATTATGCCGAGGCGACTAAATTTGCCGATATCTGGTTGGCCCCGCAAGCTGGCACTGATGCGGCTCTGGGCATGGCCTTTGGTCATGTGATCCTGCGTGAATTCCACCTTGACCGCACCGTTGAATACTTTGACGACTACACCCGTAAATACACCGATTTTCCGATGCTGGTGCATCTGGAAGAAAAAGACGGGCGCTTCATTCCTGGCCGCCAGCTGCGCGCTGATGACATCAAAGGTAAGCTGGGTCAGAAAAACAATCCAGAATGGAAGATTCTCGCCATTGATGAAAAATCCGGCGATCTGGTCGTGCCAAACGGCTCGATTGGTTTTCGCTGGGGTGAAGACGGCGAATGGAACCTGCAGGAGAAAGCCAAAGGTAAAGACATTCGCCTGCTGAAAACCTTCATTAGCAAGGGCGACCATGACGATGTGATCGGTGTTGATTTCCCATTCTTTGGGGGGCAGGCCACTGAAAATTTTGTCAAATGCGACCACCCGGACGTACTGACCCACAACATTCCGGTGAAGAAGATCAAGCTGGCCAATGGCAAAGACGCCTATGTTGCCACGGTGTTTGACCTTTACTGCGCCAATTACGGCCTCGATCGGGGGCTGGGCGGTGATTATGTGTCGAAGGATTTTAACGACGACATTCCCAACACCCCGGCATGGGCCGAGAAAATCACCGGGGTTTCACGTGACAAGATCATCACCGTAGCCCGTGAATTTGCCCTGAACGCCGAAAAGACCAATGGCAAGTCGATGGTTATCATCGGGGCGGCCATGAACCACTGGTATCACATGGACAGCAACTACCGCGCTGTCATCAACATGCTGACCTTTTGCGGTTGTGTCGGCCAATCCGGCGGTGGCTGGGCGCATTATGTGGGTCAGGAAAAGCTGCGGCCACAAACTGGTTGGTTGCCGCTGGCCTTCGCACTTGATTGGCAACGGCCACCACGGCACATGAACTCCACCAGCCTGTGGTATGCTCACAGCGATCAGTGGCGCTATGAAACCTTGAGCCCCATGGAGATTCTGTCTCCGACAGCGCCCGAGGGTGATTGGGACGTCAGCCTGATCGATTATAATGTGCGTTCCGAGCGCATGGGCTGGCTGCCTTCCTCGCCCCAGCTCAAGACCAACCCGCTGGAAGTTAGTAAAATGGCCAAGGAGGCCGGCAAGGAGATTCCGGCCTATGTGGCTGAGAAGCTGAAATCCGGTGATCTGGAAATGTCGTGTCAGGATCCGGACGCCCCGGAAAACTGGATGCGCAACCTGTTCATCTGGCGCTCAAATCTGCTGGGTTCCTCTGGCAAGGGCCATGAATATTTCATCAAGCACCTGCTGGGCACTGATAACGCCGTCATGGCGCAAAACCTGGAAGAAGCCGGACTGCCGCTGCCCAAAGAGGTCAAGTGGCACAAGGAAGCACCGGAAGGTAAGCTTGACCTGCTGGTGACGATTGACTTCCGCATGTCAACCACGGCGGTCTATTCTGACATCGTGCTGCCAACGGCCTCATGGTACGAGAAAGATGACCTGAATACTTCGGATATGCACCCGTTCATCCACCCGCTGCAAGCGGCGGTGGACCCGGCTTATGAAAGCAAATCCGACTGGGAAATCTTCAAACTGCTGGCCAAACGTCTGTCAGAAATCGCCCCTGAGGTTCTGGGGGTCGAGACTGACATCGTGCAGCTTCCCATGCAGCATGACAGCCCCGGCGAGGTGTCACAGCCCATGGTCAAGGATTGGAAAAAAGGCGAATGTGACCTTATTCCGGGCAAGACTGCCCCCTCCTACATCGTTGTCGAGCGTGATTATTCGCAGATATACAAGAAGTTCACAGCGATCGGCCCGCTTCTGGAAAGCATCGGCAATGGCGGCAAAGGCATCGCCTGGGATACTAAGGTAGAGGTGCAAAACCTGCGCGACCTCAACGAGGTTGTTACCGATGAGGGTATCACGAAAGGTATGCCCAAAATCGAAACCGCGATTGATGCCGCCGAGATGATATTGATGCTGGCCCCTGAAACCAATGGTCAGGTGGCGGTTAAGGCCTGGGAGCAATTGAGCAGGGCCACGGGCATTGACCACACCCATCTGGCCAAGTCCAAGGAAGAAGAAAAAATTCGCTTCCGCGATATTGCCGTGCAGCCACGCAAGATCCTTTCATCCCCCACATGGTCGGGGCTTGAGGATGAGCATGTCAGTTATAATGCCGGCTATACCAACGTGCATGAGCTGATCCCTTGGCGCACCCTGACCGGCCGTCAGCAGCTTTATCAGGATCATTTGTGGATGCGCGCCTTTGGTGAATCCTTCTGCCTCTACCGCCCGCCGGTCGATTTGAAGACCATCAACGCCCGGGTGCAGACAGACAGCAACGAGCCGCATGTGGTGCTGAACTTCATCACGCCGCACCAGAAATGGGGCATCCATTCGACCTGTTCCGACAACCTGCACATGCTGACGCTTAACCGCGGTGGCCCGGTGGTCTGGCTGTCTGAGGTGGATGCGGCCAAGGCTGGCATTGTCGATAACGACTGGATTGAGGCTTACAACATCAACGGCTGCCTCGTGGCCCGCGCCGTTGTTTCGCAACGCATGAAAGAGGGTAACGTCTTCATGTACCACGCGCAGGAGAAAATCATTAATACGCCGGGCTCGCAAAAAACCGGTATTCGCGGTGGTATCCACAACTCGGTGACCCGTATCACGGTGAAGCCCACCCACATGATCGGTGCCTATGCGCAGCAATCATATGGCTTCAACTATTATGGCACGGTCGGCTCAAACCGCGATGAATTTGTTATCGTGCGCAAAATGGAAAAAGTGGATTGGCTCGATAAGCCCGCTACCCAAAAAACGGAGGCAGCAGAATGAAAGTCCGCGCTCAAATAGGCAAGGTACTGAACCTTGATAAATGTATCGGGTGTCACACCTGCTCAATCACCTGCAAAAACGTCTGGACCAGCCGCCAAGGTGTTGAATACGCTTGGTTCAACAATGTAGAAACCAAGCCTGGTATTGGCTATCCCAAAGACTGGGAGAACCAGAAACGCTGGAATGGCGGCTGGGAGCGCACCAAATCTGGCAAGCTTCAGCCCAAACAGGGGGCCAAGTGGCGGATTTTGGCGAATATCTTCGCCAACCCGGACCTGCCGGAAATCGACGAATATTATGAGCCGTTCGATTTTGATTATGACCACCTGAAAAGCGCGCCTGAAATGGAAGCTTTCCCCACGGCACGCCCGCGGTCGCTGATCACCGGTGAGCGCATGGAGAAAATCGAGTGGGGGCCAAACTGGGAAGAAATTCTTGGCGGTGAATTTGCCAAACGCTCGCAGGATTATAACTTCGAGGGCATCCAGAAGGAGATTTACGGCGAGTACGAAAATACCTTCATGATGTATCTGCCACGGCTTTGTGAGCATTGCCTCAACCCTACCTGCGTGGCTTCCTGCCCCTCGGGCGCGATATACAAGCGCGAGGAAGATGGCATCGTGCTGATCGACCAGGAAAAATGCCGGGGCTGGCGCATGTGTATCTCGGGCTGCCCCTACAAGAAAATCTACTACAATTGGGAAAGCGGCAAATCCGAGAAATGCACCTTCTGCTATCCGCGCATCGAAAGTGGCCAACCAACGGTTTGTTCGGAAACCTGCGTTGGGCGCATTCGCTATCTGGGGGTGATGCTCTATGACGCCGACAAGATACAGGAAGCCGCTTCCGTGGCTGGCGAAACTGACCTCTATGATGCCCAGCTTGGCCTGTTTCTTGACCCCAACGACCCTGAGGTGATTGAGGCTGCCCGCGCCGAGGGCATCCCGGAAGCCTGGATCGAATCGGCACGCAAGTCGCCGATCTGGAAAATGGCGATGGAGTGGAAAATTGCCTTCCCACTGCACCCGGAATACCGCACCCTGCCCATGGTCTGGTACATCCCGCCGCTTTCGCCGATCAAAAATGCCGCCGAAGCCGGCAAAATCGGCATCGACCGTGATATGCCGGATGTGAAAAGCCTGCGTATTCCGGTGCGCTACCTTGCCAACATGCTGACTGCGGGTGATGAAGCCCCGGTGGTTCTTGCCCTCGAGCGGATGCTGGCCATGCGTGCCTATATGCGCTCAAAAACCATTGATGGTATCATCGATCTCGAAATTGCCAAGCGTGTCGGGCTTGACGCGCCGACTATCGAGGACATGTACAAGATCATGGCCATTGCTGATTACGAGGACCGCTTCATGGTGCCCACGACCCACCGCGAGACGGTTGAGGATGGCTATGAACTACGCGGCGGTTGCGGCTTTACTGATGGTAATGGCTGCTCAAGCGGCTCAAGCGGCGGCAAGCTGTTTGGTTCACGCAAATTTGTCACACCATCTACTGGTTCGGGAGGGTCATTCTGATGCTGAAAACATACAAAGCCCTGTCGGCACTGCTGTGTTACCCCAGCGTTGAGCTGCAAGCTGCGGCCAGCGAAATTGCGGTGATCTTTGATGAAGAGGCGATTTTATCGCCTGATTCTCAGGAGGCCATCCGGCCTTTGCTGCGGGAACTGACCACGTGGGATATTTACGACTTGCAGGAGCGTTTTGTGCTGCTGTTTGACCGTTCGCGCACGCTTAGCCTGAACCTGTTTGAGCATGTGCATGGTGATAGCCGCGAACGCGGCCCAGCCATGGTTGACCTGCTTGAAACCTACCGCGCTGGTGGTTTTGATCTGGCCTCGACCGAGCTGCCAGATCACCTGCCGATCCTGCTGGAGTACATGTCAACTCTGCCAGAAGAGGCGGCGATGGAATTGCTGACTGATGCCGGTCACATCATTGCCGCCCTTGCCGAACGCCTGCACCGACGCGAAAGCACCTATGCGGCGGTCATGGCTGCCCTTGCCGGGCTGTCAGGTGTTTCCAAGTCCAACGAGTTGGTTAAGGAACTGCTGAAAGTGGCGGATGACAACCCCGAAGACCTCGAGGCGCTGGACGATATCTGGGAAGAGGCCGAGGTAACCTTTGGCCCCGACCCCAATGCCGGCTGCCCTGTCAGCCGCGATATGTTGGCAAATATGGACCTGACCTTAAATCAGGCCCCAAACCTGACCCCAAACCCTACCAAGGCAGGCACCCCTGCTGCGGCCCGGAATTAGGAGACGATCATGCATCAATTTTTGTTCGGAATTTTTCCCTATATAGCGCTGACAATTCTGCTTGTCGGCTCAATTGCCCGCTATGAGCGCGACCCTTACACTTGGAAATCGGGCTCGTCGCAAATGCTTAGGCGTAAACAGCTCATGGTCGGCTCGATCCTGTTCCATGTGGGAATTCTGGTGATCTTCTTTGGCCACCTGGTTGGACTGCTGACCCCAATGATAGTTTTTGAGACCCTCGGAATTAGCCCGGCGGCCAAGAAAATTCTGGCCATTGTTGCCGGTGGCGGTGCCGGGGTGATGATGTTGATTGGCGGGATAATACTGCTGCATCGCCGGCTGTTTGACGCAAGAGTCCGGGCCACCTCATCCTTTGCTGATGTCTGGATTCTGGTGCTGCTTCTGGCACAGGTTCTGCTGGGCCTTGCCACGGTCGTTGTCTCACTGATAAGTTTTGACCCCGGTAAAATGCTCAGCCTGATGAGCTGGGCGCAGGGCATCTTCTTCTTTGATGCGCAGGCAGCCAGCTATATTGAGGGCGCGAC
>CAYNXK010000113.1:0-2272 GCA_964401125.1 uncultured Aliiroseovarius sp.
CACGCTCAGTCTGGCAAGGGTTGCAGGTTTTTGCAGTTTCCAAGGCTGCTCTCCTGTTGTTTGCAGCCTGGAGTTATAAATTACCCCGTTTGTGAATCCTGAACGTCAACAGCCTCTAGATTACGGTAGAATGTCTATTATCGTACCCACCCTCACCATCGAGTAAATCTCTTCAATCTCCCTGTCACTGACTGCGATGCAGCCCGCTGTCCAATCCGGGCCACGCGGGTCAGAGGGTCGGCGGGCACCGTGAATGAAAATATCACCGCCGGGGCTCTCGCCAACCGAGGCGGCATATGCCCGATCCTGCTCGTTCGGGTAGGATATTCCGAGCGAAAGGTGAAACAGACTATCGGGGTTACGCCGATCAATAATATAACGCCCTTCAGGCGTGCGCCCGTCCCCCCTGACTTGTTTATGATCATCGGGCGCAAACCCAAGATCAATCTCAAAGCTTCTCAAAACAGTTTCTTGGTGAAGCAGGTACAGCTTCCGTTCGGACTTCAGCACCACAACACGGGTGACCTCTGGTCCGCTATAAGACTGGAATTTTGAGCATCCCGCTTGGCCTAACAGACCAAAAAACAACGCTAATATCACAAAAACCCGCATAAATGCCTCACGTATGTTTTCTGCGACCATACGCTACTTGAGGTGTTTGGCAAACCTTGTCTGTTCAGCCAGACCTCACAAGGCTGGCAACAATTTCAACATGTGGCGACCAGCGAAATTGGTCAATAATATCTATCCACCTGATCGAAAAACCCGCCTGAACAAGAACTTTAGTGTCTCGCGCAAATGTGACGGGGTTGCAGGAAACCATCACCACCTTTTCCAGGCTAGACTTGGCAATTTCCGCAATCTGAGCCTCTGCGCCTGCCCTAGGGGGATCTATGACAGCCGTGTCAAATTTGCTCAATTCATCAGGCAGAAGCGGCCGGCGGAACAAGTCGCGGGCCTCTGTTGTGACTGCCTTCAGGCCCGGCACCTTGCGCCATCCGTTATTCAGCGCCACAAGCATATCGGATGAGCCTTCAGTCGCATGTACCGGGTATTTTTTGGCGAGAGGCAGCGTAAATGTGCCGCACCCAGAAAACAGGTCTACCACATGCCGCGATGCGCTGGCGGCTTCTAATACCGCGTCTGTTAGTGCCCGCTCACCTTCGCACGTAGCCTGCAGAAATGCGCCCGGCGGTGGGCTGATTTGCACATGACCCAACGTCAAAGTGGGTGGTATGAACGTGACAACAGGCTCGCCCTCCCAGCTCAGGCGCGCAACCCCGCCGGCCTTTCCGGCGATCTCGGCTATGGTTGAAAACATTGTCGGAGTAAGGGGCTTTCCCCCCATAACCGCAACATCAATGCCGCCATCCAACAACGTTAGCGTAACTGCCAGCCGGGTTTTGCGTGATCCCCCGGCGCGGACCAAATCATGCACCAAGGGCAGCATATCAAGAAGCTCTGGCCGAAGCAGGTGGCAGTTGTAAATTTCAGAAATTGTATCGGATCTCAGACCATAAAAACCAGCCTGCGCGCTCTTTTTCAAGCGCCGCGCTGCAATTGTAGCCCTTCGGCGAGAGCGGGGCGGGGAGATGGCCATATGCCGAATTGGAGCAGGCAGCCCTTGTCCATTCAGGGCAGTCTTGACGATGCTTTTCTTCCACTCTGCCACAAACTCGTCAGAGGCATGCTGCAAACTACAGCCGCCGCAGGTTTTATAATGTTGGCAGGGCGGACGGACCCGGTCAAGCACGGGCGTTATAATCTTTGCAGCGGTCATTCGGCCGTGCTCAACTACGCCTGCCACAATCTCCCCCGGTAAAGCGCGTTGCACAAAAACCGGGCCGCGGCCAATTCCGTCTCCCCGATGCCCCAGCCGCTCAATTGTGATGGTTTTCTTGGCTTCGGTCACTTCAACAGCTCCTCGCTTGACAAGCTGAACCCAGAGGTGATCCAGCGAAGCTCCAGTGACCTGAGTTTTTTGCCCAAGGCCGGGCCTTGATAGCCATCCTTTATATCATCAGCCCTTATCGGAAATTTTGCCGTGGCACCTTGGTGCAGGCTTTCCTCAAGCCTTGCAGGCAGGGGGGTGGCCAGTAAAGCTGACCGCACCAGAATAATATCACGGCCGCTGTTGGTGCCATGACGATATGCCAATTCTGCCGCGCCCTCTGTTCCGGAAACGGCCCCCTTCACAACGCCAACCGCGTGCGCCTGCTTGCGCGACAGGCGCAGGGCATCTTTCAAGTCGTGCGTGGCACCAAGGCAGGCC
>CAYNXK010000113.1:2299-7062 GCA_964401125.1 uncultured Aliiroseovarius sp.
GGGGCACATCCAATTCTTGTTCCAAATGAACCAACTGGGGCAAAGGCGTTGCCACCGCCCCCGGCAAAACCTGAGCTAAAACGCCAACCTGGGTCATTGCGGCCATTGCAGGTGCCGGGTTTGGTGCAGCCAGAAGTTTTAGTATCTCTTGGCCAACGCGTTCGCGTGAAAGTGTGTCTAACCCGGCCAAATTTTCCGCTGATGCAGCAAGGCCCTCTTGGTCAAATCCATTTCCAGCATCGCCATACCATGCATGAAAGCGGAAAAACCTTAGAATTCTCAGATAATCTTCGCGTATTCTTTGCCCGGCGTTTTCAATAAACCGAACACGCCGCGCCCGAAGGTCATCCATCCCGCCAAGAGGGTCATAAATTGTACCATCGGGGGCGGCATAAAGGGCGTTCATGGTGAAATCACGTCGCTTTGCATCGTCTTTAATGTTGTCAGCAAAGGAAACCACCGCCCGGCGACCATCTGTTTTTATATCCCGGCGAAAAGTGGTGACTTCACAAGCCAGCCCGGAGGAGACAATTGTAACAGTTCCATGCTCCAAGCCCGTTGGAACAGGTTTTAGCCCTGCTTTTCGTGCAAGCCTCATCACGACTTCTGGCAGCGCATCCGTAGCAAGGTCGATATCCGATATTTCAACTCCCAGCAGTTCATTTCGAACACAGCCGCCAACAAAATATACCTGATGGCCGGCGTCGCTTAAAATATGGCAAATCACCTGGGCTGCCGGGTCTGTTAACCACGATGCGACAATCCTGATCATGCCCCCCGCCCTCCGGCCAGAGAATGCAGTATCCGTGCGGTTGCGCCCCAGATGTAATAGGGGCCATACGGGACCGTATAATAGAACCGAGGCTTACTTTGCCAAATGCGTGACTGCACCATAAAATTATTGATGCTGGATATAAACTCACAGGGAACCGAGAATACTTCATCGACCTCCCCGGTCTCTGGAATAGGCTCAAAATAGGCTCTAACGCGCCCTAAAATTGGCGATATGGAAAACCCCGTAACGGTTTCATGCGGCGGCAACCGGCCGATAATTTCAACATTGTCACGGGCCAGCCCAATCTCTTCTTCCGCTTCTCTAAGGGCGGCTTCTTCCGCGTCTCTGTCTGCCTGATCAACCTTACCGCCAGGAAAAGCAATTTGCCCGGGGTGGTGATGCAGGGATGTTGAACGCTTTGTCAGGATCAGACGTGTGCCTTCTGGTGTTTCAAAAAAGGCCAACAACACGGCAGCCGGGCGTAATTTTATATGGTTGGGTTGCCTATACGCCGGATTCAAATCAAAATCAGACGACGCTTTTGCCGATTTTACAGCATTTCCAATAATTTGCCGTAAAGTGTCACTGTCCTCCATTCGCTCGCTCCGCAGCCTCAAAACCCAGAATTTTTGGCTCAAACTTATAGTGGGCACCACAAAACTGGCAGTCTGCGGTGACAATTCCGGTGTCTGTTGTCATGTGGGAAATATCCTTATCTGAGTAAATGGAAAGGCTTTTCATCACACGTTCCCGCGAACAAGTGCAGCCAAAGCCAACCGGTTGAGCATCAAAAATCCGCGGCTTTTCTTCATGAAACAAACGCAACAAAAGATTTGTTGGCGAAACCTTTGGTCCTATAAGTTCCATTTCTTCAACACTATTGAGTAAAATATTAGCACGAGCCCAGTTTTCACTTTTCATCTCTTCCGACTGCTCCCGGCTGGCTGGCTGGGACTCACCTTGCGCCTCACTTTTAGCTCCAATAAAAGGTGATGCCTTTGGCATATGTTGCAACATGACTCCACCAGCCCGCCAGCGCTCTGGCTGCCCAGGTAAAGATGAACGGCCATAGGAAAGTGCGAAACTTGTAGGCAATTGCTCAGACTGAGTAAAATAACCGCTGGCGCAATCTGACAATGATTTGCCGGTAAGGGGCGTCATTCCTGAATAAGGTGTGTTGCCTTTACCTTGGTCAATCAAGATTGAAAAATACCCATCGCCCATTTGCTGAACCGGGTCTAATTCAGGGTCTAACCTGCCTGAATCATAGCTTGCAAACGCCCGAATTCTGGCCGGAGCACCTTTATTTTCCGGCGCAAAGAAATCTGTTGCAACAAGGCGTGCCGGGCCGTTTCCACGAATTTGAAGTGACAGCTTCCATCTGAGCTTGATGGTTTGCCCAATGAGTGCAGTCAAAATGACAGCTTCAGCAACCAGTGCTTCGATATCTGGTGGGTAGTCATGTTGCTCCAGTATTTGATTCAGGCACGAATCCAGCCGTGCAACCCTGCCCCGGATATCACTGGCATCAAGCTGAAAGGGTAGGATTGTATCATCCCAGTCTGTAAAGAATTCAAGTGTCATCGGGGTTTCCTAAAAGTGTCTGACTTGCCATACCGGTTCTAAAGTGAAGCGGCAACAAAAGGTGTATACGCTTATGCGCAGATACGGTCTGGCAAAACAAAAGGGGCAAAAATACGTATTGCGCCCCGGAGTCTATGCAATTCTTCCTCGCGGCAGAGATATTTTACTAACCTACCAAAGTGAGCCGGAGCCTGAATTCCAACTTCCCGGTGGTGGTATTGACCCTGGCGAATCAGCCTTGATGGCGCTGCACCGTGAGGTTTTAGAAGAAACCGGCTGGCGCATTGCCAATCCGCGGCGTCTGGGCGCGTTTCGTCGGTTTACATATATGCCGGAATACGACCTCTGGGCGGAAAAGCTTTGCACAATTTACTTGGCGCGCCCGATTCGGAGAATGGGTTTACCAGAAGAAAGCGGGCATGAGGCAATCTGGACCAGCCCACAGGCGGCTATTAAAATTGTGGAAAATGATGGTGACCGGGCATTTCTTCAAAGTTATTATCGCCTCTTTGGGCCTTTATAGTGGAGCATTGTGATTGAAAGATCGTCCTCAAAATCTTGTGTGCCACAATACATGTCCAAATCCCAAACAAGTGCGGTAAAAAAGTCTCCACCGTCCAGTTCAGCATTGATTGAAACAAGCTTTTCAAATCCGGCCTCGTCCAAAAGATCACCTTTGTCATTGGCACATTCGGTAAATCCGTCTGAATGGAAAAGTAGTCGGTCGCCCGGTTCAAGCTGAACACTTTCCTGATCATAATCAGCATCCGGGATAAGCCCGATTGGAAGTCCGCCTGATCCAATAAACCTGACCTTGTCATCAGCCCCCAATATTAAGGGGTTCGGATGCCCGCACTGGCTGTAATCAACCTTGCCGGTTGCCAGATCAATATAGCCCATAAGGAGTGTGAAATAGAGGTCCGTGCCCATATCCTCAATCATCAGGATATTCAAAAGATCCGCCACTTCTGAAGGAGGCCGGGCCACATACTTACCATTGTGGTCCAACGCTAAAGCAATGTTTTGTGCAGGGGCCCCTTCCGACAGGTAAGAGGCAAGCCGCGCTGTCAACAATGCCGAGGCAACGCCATGCCCAGACACGTCAATGGCGTAAAAGCCAATTTTTTCTGCGCCTGCCCGGAAGAACCCCACAAGGTCACCACCAACATGGCCGCAAGGCTTTAACAAAAGCGAGATCTCTGCATTTCCGAAATCCCGAAAGGGTTCACGCACGAGAGATTGCTGCATCTTTTTTGCATCTATCAAATCCCGGTCAAGGGAATCATACAGGGATTGAAGCTCGGTCAGCGTAGCGTTGACCAGGCGGTTCTTTTCCGTCAGTTCCCGCTCCATCCGCAAAATCCGGTCGCCAGCATTAATCCGGGCCAAAAGCTCATCACTTTTAATTGGTTTATTCAGAAAATCATCGGCACCAACATCAAGGCCAAGCGCAACAGTCCCTTTTTCTGTTTTAGACGTTAGTAGAATGAAATACCCGTAGGTTTCACGTGGCAAGGCCCGGAAGGCTTTGCAAAATTCAATCCCATCCATACCTGGCATCATCCAATCGCTAAGGATCAGGTCAAACTCTTCCTTATGACAGGCCGTGAGTGCTTCTATGCCCGAACATGCTTCGCTTACCACATAGCCTTGCCGGGTAAGCGATCTGGTGATCAATGTGCGCTGCGCGCGGCTGTCATCCACAACCAGAACACGGCGAATTACCCCGCTGGGTACGGGGTTCAGATCTTCAGCATTGATAGCGTTTGCAACCAAAACACACCTTTAATTTTAACGGTCTCGCGCAACATCCTAAGTACCTCCACCCCCTTAACGGCAGCTTAAGTGTAAAATTTTGGGCAATTTTTTGGCTGTGGCGCACTTTGTTAATCTTAGCAGCATATTATTACTGGCATTGTCAGGAGCCTGAAATGATTAGCTGGGATCGTGTGAATGAATTGCGGGATGAAATTGGCGAGGAGGATTTCGCCGAGGTCGCCGAAATGTTTTTGGAGGAAGTTGAAGAAGTTATTCAACGCCTCAAAACAAGTCCAGTCCCGTCTCGGTTTGAAGAGGACTTGCACTTTCTAAAGGGCAGCGCCCTGAACCTTGGTTTTCGGGCGCTTAGCGATTTGTGTCAGGAGGGCGAGCGACAGGCAGCGCATGGGGATTATGATTCAATCAGGCTTGAGCCAGTTTTTGAAGTTTACACCCGCTCCTGTATAGAGTTCAGCTCGCGCTAGCTGTTCAGTTCCAATAATTAGTGGTTTGGGCTTTTATTACTAGACCCGGTTCACAATAGAGGCTGATTTGTCAGTCAAACGGGTTCTGCGTCTTACTTTTACGCGGTTTTCAAATTCATGTTCGCCAGTGCCGCGACGTTTTTGGCGATCCACTGGCTGAC
>CAYNXK010000114.1:0-7050 GCA_964401125.1 uncultured Aliiroseovarius sp.
CGAGGCCCCGGATGGCTCTATCTGGTTTCTGTCAGCCGGGGAAGGCGCGGTTTTTCGGCTGATCCCCGGCTGATTTTGCGCCGATCACACCGATCACAGTGATAGATGCGCTGCTTGTGTGCCGCGCTCGCGGTAGGGCGTGGTGGAATAATGCGCCCGGTAGCATTTGGAAAAATGCGAGGGGCTGGCAAAGCCGCAGGCCAACGCCACGTTGATCACGCTCATACTGGTCTGCATCAAGAGGTTGCGGGCTTTGCCAAGGCGCAGCTCCATATAATAGCGCTTGGGCGAACGGCTCAGGTAACGGCGAAACAGCCGTTCAAGTTGGCGGGTTGACAGGCCGACGTCACGGGCCAGAATTGAAGGCGGGATCGGCTCTTCAATATTGGCCTCCATCATCTGAATAACGGCTGACAGTTTTGGATGCCGCACATTAATACGGCTGGGCGCTGACAGGCGCGGGCTTTGCGGGCTTTTTTGTGCGCTGGGGGGCGAGCTGTAGATAAGCTGGTTGGCCACAATATTGGCAATATCTTCGCCATGATCATCGGCAATCAGCTTTAGCATGAGGTCAATAGATGAGGTGCCGCCCGCCGTGGTCAGGCGTTTGCCCTCTGCAACAAAGACCGATTTGGTCAACTCGATCTGCGTGAATTCCTCACTGAAACTGTCGTGATTTTCCCAATGTATGGTGGCGCGTTTGCCATCCAGCAACCCGGCCCGCGCCAGCACGAAGGGACCAGTACACATGGCACCGATGGTGACGCCGCGCCGGGCTTCGCGCCGCAGCCAGCCCAGCAGTTTTTTGCTGGTGTTTTCCAACACATTCAGCCCGGCACAGACCAAAAGCGTATCGTCCCGGCGCAAATCCACCATATCCATGTCCAGCCTAAAACTCAGCCCGGCGGAGCTTGTGACGCTTTCGCCGCCTTCACCACAGAGCAGCCATTCATAGACCGGTGCTTCAAACTGCCGGTTAGCACTACGCAGCGCATCCACTGCACCGGCAAAGCTGAGCAGGGTGAACTCATTGAGCAAAAAGAACACGAAGCGTTTTTTTTGACGGTTTGGTTTGGTTTGTATGTTGATCATGTCAGGCCTGCAAAGATGAACCTGCCTGACCCCAACAGGTTTTTTGCTACCAATCAAGTAAATTGCAGCTTGTGGCTTGGCTTTGTTTCGCCTGGCGCTCAGAATTCCTATAGCGGTTGCCTGACGTGGCCAAGCATGGCATAGGCGCAGGGTCTTTTGGCCGTAGGGCTTTTTGGGAGTAAAAACATGACTGATTGGGCAAAATCTTCCTGGCGCAGCAAACCCCGCGTGCAGATGCCGGATTATTTGGACGCCGCGGCGCTGGCGCGCGTTGAAGCGCAGCTTGGCAAATATCCACCGCTGGTTTTTGCCGGTGAGGCCCGGCGGCTGACGGCGGCCTTGGGCAAAGCCACGCGCGGCGAGGCCTTTTTGCTGCAAGGCGGCGATTGCGCCGAGAGCTTTGCTGATTTTTCGGCCGATAATATCCGCGATACCTTCAAGGTCATGCTGCAAATGGCCATGGTGCTGACTTACGGCGCCAAAGTGCCGGTGATCAAGGTTGGGCGTATGGCCGGGCAATTTGCCAAGCCGCGCTCTGCTCCGACCGAAACCATAGGCGGCATCGAGCTGCCCAGCTATCGCGGCGATATCATCAACGAGCTGGGCTTCAGCGCCGCCGAACGCCAGCCGGACCCGGCCAAAATGTTGCAGGCCTATACCCAGTCGGCCGCCAGTCTCAACCTGCTGCGGGCCTTTTCAACCGGCGGCTATGCCAATGTGGAACAGGTGCATTCCTGGACGCTGGATTTCACCAGCAAAACCGATGCGGCGCGCTACCGGGTCGTGGCTGACCGCATTTCCGACACGCTGGATTTCATGCGCGCCGCCGGTGTTAGTTCCGAGCGGTCGCATAGCTTGCAAACCGTGGATTTTTACACCAGCCACGAGGCGCTGCTGTTGGAATATGAAGAGGCGCTGGCGCGGGTTGATTCAACCTCCGGCAAGGTGGTGGCCGGCTCTGGCCATATGATCTGGATCGGCGACCGCACCCGCCAGGTCGATGGGGCGCATGTGGAATTTGCCCGTGGTGTGCTGAACCCGATCGGCCTGAAATGCGGCCCAACCACCAGTGCTGAAGACCTGAAAGTGCTGATGGCCAAGTTGAACCCGGAGAATGAACCAGGGCGGCTGACGCTGATTGCGCGTTTCGGGGCGGGCAAGGTGGCCGATCACCTGCCGCGCCTGATCAAAGCTGTGCGCGAAGAAGGTGCCGAAGTGCTTTGGTCTTGTGACCCGATGCACGGCAACACCATCAAATCTGCCTCGGGTTACAAAACCCGGCCCTTTGAGGCGGTGCTGTCCGAGGTGCAGGAGTTTTTCGTGGTGCATAAGGCGGAAGGAACAATTCCCGGCGGTGTGCATTTTGAGATGACCGGCTCTGATGTGACCGAATGCACCGGCGGGCTGCGGGCGGTGCGTGATGAAAACCTGTCAGACCGCTACCACACCGCTTGTGATCCGCGCCTCAATGCCAGCCAAGCGTTGGAGCTGGCGTTTCTGGTGGCCGAGGAGCTTTCAGCCCGCCGGGATATTACGGCGAAGGCGAATGGGAAGGCCAAGGCCGGGTAGCCTATCACTCGGTGCTTGTTACCAGTTGCAAATGGGGGTTTTTCGCTGCCGGGGCTTTCGCTGAAACAGCCGCTGCCTTGAAGCCGGTTGCATGTTCGGCAAAGCCGGGAATGCGTGTATTGCGGTTTGGAGCGGCCTCGCCAACCTCCTGCAGCAGCGCGTTCACCTCCATATTACGGATATTAAAGCGCCGTGGGGCGCGGCCAATGCGGCCGCTGCTTTGCAAGGCACCCAAAATACGTGTCGGGGCGCCGGTTTCGTCCTTGAGCGGGGCGAAATACATCTGGGCTTCCAGGCTGGGGCGGGTAAAGCCGGTGTCACCCGCCAGATTAAACCGCACGCTGGCGGGGCCGGTAAAGGCGGTTTCCAGGGCTTTTTGCAGCTCAGCGCGGGCTTCAGGCAGAAACAGCGAAGACACTGGCATACCGCGCACCTCCATGCCCATCAGGTCATTGATATGACTGCCCGCAAGGCGAATGCGCGCCAGGCCGGGGGCGACTTTTTCAAGGATAAAGGCATATTCCAGCACTTCAGTCAGGCCGCGCGGGTCTACTTCCGAGCGTGCCGGCATGGGCCGCCCATTGCGCAGGCCTTCCCAGTAAGCCTCTATCTGAGCGATGGCGGGGAATTTAGCCCGGTTGCGGCTGGGCTGAATTGATACAACGTTTGAGCCATGTAGATATTTGATTTTCACGCCGTCACCTCGGAATGCGGTGCCATCGGGATATTGTCCCTTTGGTAACCGTCTGTTAACCCCTAGACCAGTAATCGTTACCGATGTCTTAATATGGCACATTTGTCTGGCATTTGGTATAAAATATGAACGAATGGTTAACTACATGACTTACTCAATGACCGGATTTGCCAACCTCAAGGGCCAGCATAACGACAAGAATGGCAGCTTTAGCTGGGTTTGGGATCTGCGCACAGTCAATGCCCGTGGGTTGGATATCCGCCTGCGGGTGCCCGACTGGATCAGCGGGCTGGAGCCTGCCTTGCGCAAAGCCATTAGTGCCGAGGCGGCGCGCGGCAGCATCAGCCTGTCTCTGAAGCTTGGGCGCGAGGCTGATGACGCTGCGCAAGTGTTAAGCCCGGCCGGGCTGGAGCAGGCTTTGGGCATTTTGGCCCAAATCAGCCAGCAGGCGCAGGCGCAGGGGGTTGTTCTTGCGCCCTCAAGTGCCGTTGAGGTGGCCGGGTTGCGCGGTGTTTTAGACGGTATTTCTGGCGGTGTTTCAGGTGGTGCCGTGGCCGAAGATACCGGCCCACTGCTGGCAGCGCTGGTGGCGCAGATGCCAGAACTTCTGGGCGCACTCAATCAGATGCGCCAAAGTGAAGGCGCGGCGCTGGCGCTGGTGCTTGTCGGCCAGTTGGATCAGGTCGCGGCGCTGGTTGAGCAGGCTGGAATTGCGGCTGATGACCGCAAAGATGCGCAGGCGGAAAACCTGCGCAAAAATCTGGCACGGGTGCTGGATAATCTTGATGGAGTTGAGGAAAGCCGCTTGATTCAGGAGCTGGCGCTGATTGCGACCAAATCCGATATCCGCGAGGAAATTGACCGGCTGAAAGGCCATGTGGCGGCGGCACGCCTGCTGTTGGATGGCAAGGGCGCGCGTGGCCGCAAGCTTGATTTTTTGATGCAGGAATTCATGCGCGAGGCCAATACGCTCTGCGCCAAAGCCCAGTTTCAGGAGCTGACCCGGATCGGGCTGGAGCTGAAACATGTGATCGACCAGATGCGCGAACAGGTGCAGAATGTGGAGTGAAATATGAGCAGCAATAGCAATAGCAATAGCCGTGGCCTTTTGATTATCCTGTCATCGCCCTCGGGGGCGGGCAAGTCAACGCTGGCGGCGCGGCTACGCCAGTGGGATGCAAATATAGAATTCTCGGTTTCCGCCACCACGCGGCCCCCGCGCCAGGGCGAGGTCGATGGCAAGGATTACCATTTTAGCAGCGAAGCGGCCTTCAAGGCGCAGGTGGCAACGGGCGGTATGCTGGAACATGCGCATGTGTTTGGCAATTTTTATGGCTCGCCCCTGAGGCCGGTTCAGGCCGCCATTGATGCCGGGCGCGATGTGTTGTTTGATATTGACTGGCAGGGCGCGCAGCAAATCCGCAACTCGGCGCTGGCCCCGCATACGCTGTCAATATTCCTGCTGCCGCCCTCGATTAAAGAGCTGCACCGGCGGCTGGTTGGCCGGGGGCAGGACGGGCCCGATATCATCAAGGGCCGGATGCTCAAAAGCTGGGATGAGATCAGCCACTGGGATGCTTACGATTTTGTGTTGGTCAATGACAACCTTGAGGCAACGGAACAGCGCCTGAAACAAATCATCTCGGCCAGCCGCCTGCGCCGTAGCCAACAGCCGGACCTGACAGAACATGTGCGTGCCTTGCAGGCAGAATTTGAGGGGCTGACATGAGTATTTACCAACTGGGGGCGCACCAGCCTGAGATTGCTGAAGATGCCTGGGTTGCGCCGGGCGCGCAGGTGATCGGTGATGTGGTGCTGGGGCCGGGCGCATCTGTTTGGTTTGGCGCGGTGTTGCGCGGCGATAATGAGCGCCTGAGCATCGGGGCTGGCAGCAATGTGCAGGAAAACTGTGTGCTGCACACCGATATGGGCTTTCCTCTGGAAATTGGTGCTGGCTGCACCATTGGGCATGCGGCGATCATACATGGCTGCATAATTGGCGCCGGTTCTCTGGTGGGCATGGGAGCCACCATTCTGAACGGGGCGCGTATTGGCAAGAACTGCCTGATCGGGGCCGGGGCTTTGGTGACCGAAGGCAAGGAAATACCAGCGGGCTCGTTGGTAGTGGGCGCGCCGGGGCGTGTGCTGCGTGAACTTGACGCCGCAGCCATTGCCGCCCTTGAAGCCAGCGCGCTGCATTATGCCGAAAATGCTGCCCGCTTTCGCCGTGATTTGCAGGTGGTCGGCTAAAAGCCCCGGCAATTTAAAGCGGCAACTTACAACAGTTTTATTTTCAACTTGGTGATGCGGTTTTCCTGCCGCTCCAGCACTTCGAAGCGGTAGCCATGAAACGAAAACACCTGACCTTCGGCGGGGATCAGTTGTGCTTCATGAATGACCAGCCCGGCAACAGTGTTGGCTTCCTCATCAGGCAACGCCCAATCATTGGCGCGGTTGAGGTCGCGGATGGTCATGGCTCCGCTGACAAAAAAGGCACCGTCTTCGGCCCCCACCACATCTTCAGGCGCTTCGGGGTCAAATTCGTCAGTAATTTCGCCAACGATTTCTTCCAGAATATCCTCAAGGGTGATCAGCCCCTGCAGGGTGCCGTATTCATCCACCACAAGGGCAAAATGCGCGCGCCGGTGCAAAAACTGGCGCATCTGGTCATCCAGCGTTGTGGTTTCGGGGATGAAATAGGGCGCTTTGGCCACCCCCAACACATCAAATTTTTCATAGGTCTGTCTGCCGTCAGTGCCTCCGGTGCTTGCGGTTTGCACCTCATACATGGCGCGCGACAGGTCTTTGGCGTGGATCACGCCGATGATATTTTCCGGTGTATCGCGGTAGAGCGGCAGGCGGGTATGAGCCGAGCGCAGGCATTGCTCCAGCACCTCACGGGCGGGCAGGTTGGCATTTATCATCTCAATTTGACTGCGGTGCAGCATGATTTCCTCCACCACCCGCTCGCCCAGATCAAGGGCGCCCAGCAGGCGGTCGCGGTCTTCTTTCTCAACCATGCCTTCGGTGTGGCCCAGTGTGATGGCGCCGGCAATTTCCTCGCGCACCGCATGGATATGGCTGGAGGGGTCTATATGCAGGCCAAACAGGCGTAATATCTGCCGGGTGATAAAGCGCACCGCCGTAACCAGCGGGGCAAAAACCGTCACCACAACCGAGATTGGCCAAGAAACCTGAGCGGCCGCCACTTCTGGCCGGGTAATGGCATAGGTTTTGGGCAGAACCTCGGCAAAGATCAGGACAAGTAAGGTCATGACCAGCGTGGCCAGCGCCACACCACTTTCACCAAACAGCCGGGTAAACATGGCCGTGGCCAGAGATGCCGCCAGGATGTTCATCAGGTTGTTGCCCAGCAGAACCGAGCCGATCAGGCGCTCGGTATCCTCGGTAATATCCAAGGCGCGCTGGGCTCCGCGTGCGGATTTGCCACCTTTGTCGGCCTTGGTGCGCAACTTGCCGCGCGAGGCTGCGGTCAGCGCGGTTTCAGAGCCTGAAAAGAAGGCGGACAGCACCAGCAGCAGAAAAATTGCGGCGGCGCTGGTCCAGAAGGTAGCATCAACCAGATCTAAAGCGGAGTCCATTTGTTTTGTCTTTCCTGTGCTTTCCTGTGCTTTTCTCACCTTATACCTGAGGCAGGGATAAGGCGAGACGCAGCGGAACATATGAATGAAGCG
>CAYNXK010000115.1:0-3396 GCA_964401125.1 uncultured Aliiroseovarius sp.
CGCCATGGCACGGGCAAGCCCGATGAGGGATGTGGCGAAATTGGGAGCAGAGCAGCCGTCGATGACATGGCCGGGGCTGTCCATGCCCGTTACATCTTCAAACGCCGCATGTACGGCTTTTTGCACGCGGTGGGTCGGGTCGGTATACTCAGCTTCGCCATTCAAGTGGCGGTTCAAGGTTAGAAACCCCGCATGTTTGCCCGAACAATTGTTGTGCCTCTGACAGGGGGTGGCATCGGTGCAGGTTAAATGTTTGCGGGCTTCCGGGTCTCGTGGCAATTGTGGACCACAGCGCAGGGCACTATCATCCAGCGCCAGATTATCCAGCCAGCGTGAAACACGGTTAGTATGAATGGCGGCCCCGTTATGGCTGGCACAGGCCAGCGCGAGGTGGTCAACCCCAAGCCCGGCCGCATCCGCTGCACCGCTTTCAACCAGAGGCAACGCCTGCACCATCTTGCATGACGAGCGCGGCAGGATTATTTTTTCAGCGTCTCCCCAAACATCAAGCACCTGTCCGGCTGCATTCACAACAACAGCGTGGCCCATATGTTGTGATTCGATAAAATCACCCCTCCAGATTTCGCATAAAACCTCAGATTTTGTCATTTTTTGCTCTCCATCTTCTGCCACGCGCGACTTTCCGCCGCAATTTATCACCACATGTCTTTACGGGGCTTTCATAAATTGACAAATTTACGTTAAACTAGCAATGCAGACTTTGAAATGGCTTGTGATGCGTTAAACTCCGCGTAAGCCGGGGCCGCACACAGCAATGAGGCAGAGCAGCTGGAGGCTGTATTAATCATGAGACAAAATTTAGCCACAAATTTAACCCGTGTAATATTCGCAGTTGCGTTGAGCGTGGCTGCCTACGGCGTGCAGGCGCAGGATTCATCAAACCGCGTATCAGCCAACACAGCCTGGAGCGCATTTGTCGAGGCGGACCCAAAAGAATGCTGGGCTGTGTCAACGCCAAAGGAATCAGTAAACACCCGAAACGGTCGCGCAGTAGCGGTAAACCGCGGCAAGGTACTTATGATGGTCACCTACCGACCCAGCCAAAATGTGGCCGGTGAGGTTTATTTTACCGGCGGCTATCCGTTTGCCGGTGGGTCGTCAGTTTCTATGACCATCAGTGGGAACACCTTTGAATTATTCACTCAGGGCGAAGATGCCTGGCCGGCCACCCCGGCTGACGACGCGAAGATCATCACGGCCATGAAGCGCGGTGCTGAAGCGGTGGTCGTCGGCATGTCCGCGCGCGGCACACGCACCGAAGACACTTTTAGCCTGCTTGGCTTCACCGCTGCCGTTGAAGATGCCGCCAAGCGCTGTGGTGGCTAAGGCGCGTATGTAAAACGTTTGGGTTCGCGCCATATACTCGCTATAGACAGCGCCATGCTGACAGATTCGCCAATTCACCCCGATGCCAAAATATTGCCGCGTGCACCTGACACGGCGGCCAAGGTCAACCTTGTGGGCCTGACAAGGGGCGGGCTGCGTGAAGCTTTGCTGGCGGCGGGCACGCCGGAAAAGCAAGCTAAAATGCGCAGTCGGCAAATCTGGGGCTGGATATATGAGAAAGGCGTGCGCGACTTTGAGGCGATGAGCAACCTGGCCAAGCCCTACCGGACCATGCTGGATGAGAGCTTTGAGGTTCGGGTGCCCGAGGTGGTAACAAAGCAGGTCAGTGCCGATGGCACCCGCAAATACCTTGTGCGCATTGCCGGCGGCCACGAGGTCGAGATTGTTTATATTCCCGAGACTGACCGGGGAACTTTATGCATTTCCAGCCAGGTTGGCTGCACCCTGAGCTGTTCGTTTTGCCATACCGGCACCCAAAAGTTGGTGCGCAACCTGTCTGCCGCCGAGATTGTTGGCCAGATCATGGTGGCGCGCGATGATCTTGGTGAATGGCCCGAGCCGGGGCACAGCCCGAATGTCGAGGGCCGCCTGCTTTCAAACATCGTGCTGATGGGCATGGGCGAGCCTTTGTATAACTTTGAAGCGGTGCGGGACGCCATGAAGATTGCCATGGACCCGGAAGGCATCAGCCTTTCGCGCCGCCGCATCACCCTTTCAACCTCAGGCGTGGTGCCCGCAATTATCCGTGCTGGCGACGAAATCGGCTGCATGCTGGCGATCAGCTTTCACGCCACCACTGATGAGGTGCGCGACAGGCTGGTGCCGATCAACAAAAAGTGGAACATAGCTGCGCTGCTGGAGGGCCTGCGCGCCTATCCGCGCCTGTCAAACTCTGAGCGTATCACCTTTGAATATGTCATGCTGAAGGGCATCAATGACAGCGACGAAGACGCCCACCGCCTAGTGCGCCTGATCAAGGGCATTCCCGCCAAGATCAATCTCATTCCATTCAATGAATGGCCCGGCGCGCCTTACACGCGCTCCTCGAATAACCGCATCCGGGCCTTTGCTGATATTATCCACAAAGCCGGCTATTCCAGCCCAATCCGCCGCCCTCGTGGTGAAGACATCATGGCCGCCTGCGGGCAGCTGAAATCGGCCAGTGAGCGCAGCCGAAAATCAAAGATTCAAATTGTCAACAAAACCTGTTAAGGGGGGAGTAACGATAAAAAAATAACAGGTACAGGCATGAACAAGGTATTCACAGACAAGGTTTCTGACAGGAAACGTGTGCGCGCCATGCGCGTGAACCGGCGCGAGGCTAGGAAACAGCGTCTGGTCGATAATTACGCAGCAGGCGGTTACTGGGACGACCGCATGGACCTGATGTATTATAATTATGTTGATTACATCATGCGTACCCTGACCGGCAACGCAAAATCTATGATCGACGTCGGCACCGCCAATTGCCCCTATCAGGAGTGGTTTGACTGGATCCCGGAGCGCGTGTCCTTCGATCAGGCACCGCCCTATGCTTCAGAAAATGTGACTGGCATTCAGGGCGATTTTCTGACCCACGATTTTGGGCGCCGGTTTGATGTGGCCACCTGCCTGCAAGTGCTGGAACATGTGCCCGATGCACAAACCTTCACCCGCAAGCTGCTTGAAATCAGCGATCTGGTGATCATCTCTGTGCCCTTCATGTGGCCCGCCAAAATGATGGACGAGCACATTCATGACCCGGTATCTTACGAAAAACTGACCGATTGGGCCGGTCGTGAAGCAAATTATCATGTGGTGATCGAAGAGCCGTTTCGCTCTCGCAAACGCCTGATAGCGGTCTATGATACCGACGAACAGGCCGGCTGGGGCAAAAAGAATTTCAAGCAACGGGTGATCCGCGATCGGATGCTGAGCGGCTCAGCCCCTTCACGGCACCTCCAGCCCTGCCAGTAATTGCGCATAAGAAGCGCCGTGCATATCGCGGTCAGCACGGGTGCCTTGCACATGGGGGCGCGGCAGGCTGAA
>CAYNXK010000115.1:3496-6959 GCA_964401125.1 uncultured Aliiroseovarius sp.
CGTGCATATCGCGGTCAGCACGGGTGCCTTGCACATGGGGGCGCGGCAGGCTGAATTTGATTACTTGCAGGTCAGCAATGTCAAAACGGCGCAGGTTTTGGGCCTTGATCTGAAAAACCTGCGCCACGGCGCTAGTTTTCAGGCCCGCGCACACCCGTTCATAAGATGCTGCATCCTCACAAAAAATATCAATGGTCAGCCAGAAAGGGCCGGCGTTTTTGCTGCGCAGTTTTATTGTTATGTCCGAAACCCGCACCATATTAAAGCTCGATCACTTCAAGGCGGAAGGCGTCCATAGGGTTATCCAGTTCCAGTACATGGTTGAGGCAAAACTCATAGATCGCACCAAGGTTCATCTCCGGCGGTGAGAAGGCGAAGGCAAAGGTGGGCTGCTCCTCATCCGGGCTAAGCGCATGGTGCAGCAGGTAAGGGTTGAGCATTTTGCCGATCTCACCCGCCAGCGCCCCGGTCTTGGCAGTAACAATGCCAAGAATGCCCAACTCATCAGGCAAAACACGCCCCGGCTCAAGCGCCCCAAGAGTGGCGTCCTGACCAATGCGACGCAGCTCGATGGTGAAAGCATCAGAAACCAGCCCCAGCCTATCCATGGCTTTAGCGCGGCACTTGGCCTCGATATCGGCGCACCATTCGCGAGCGGCAGCAATGTAGACCGGGTCGCGGATTGTTGCCAGCAAAGCCACCTGAAAGCCCGTATGCCGTGCGCCTTCAAGCTTCACTGTATAGCGCGGCGATGGCAGCCAGCGCCCGCCAGTCACCCGCACGCCGCAATCTCCCTGCGCTGTGTAGCGGGCCTTGGTTACATCCAGATGCCCGCCCGGCTCCAGCATGATGAACGGGTCTGAATTTTCGTAAAGCAGGTGGGCCGAAACGGTGTGAGGTGTGGCCTTGGCCCCCTTGGCCATTGGTGTAACGGTAAAACCCTCGGTATCAAAATCCAGTATCACCACGCCTGATTGCGGCTGCGTAGTGCAAAGCGCGCCGCATTCTCCCACCTTGGCCCCGTGCCACGCCGCCCCGGCATGGCAGCCGCGCATCAGTGGCAGGGCGGCGATGATGGCGGTATCGGTGGCGCGCCCGGCAATGACGATATCAGCGCCAGTATTCAGCGCCGCCGCAATCTGCTCGGCCCCGGCAAGGGCAACGATGTGGCTGCAACTCCGCAGAATATCCGGCGATATTTCCGGGGCATTGGAGAGCGGGGTTATGCGCCCTCCGGTCAGGGACTTGGCCATATCCGCCCCGGATTGTTCGCTTTTCAGCACTGCTATTTTCAGGTGTTCCCCAGTCTCAGCAGCAATCTCACGGGTAATTTCCAGCAACCAGTCCACGGCATCATCCGCGCCGCAAGTGCCCGCCGTGCCAATCACCAACGGCACGCCTGCCTCACTGCGCGCCCGCATCAACCCACGCCACTCCACCAAGGTGGAAGCGCGTGAATATTTTGAGGTGGCAGTGCCAAGATAATACGGCCCGCTATCGGTCGAGCCACCGTCAATGGCGATGATGTCGGGCTGTGCTGCCACCCCAGCCGCAAGCGCTGCCTTGTCGTAACCCAGACCAAGGGCACCAGAAGGGATCAGCACCCGCACCATCTAGTCGGGAACCGGATCGGGCCGTTTCAGGAGGTTCCTGAAAAACATTGGTGCCAAAAACCCCAGCACTGCAACAACCCAGAGGCCAATGGCTATGGGCGAGGAGAACAGGTAAAGTGGGTCACCATCTGACAGCACCATGGCCCGGCGCAGGGCGTTTTCCATATGCCCGCCCAGCAGGATACCCAGGATCAGCGGCACGGTTGGCACATCAAGTTTGCGCAGCACATAGCCAAGCACGCCAAAGCCGATCATCAAAATTAGATCAACATAACTGCCCGACAGGGAATAAATGCCAACAAAGCTGATCATGGTCACACCGGGCAGCAAAATCCACGCCGGCACTGACAGGATATGCACGAAAATCTTCACCATCGGCACATTCATCAAGAGCAGAACAAAGTTTGAGATCAGCAGCGAGGCGATCAGGCCCCAGACTATTTCGGGCCGGTCGGTAAACAGGGTTGGTCCGGGGGTAATGTTGAGGGTCATCAGCAAAGCGAGAAGCACCGCCGTGGTGCCAGAACCCGGCACGCCCAATGTCAGCATCGGCACCAGCGCACCACCGGCAGCGGCGTTGTTACCCGCTTCCGGGGCGACAACGCCCTTGGGCACACCAGTGCCAAACCCGCCATCTTTACCGGCAATGGACTTTTCCGACATATAAGCCAGAAAGCTACCGAGAGACGCCCCGGCACCGGGCAGAATGCCGGCAATGAAGCCAACACCGCTGGCGCGCAGCATGGTCCATCTGGTGTCAATAATATCGCGCCACGGAATGCGCACCTTATCAAGCTTAACCCCAATCGAGGTATTTTTGCCTCGGCCCTCGATGAAAAAGAATACTTCGGTAATGGCAAACATGCCGATAATGGCCACCAGAAAGTTAATCCCGTCCATCAGGTGCATACTGCCGCCGGTCAGGCGCGGCAGGCCGGAATTATTATCAACCCCGATCATGGCAATGCCAAGCCCCATACAAGCCGCCAATGCCGATTTGGCCTGATTGTTCGAGGCAACCCCACCAAGGGTCATGAAGGCCATCATATAGAGAGCAAAATATTCCGCCGGGCCAAACAAAAACGCCA
The DNA here is from genome assembly GCA_964401125.1 of uncultured Aliiroseovarius sp. Taxonomy (GTDB): domain Bacteria; phylum Pseudomonadota; class Alphaproteobacteria; order Rhodobacterales; family Rhodobacteraceae; genus JAAEUB01. The sequence continues at coordinate 6,198 of CAYNXK010000115.1, forward strand.
CCCGTGCCAGCATCGGCGCCAGCAGCATCAAGCCAATCGTGGCCAGAAGTGCGCCCACGAACGAGGCAACCCCGGACAGCACCAGCGCATCCCCGGCCCGGCCGGCCTTGGCCATCGGGTAGCCGTCCAGCGTGGTCATCAAGGCGGTGGCTCCGCCGGGGATGTTCAGCAAGATAGAACTGATGCGGCCGCCATACATCGCCCCATAATAAACCGAGGTCATCAGGACCAGCGCCGAGGTTGCATCAAGGCCAAGTGTAAATGTAATCGGGATCAGAATGGCGATGCCGTTTGACGGCCCCAGCCCCGGCAAAGCGCCAATGACGGTGCCGAGAAAACAGCCGAACACCGCCAACATCAGGGTGAAGGGGCTAAAAGCGATGGAAAAGCCCAGCGCCAAGTTTGACATAAGGTCCATGAAAATTTCCTCAGCTCATCAGAAATTTGGGAAACGCCACCAGCCCGAGGCCCAGTGCGAATTTGAAAAGGGCAAACAGCCCGGCGGAAAGGCCAATACCGGCCAAAGCCGCTTGCCCCGCATGCGGGTTGATCTGATAGCTCAGCACCCCGGCGGCAATGGCCGTGGGCAAGAGAAAACCAAGCGGACGCAAGGCAAAGGCATAGGCAACCAGCACCACAACCGCAAAAGCCAGTGAGCCAAGGGTGGCGAGTGTGGGCCATTTCGGGTCGGGGTCAGGCTTGAAAACCATAACCAGACCGCAAAGGGCAGCGACCGCGCCAGTCAGGATCGGAAAGGTCCTG
>CAYNXK010000116.1:0-1322 GCA_964401125.1 uncultured Aliiroseovarius sp.
TTTGAATCAGAAATCATGCCCCTTGGGTATCCCCAAAATTAATAGGTCCTGACCCAAGTCAGCTCGATGCTGGTGCAGGTTTTGACCTTCATGACCATGGCACCAGCGGATTTTGTCAATGCCAATGCCGAGATTGAGGGCATCCGTTCTTATTTCAGCAACCAGCCCTTCGTGCTACAAATTATCATCATCATGTTTTTTACCGATTTTGTGTAATACTGGGTGCATCGCATTTTTCATATGGTGCCATTTCTGTGGCGGTTTCATTCGATCCACCATTCAACCCAACGGCTGGGTTGGCTGGCCGGCGCGCGTATGCATTTTCTGGAAATAGCGGTTTTGCGCGGGTTGACGGCGGTGCCGATGTTCACCCTCGGTTTTCGCCCCGAGGCCATTCAGGCCTATCTGTTGGTGGTCTATTTCTACTCATCGTTCATTCACGCCAATATTGGCTGGCGTTTTAATGGCATTGAGCGGCTTTTGGTAACGCCGCGCTTTCACCATTGGCACCACGGATCTGAACGCGCCGCGATTGACATAAATTACGCGACACATTTCCCGATTTTTAACTGGCTATTCGGGACCTACCATCTGCCCAAGGATGCCTGGCCGGAAAAATACGGGGTGGCGGGCGAGATTATCCCGCGCGGTTATTTTCGCCAAATGTTGCACCCCTTTAAAAAGCCCGCCAAGATCAAGAAACCAGATCAAAAAGCCTGAACCTGATGGGGCGGGCACCCCGCCCAGCTCTACGCCCGGAAGTGTTGCGGGTGGTGTAAGTTTTTGAATTTACCCACCCAGTGACCACCAGCCTTTTTTCTTTGCCTTGGGTTTAGCCTCAGGTACGGGGCTTGCCTCAGGCGCAGGGCTTGCCTCAACTGCTGCACTTGCCATGACCGGAGGTGAAGCTACAGCTACCTCCTCGGTAGGTGCGGCGGGTGCGGTGGGTGCGGTGGGTGCCTCATCGGCTTTTTTAGCTGCGGCTTTGGTGCGTTTGCGCGGAGCTTTTTTAGGCGTATCTGCTGTTTCTTCAGAGGTTTCTGCAACCTTCGGGACTGCCTTTTTGCGGCTGCGAGGGGCACGTTTTGGTTTTTCCGTCACCTTCTCTTCGGCCACAGCCTCTTTTACCACAGCCTCTTTTACCACAGCCTCTTTTACCACAGCTTTCTTACGGCTGCGTGTTACCCGCTTTGGCTTTTGGGCCGGGGTTTCTTCTGCCGGGGTTTCTTCTGCCGGAGTGGCTTCTACCGGAGTGGCTTCTACCGGAGCGGCTTCTACCGGAGCAGCTTCTACCGGGGCGGCTTCTACCTCAGGCACTTCGG
>CAYNXK010000116.1:1422-6956 GCA_964401125.1 uncultured Aliiroseovarius sp.
TTTGCACTTCGGTTTGCACTTCGGTTTGCACTTCGGTTTGCACTTCGGTTTGCACTTCGGTTTGCACCTCAGACATGGCCTCATCAGGCTTTTTACGGCCACGGCCACGGCCACGGCGGCTGCGCGACTTTTTCGGTGCTTCCTCTGACGGCTCGGATTCTGCTCCTACCTCAGGCGCAGCCTCTACCGGAGCATCCGGGGTGGCCTCACCTGCCTGTATTGTTTCCGTAGCCTCAGCAGCCCCGTTCATCTCACCATTGCCAGAACCACGCCGACGCCGCCGCCGACGGCGGCGTTTCTTAGGTTGCGAGGCCTCGCCCTCTTCGCTTGTCTCTGAAATCACCTCTTGGGTATTTTCAGCCTCATCAGCCTCATCAATTTCGCTCATCAAGGTTGCATCGACCGAAACAACAGCCGTGCTGGGTGCAGCCACAACCCGCGATGCGGTTTTGAACTTTTCAATGGCAAAATCCGGCGAGACCAGAGATGGGTCGGCCTCGATGCGCACTGAAAGGCCATAGCGCGCTTCAATTTGGGCAATGTGCTCGCGCTTGTTGTTGATGAGGAAGTTGACAATCGCCAGCGGCGCTTTCAGCAGCACCTCACGCGAACGCTTGCGCCCGCCCTCTTCTTCAAGCTGGCGCAGGATTGACAGCGCCATGTTTTCATCCGAGCGGATCAGGCCAGTGCCGTGGCAATGGTGGCAAGGCTGGGTGGTGGCCTCAATCATGCCGGGGCGTAGGCGTTGGCGGGACATTTCCAGCAGACCAAAGCCGGAAATACGGCCTACCTGAATGCGCGCCCGGTCGGTTTGCAGCCGGTCTTTCAGGCGCTTTTCCACGGCATTGTTATTACGGCGCTCTTCCATGTCGATATAATCGATCACGATCAGCCCGGCGAGGTCACGCAAGCGCAATTGCCGCGCCACTTCCTCAGAAGCCTCAAGGTTGGTTTTCAGCGCTGTTTCCTCGATCGAGCCTTCCTTGGTGGCCCGGCCCGAGTTCACATCAACCGCCACCAGAGCCTCGGTCACATCTATCACAATATAGCCGCCCGAGCGCAGTTGCACGGTGGGGTTGAACATGCCGCTGAGGTAGCTTTCCACCTGATAACGGGCGAAAAGCGGCTGCACATCCTGATAATGCTTCACGTTTCTGGCGTGGGATGGCATGATCATTTTCATGAAGTCCTTGGCTACACGGTAGCCAGCCTCGCCCTCCACAAACACCTCGTCAATATCGCGGTTATACAAATCGCGGATCGAGCGTTTGATCAGGTTGCCTTCTTCATATATTTTGGCCGGCGCGATGCTTTTCAGGGTCAGCGCCCGAACCTGCTCCCAGAGCCGCAGCAAATATTCATAATCGCGCTTTATTTCGGTCTTGGTGCGCTTGGCACCGGCGGTGCGCACAATCAGCCCAGCGCCTTCAGGCACCTCGATGCTACCAGCGATTTCCTTGAGCTTCTTGCGGTCGACCGCATTGGTGATTTTGCGGCTGATACCACCGCCACGCGCCGTGTTGGGCATCAAGACGCAATAGCGCCCGGCCAGCGAAAGGTAGGTGGTGAGGGCAGCGCCCTTATTGCCGCGCTCTTCCTTGACAACCTGCACCAGTAAAATCTGGCGGACCTTGACAACTTCTTGAATTTTATACCGCTTTGGGCGCTTCTTGCGAGGTTGGCGGATTTCTTCGGTCACGCAATCATCAGCGACGCTTTCAATCCGGTCATCTTTTTCTGAGGCGTCCAGCTTGGCATCTTCCTGGCCATCTTCAGCCGTATCAGCGCCTGTATCAATATCTGTATCAGCACCTGTATCAGTGCTTTTTCCAGCCTCTGGGGCCGTATCTTCAGCACTCTCATTAGCAGTGGAATTTACCGGCTCTTCCACCGGGGTTTCCTCAACCAACTCCATCGGTGACAGGCCCTCGGTGGCATCATCACCGCCATCATCAAGGTCGATCACATCCATGCCAGAGGCCCCGGACGCGATATCCTTTGTCGCTACGGCATCATCGCCGGGCGCATCTTGAGCCTTGGGTTTACGGCGCGAGCGCGAGCGGCTTTTCTTGGGTTTTTCGTCTTCTTCAGCCTGAGCTTTAGCATAGGCGCGCTCTTCCGCAAGCAAGGCCTCGCGGTCGGCTACCGGAATTTGGTAATAATCCGGATGCACCTCTGAGAAGGCCAGAAAACCGTGGCGATTGCCGCCATAATCCACAAATGCCGCTTGCAGCGAAGGTTCAACCCGCGTGACTTTTGCCAGGTAGATATTGCCAGCTAGCTGGCGTTTGTTTTCGGATTCAAAGTCAAATTCCTCAACCTTGTTTCCATCCACCACCACAACGCGGGTTTCTTCCGCATGGGTGGCGTCGATAAGCATCTTTTTAGCCATGTTATTAATCCATTGCGCAACAATCTCTCCTGCCAGCCTGGTGGGCGGGTGAAGCTTGTGTTGCGTCTGTTTGAGGCGATTGATGACACCTTTAGAGGCACAGGAAATACGGCCCGACAGGTCGTAACCTGTGGCCCTGTTCGCTGCGTCTCATGTTTTTCGCGCATCATCGCGTTGTTTCTCCGGCAACCTTATTCAAGGGGCTACCCATTCATGGCCCTGCCATTTGCGGCACGGGCATATCTGCTGGCCTTGCGGCCCAATCGGCCTGCCTCGTTCCTGCGGCGGCGACACCGTGGCAGAAATGACGAGACAGCGAAACTTTTCAACGGCTGCGATATGTCGCAAAATCCGCTGTGCGAACATAAGGCCACATGAAGGGCGATTACAATGGTGAAAATGCCGGGGTGGCTGTTTTCAGGGCCTTAGAGCCGATTTCACCATCCCTGATCGGCCCCAAAGGGTTACCCCACAAGCCCCGCCTATGCGTGGTTTGCCCTCATCCGTACCTGCGGGTATGCAACCCGCGCAAACGCACACATATTCGGGGGCTTGCGGGGTAACTCAGGTGAACCAGGGATGGTAAAATCTGCTCTAATACAACCCACCTGATGAAAGCGCGCCAAAATCGGCCTTGTCGGGCAGGATGACCACGTTACCATCTGAAGTTGTAACCTGCGTGTTGACTTCTGCCCCGACCTCGCCCTGTCCGGGCAGAAACAGCGGCAGGTCCGAGCCCATGGAAAAGCCACCATCAAACATCACACCGAACACCGGCTCTTCACCATCACGGAAAAGCTCTGCCACCACATGGTCGCCGGTGATGTCATCCGGCAAGCGCGCCCCCGTAAAGCGATCTATATTGATGAATTGGCCACCTTCAGGCACCTCAAAGGCTCCGCCACCATGGCGTTTTATCGCCTCCAGCATGAAGGCGTTGAAAACCGGGCCACACATGCCACCGCCCGAGCCGCCAACAATGCTGCGTGGCTGATCGTAACCCATGTAGCAGCCGGCCACGATGTTCGAGGTGAAACCGACAAACCACACATCCTTGGTGTCATTGGTGGTGCCGGTCTTGCCGGCGGCGGGCACCGGCAAGTTGACTGTGCGCGCCGCAGTGCCACGCTCGACCACGCCGCGCATCATGGATGTCAGCTGATAAGCGGTAATGGCATTCATCACCCGCTCGCGACTTGAGGTGATCAGCGGCGCGCGTGACGGGGCCAGGTTGGCAACGCGGCAATCCTCACAATTGCGCTGGTCATGGCGGTAAATGGTGGTGCCCCAGCGGTCCTGCACCCGGTCAACCAGCGTTGGCTCAACTCGCTCACCGCCATTGGCAAACATGGCGTAGGCCGCAACCATTTTGAACAAGGTGGTTTCCTCAGAGCCTAATGAGTTGGCCAGAAACGGGTTCATGCGCTCATAGACGCCAAAGCGCTCGGCATAGGCGGCGACCAGATCCATGCCAATCTCCTGCGCCAGGCGCACAGTCATCAGGTTGCGCGACTGTTCAATGCCGGTTCTGAGCGGGGTTGGTCCGTAAAACCGGTCGGTGGCATTTTGCGGCCGCCAGACCTCGCCGCCGCTAACCACCTCAATTGGCGCATCTATAATGATCGAGGCCGGGGAAAAGCCGCTATCAAGTGCTGCCGCATAAACGAAAGGCTTGAAGGCCGAGCCGGGCTGGCGGGTGGCTTGGGTTGCCCGGTTGAACACCGAATGCTGGTAGGAAAAACCTCCCTGCATGGCCAGAACCCGGCCGGTATTCACATCCATCGCCATGAAGGCGGCCTGCAATAACGGGATCTGACGCAGAGTCCAGCGGATGAAGCTGCCATCGCTATCCTTGGTCATGGCACGCACATGCACAACCTCGCCCAGCTTCAGCAAATCGCCCGCCACCCGCGCCTTGCCCCCGCGCGTGCCATCTTCATTAGAGCGCCGGGCCCAAGTGACATCTTTGGCCGGTATCCAGTGGCCATCTTCGTCGTTCTCGATGTCTTCGATACCAATGCGAGCATCATTACTACCCACCTCCAGCACCACCGCCATATGCCAACCGGCAATATCGCGCGGAAACCGGGTCTCATCCAAAGCATCGCGCCAGGCTTCTTCATCAGCCATTTGCTCAGCCGTCAGGACAATACCTGTTGGCCGCCAGATACCCCGGTCCCGGTCGTATTTTTCCAACTGAGCACGCAGGGCGTCGGCGGCGACCTTCTGCAATTTCGGGTCCACCGTGGCCCGGATGGTCAGGCCACCGTTAAAAAACTCATCCTCGCCAAAATAGCGGCTGAGTTGGCGGCGGATTTCATCGGTGAAATAGTCACGCGGCGGCAGACCCGAGCGGAACGAGGGGAAATGGCCACCTTGCACGCTCAGGATGGGTGCTGCGCGGGCACGCTCATGCTCGGCCTGGTCGATAAAGCCGTTTTCATACATCTCGCGCAGCACCATGTTGCGGCGCGCCAAAGCAGCGTCATGGTTTTTGACCGGGTGGTAGGAATAGGGCGCTTTCGGGTGGATAGCCAGAAAGGCGGCCTCTTCAGTGCTCAGCTCATCAAGTGATTTGTTAAAATAGCTCTGCGCCGCCGCCGTCACCCCAAACGAGCGCACGCCCAAGTCTATTTCATTGAGATAAAGCGCTAGTATTTCGTCTTTTGTCAGGGTGTTTTCCAGCCGCACCGACAGGATCAACTCCTTGATCTTGCGCTCGGCCCGGCGATCTGACGACAGCAGGAAGTTCTTCACCACCTGCTGCGAAATGGTTGAGGCCCCGCGCAGCCGCCCGCCCCGTGCCGCTTCAAGCGCCGCCGCCGCCATGCCGCGCAGATCAAAGCCCTGATGATAGTAGAAATTCTTATCCTCTGCCGAGATGAAAGCCCATTTCACCAGATCGGGGATCTCATAATGAGGGGTGAACAGGCGGCGCTCGCGGGCGAATTCGTCCATCAGGCGGCCCTCGCCAGAATAGATTCGGCTGATCATGGGCGGCATGTAATTGGCCAGTTGCTCATGGCTGGGCAAATCGCGGCTATAGGTCCAGAAAACCGCACCAAGCATCAGGGCAACCATAAAGGTTGCCAGCGTCAGCCAGGTGAAAATAGCGCCAAAAAAGCCAAAAATAAATCTGAGC
>CAYNXK010000117.1:0-311 GCA_964401125.1 uncultured Aliiroseovarius sp.
GCGCATCTATCACTGTGATCGGCGTGATCGGTGTGATCGGCACAAAATCAGCCGGGGATCAGCCGGAAAACCGCGCCTTCCCCGGCTGACAGAAACCAGATAGAGCCATCCGGGGCCTCGCGAATATCGCGCAGCCTTGTGGTCTGGCCTGATTGCAGCTTCTCCTCGGCAAAGCCGTTTTGCGGATCTAGCCGGGCAATATAGTCAAACTTGAGCGAGCCAACAAAGAAATTGCCCTGCCATTCAGGCCAGAGCTTGCCAGAATAGATCATCATGCCGGAAGGCGCGATTGAGGGGTCCCAGTAATGCTC
>CAYNXK010000117.1:323-6171 GCA_964401125.1 uncultured Aliiroseovarius sp.
GCTCCGGTTGCTGCATGCCATATTTGTGGCTGCCCTCACCGATCTTGCGGCCGCTGTAATGACGCCCGTAAGCAATAACCGGCCAGCCATAATTTAGACCCCGTACAACCTTGTTGACCTCGTCGCCGCCCCGCGCCCCATGCTCATTCAGCCAAAGTTGGCCATTATGATCCAGCGCCGCCCCCTGCGGGTTGCGATGACCGTAGGACCAGATTTCAGGCGCCGCTCCCTCCCCAGACTTGGCCGCTGCCACAAACGGGTTATCCGCAGGCACGCTGCCATCCCGGTTTAGGCGAATGACGCTGCCTTCATGGCGGCCAATATCCTGCGCCGCCTGCTGATCACCACGCTCGCCAATAGTCATAAACAGCCGCCCATCCGGGGCTTCAACAATGCGCGAGCCAAAATGCCGCCCGCTGGAACTGCCGCGGTCCATTTGGAATATTACTTTAAAGTCAATCAGTTGGCTTCCATCTTTCGATAATGTTCCAACCCCAAGGGCAGTGCCGGAGCCAAGCCCCTGACGTTTGGAAAAGCTTAGAAAAACTTCGCGGGATGTGGCAAAATCGCGGGGAATCATCACATCAAGCAGGCCACCCTGCCCCCGCGCCACCACTTTGGGTATGCCGCCCACGTTTTGGCGCATGCCAGATTTATCAAAATGCCAAAGCCTGCCGCCGCGCTCGCTGACCAGAAAGGCCCCATGTGGCAAAAACCCCAGCGCCCAAGGCTGATTCAGCCCATCAGCCATCTGCATCACCTGCACCGGGCCAGTGCTTGCCTGCATCCCTGCGGCCTTGGCCGAAAACGTATTGGTTTGGCTGAATACCAGCGTCAAGAGAACTAGGAGCAGGCGCAACATGGCAAAAACTCTTCAATTATGACCAGATAACATTTTGATCGACTCGTAATTTCTTATTCTGCCCTGAAATGTCAGAGCAGTCCATGGGCATTGCAATTGGTTGTCCGCTTTGGCCAGTTCCGGCCAAAACTTTGCTCCTAAAGCGTCCCGCCCAAAACCTGAGGCACTTCTTTTGGGCGGGGGCGCGCGAAACGCTGATACAGCGCACGGCGCCCCGCCTCATCCCTGTATCAGCCTCTCATGGATTGCCGTGCAATCCACTGACGGCCAACGGGTATAAGGCGGGGCGCTTTAAACTACTTTTCTTTTGGGCCAAGCATGCTTAGGGTGAGGATTGGATTAACATTCAAACTGGGAGAGAGACATGAAAAAACTGCTTATGGCTACTGCGGCCACCGCCCTTATGGCATCCGGCGCGCTGGCTGAGGATATTAAAATTGGTATCATTCTGGGCTTCACCGGCCCGATTGAAAGCCTGACACCGCATATGGCCGATGGGGCCGAGCTGGCAATAAAGGAAGTATCCGATAGCGGCCTGCTTCTGGGCGGGTCCACCGTGACCCCGATACGTGCGGATTCAACCTGTGTTGATGCCGCCGCCGCTACCGCCGCCGCCACGCGCCTGATTACTGCCGATGGCGTTGCTGCTATCATGGGGGCCGATTGCTCCGGTGTGACCGGCGCCATACTGGCCAATGTGGCTGTGCCCAACGGCATCGTCATGATCTCACCCTCGGCAACTTCGCCGGGCCTGTCCACCGCTGAAGATAACGGCCTGTTCTTCCGCACAGCCCCTTCGGATGCCCGCCAAGGCGCGGTGATGTCAGACATTCTGATGGAGCAAGGCATCACATCCGTTGCCGTGACCTTCACCAATAACGATTATGGCAAGGGTTTGGCTGATGCATTTCAGGAATCCTTTGAAGCGGCAGGTGGTACCATAACCATTACGGCAGCTCATGAGGATGGCCGGGCTGATTATTCGGCCGAAATCGGCGCATTGGCAGCAGCTGGTGGTCAACGTCTGGTTGTTGCAGGTTATGTTGATCAAGGCGGCTCCGGCATTGTACGCGCAGCCCTTGATACCGGTGCCTTTGACACCTTCCACTTCCCTGATGGCATGATCGGCAGCCAGCTTGAAGCAAACTTTGGCTCCGAGATTGATGGCTCAACTGGCCAGCATCCGGGTACTGACAGTGAAGGCGCGGCCTTGTTCGTAGAAATGGCCGGCGACGCGTTTGACGCAACTTCGCCATTCTCGCCAGAAAGCTATGACGCCGCTGCGCTGATTATGCTGGCCATGCAATCTGCCGGGACTTCCGACAGTCAGGTGTTCAAAGATCACGTGATGAATGTGGCCAATGCGCCGGGCGAGAAAATTCTGCCGGGTGAGCTGGGCAAGGCGCTGAAAATTCTCGCTGCTGGTGGTGAAATCGACTATGTCGGTGCCACCGCAGTTGAGTTGATCGGTGCCGGTGAAAGCGCTGGTAACTACCGCGAGATCAAGATTGAAGGCGGCGAAATCACAACGGTTAGATTCCGCTAAGCTAAGCTAAGCTGACCTGAAGGAAAAAATGAACCAGCCCGTTTTCCGGGCTGGTTCACACAAAAGAATACGATCCTAAATCGTATCGGGGGGATAAGAATAATGATCGTCATTGAAGACGTTCACAAGAAATTTGGCGGATTCAGTGCCGTTGATGGTGCAAGCCTGAAAATCCAAGAAGGCTCCATTACTGGATTAATCGGACCAAACGGCGCTGGAAAAACTACTCTTTTCAATGTGATAGCTGGCGTTCTTAAGCCAACTTCCGGCCGTGTTCTGATGGATGATAAGGATATTACCGGCCTCGCACCGCATGAATTGTTTCACAAAGGCCTGCTGCGCACCTTCCAGATTGCTCATGAATTCAGCTCCATGACTGTACGTGAGAACCTGATGATGGTGCCGGGTGACCAGTCGGGCGAAAGCCTGCTGGCAACTTGGTTTGGCCGCAAAGGCATTGCCAAAGAGGAACGCGCTCTGCGGGCCAAGGCCCATGAGGTGCTGGAGTTTCTCACCATCGACCATCTGGCCGAAGAAAAGGCCGGTAACCTTTCCGGTGGTCAGAAAAAGCTGCTGGAGCTGGGGCGCACCATGATGGTGGATGCCCGCATTGTTTTTCTTGATGAGGTGGGTGCCGGGGTCAACCGCACCCTTTTGAACACGATCGGCGATGCCATCATCCGCCTCAACAAAGAGCGCGGCTATACCTTTGTGGTCATCGAGCATGACATGGATTTCATTGGCCGCCTGTGTGACCCGGTGATCTGCATGGCCGAGGGCAAGGTGCTGGCGCAAGGAACGCTGGCCGAGATCAAGGCTAATGAGCAGGTGATCGAAGCCTATCTGGGCACGGGTCTCAAAAACAAGTTGAAGGAAGAGGCATGAGCGAGGCTTTTCTGATTGGCGAGGCCATGACCGGCGGTTATGGCAAGGGACCGGCCATTTTGCATGGCTGCACCATGTCGGTAAACAAGGGCGAAATCGCGGTTATCGTCGGCCCCAATGGTGCCGGCAAATCCACCGCCATGAAGGCCATATTTGGCATGCTTAACCTGCATGAAGGCACCATTTGGCTGGATGGCGAGGATATTACCGGCCTCAGCCCACAAGACCGGGTGGCGCGGGGCATGGGCTTTGTGCCGCAAAACAATAATATTTTCACCTCGCTGACGGTGGAGGAAAACCTTGAAATGGGGGCTTTCATCCGGCGTGATGATATTTCTGAAACCATGGCGCAGGTTTATGAGCTGTTTCCTATACTAAAGGATAAGCGCTATCAGGCTGCCGGCGAGCTTTCCGGTGGTCAGCGCCAGCAAGTTGCCGTGGGCCGCGCCCTGATGACCCAGCCTAAGATTTTGATGCTGGACGAGCCGACCGCCGGGGTCAGCCCCATTGTGATGGACGAGCTGTTTGACCGCATCATCGAGGTGGCGCGCACCGGCATTCCTATTTTAATGGTCGAACAAAACGCGCGGCAAGCCCTGGCCATTGCTGACAAGGGCTATGTGCTGGTGCAGGGCCGCAACGCCCATACGGGGACCGGTCAGGAATTGCTGGCTGATCCCGAAGTGCGCAAATCGTTTCTCGGGGGATAACAGGGGATAATATGGATTTTCTCAACGCCATTGTGGTACTTTTAAACTTCGTGCTGATCCCGGCGGTTTCTTATGGCGCGCAACTGGCGCTGGGTGCCCTTGGGGTAACGCTGATCTACGGCATCCTGCGTTTCAGCAACTTTGCCCATGGCGATACCATGGCCTTTGGCGCCATGGTGACAATTTTGTTCACCTGGTGGTTTCAGTCCATGGGCCTGTCCATCGCGCCGCTGCCCACCGCCCTGCTGGCCCTGCCCTTCGGCATTGCCATCACCGCCGCTTTGCTGTTGGCCACCGACCGGGTGGTTTACCGGTTTTATCGCCGGGTAAAGGCCAAGCCGGTGGTGCTGGTGATGGCAAGCCTTGGGGTCATGTTCATCATGAATGGCCTTGTGCGCTTCATCATCGGGCCAGATGACCAGCGTTTTCAGGATGGCGAGCGTTTTATCATCACGGCGCGGGGTTTTCGCGAATGGTCCGGCCTGGCCGAGGGGCTGGCTTTCAGAACCTCGCAGGCCATCACCATTGTGGCGGCCATTATGATTGTGGTGGCGCTGTTCTGGTTTCTCAACCGCACCCGCACCGGCAAAAGCATGCGGGCATTCAGCGACAACGAAGATCTTGCCCTGCTTTCGGGCATCAACCCCGAGCGGGTAGTGCTATATACGTGGCTGATCGTTTCAGTACTGATTACCGTGGCCGGCGTGCTTTACGGGCTTGATAAAAGCTTCAAGCCCTTCACCTATTTCCAACTGCTACTGCCAATCTTTGCCGCCGCCATTGTGGGTGGGCTAGGCAGCCCTCTGGGGGCCATTGCCGGCGGTTTCATCATCGCCTTCAGCGAGATCACCATAACTTACGCCTGGAAAAAGGTGCTGGGCTATCTGTTGCCGGAAGCCTGGGAGCCAGAGAGCCTCGTGCAGCTTCTCTCAACCGATTATAAATTTGCGGTTTCATTCGCCATTCTTGTGGTGGTGCTGCTATTCAGGCCCACCGGGCTGTTCAGGGGGCAATCCGTATGAGCACAAACATGAGAAATATCGCCCTGTTTGGCGCCATGGCTGGGCTGATCATCCTGACCGGCTTCATGCAAAGCTGGAACGTGGCGCTGACGCTGCTGAACATGGGGCTGATTTCGGCAATCATGGCGCTGGGGGTTAATCTGCAATGGGGCTATGCCGGGCTGTTCAATGTGGGCATCATGGGCTTTGTGGCCCTTGGCGGGCTGGCGGCGGTGTTGGTGGCAATGCCGCCGGTGCCAGAAGCTTGGGAAGCGGGCGGCCCACGGGTGTTAGCGGCCCTTGCGCTGGGTATTGGCATCATTATTGCCAGCGTTCAGGCCTATAAACGCCTGACCCCCGGAAAGCTGCGAACCTTGGTCGTCTTGACCATTCTTGTGGTTGGATTTTTCACCTATCGGGCGGTGTTTGACGGAGGAGTCTCGGCCATTGAGGCCGTCAACCCGGCCTCCACTGGCTATCTTGGCGGGCTGGGCCTGCCGATTCTGCTGGCCTGGCCGGTGGGCGGGCTGTTTGCCGCCGCCGCCGCTTGGGTGATTGGCAAGATTGCCCTTGGCCTGCGCTCGGATTATCTGGCGATTGCCACGCTGGGCATTGCCGAAATCATCATCGCAGTGATGAAAAACGAGGATTGGCTGGCGCGCGGTGTGAAAAATGTTGTCGGCCTGCCCCGCCCTGTGCCCAAGGAAATCGACCTACAACAATCGCCCTATTTCGTGGCGCAGGCCGACAGCCTTGGGCTGGACCCGGTCACTGCCTCGACCCTTTTTGTGATGCTCTCCTATGCCGGGCTGTTTACAATCGTGCTGCTGATACTGATCTAGCT
>CAYNXK010000117.1:6184-6904 GCA_964401125.1 uncultured Aliiroseovarius sp.
CCCCGGCACAGCCCTTGGGGTATGATGAGGCGGGCGATCCGCGATAAGGAAGTGGCCGCCGCCGCCATGGGCAAGAATGTCACCAAACGGCACTTGCAAGTCTTCATTCTGGGGGCCGCTGTTTGCGGTCTTGCCGGGGCGATGATGGTAACACTGGACGGCCAGCTAACCCCTGGCACCTATATTCCGCTGCGCTTTACCTTTTTGGTCTGGGTCATGGTCATCGTTGGCGGCTCTGGCAATAATTGGGGCGCGGTGCTGGGCGGTTTTCTGATCTGGTTTTTCTGGATTCAGGTCGAGCCGATCGGAAATTGGCTGATGCTGATTATCACCTCGGGCATGGCCGAAGATTCCGGCCTCAAAGACCACCTGATTGATTCAGTTGCCCATATGCGGCTGTTGACCATGGGGCTGATTATGCTGCTGGTGCTGAGATTCAGCCCGCGCGGTCTGATCCCGGAGAAGTAGTATCGCCAGCTGCCAGGCCCTCTTGCAACCCCGGTAGCTGGCAAAAGCCCTGCGTTGGCATATCCAGCGCCGAATTGAACTTGCTTGAGAGGTTCTGAAAGGCAATCAGCCCGGCCAACTCGCTGATGCCGTCATCGTTATAATGACCGCGCAGTCGCGCCATCAGCGCCTCATCAACCCGCTGCCCGGTGATGGTCATGATTTCAGCAAATTCCAGAGTGGCGCGCTCTTTGTCGCTGTAAGCCTCGCTGT
>CAYNXK010000118.1:0-6832 GCA_964401125.1 uncultured Aliiroseovarius sp.
AGAACGCCGAGCGGTCTCTGCTTTTTCATTTTAAGGGAGCCCAGATCAGCCCTGACAAGGCCGGTGAGCCGCGCTTGCGTGATGTTGTGCTGGGCGGGCTTGTTCTCTGGGTCGCGCCCCCTGCCCCGGACAAGCCTGTTGTGCTTTATTTTCATGGCAATGCCGGCAATCTGGCCAACCGTACCTGGCGTTTTTCGGCCTTTCTTGATCGCGGCTTTGGCGTGGTGGCCATGGCCTATCCCGGCAGTTCCGGCTCTACTGGCGAGCAAAGCTCTGAGGCTATCAACCGCCACGCGAAAGAGGTCTTTCTGGCGCTGCCTGATCTGGTTGGCCCCGCCCCTGTCATCCTTTATGGTGAAAGTATGGGTGCCGGGGTTGCGGTGCAGTTGGCTCATGACTTACAGGCAATGGATAGGGTGTTGCTGCCTGCCGCCATGGTGCTGGAAGCGCCTTTTACCTCGATACTGGACGTCGGCAAGCTGATCTATCCGCTCTTTGCTTCGGTATTGCACTTTCTGGGCGACCCGTGGCGCAGCGCCGATCTTATTGCCGCCGTACCAACACCATTGTTGATCCTGCATGGCAGCGCAGACCGGATCATTCCGGTGCATATGGGCCGCGAATTATTTGCCCTTTCCGGGGCCTCCAATAAGCAGATTTTCATCGCCCCCGGTGCCAGCCATCATAATGTCTGGCAGCCAGAGGCGCTAAAGGTCATGTTCAGCTTTATCGAGCAGTTTTAAGGCTATCCGCGCCGCTTATTTCGCGCTTATAAGCGCCCATATCTGATCCTTGAGCAGCATCCGTTTCTTGCGTATTTCCGCCTCATTAAACTGGTCGGTCGGCACTACATTGCTCTCGGCCTGATGCACGGCGCGGTTAACCTCGTGGTATTCATCAAACATCCGGGCGAAATGTGCGTTTGATTCTTTCAGCTCTGATATTTTCTCAACGTATTCGGGAAATTCTTCTGCCAATTCATGCGGTGTGTGACCCATGGGCTTCTCTCCTGTTGTTGTGATGCATGGCTCAGTCTAGAGGCAGCCACAGCCGCCTTCTTTGACAAGGATCAAGTAAGCGCACAAAACCGGCTATCGCTGGCTGTTTTGCCAATTCGGATGCAGCCACGGGGTATCATGGAGCGGGGCCAGCGGCCGGCGGCCAAGGATATGGTCGGCGGCTTTTTCACCCACCATAATAGAGGGCGCGTTCAGGTTGCCATTGGTAATGCGCGGAAAAATGCTGCTATCGGCCAGACGCAAGCCCTCAACCCCGATCACCCGGCAATGTGCGTCCACCACAGCGTGCGGGTCATCCATCCGCCCCATCCGTGCCGTGCCGCAGGGGTGAAAGGCGCTCTCTGCATGGTCGCGGATGAAAGCATCAAGCTCTGCGTCAGTTTGCAAACCTGTGCCGGGCATGATCTCGTGTTTTACAAATGGTGCAAACGCCGCTTGGGAAAAAATCTCGCGGCTGAGGCGGATGCACGCGCGGAAATCGGCCCAGTCCTGTGGCTGAGATAGGTAATTGAAACGAATTTCGGGGGCGGCCTGCGGATTGGCGCTGGCCAGCGTCACCGCCCCGCGCGAAGCCGAGCGCATGGGGCCGACATGGGCCTGAAAGCCGTGCCCTTCAGGGGATATTTTGCCGTCATAGCGCACGGCCAGAGGTAAAAAGTGGTACTGTATATCCGGGTATTCAACCCCGGCGCGCGAGCGGATGAAGCCCGCGCTCTCAAACTGGTTTGAAGCCCCCAGCCCGTTTTTGAGGAGCAGCCAGCGCGCGCCGATCATAGCCTTGGAAAACAGGTTCCAGTGCTTGAATAATGTGATCGGCTGCTTTGAGGCATATTGCACATATATTTCCATATGGTCTTGCAGGTTCTGCCCCACGCCGGGGCGATCAGCGATGACCCCAATGCCGTGTTCGGCCAGATGGACGGCTGGGCCAATACCCGACAGCATCAGCAGCTTGGGCGAATTGATGCTTGAGGCGGCCAGAATTACCTCCCGGCCCGCCCGGATCACCTCGATTTTACCGCCACGCTCCACCTCGACCCCAATAGCCCGGCTGCCCTCAAACACGACCTTGCGCGCAAAAGCCCGGATCAGGCTGCAATTGGGGCGTTTCAGGGCCGGGCGCAGGTAAGCATTTGCCGCCGACCAGCGCCGCCCCTTCCAGACGTTTTGCTCCATCACCCCGAAGCCTTCTTGTTGCGCACCGTTATAATCGTCGGTGCTGTGGTAACCTGCTT
Source organism: uncultured Aliiroseovarius sp. (assembly GCA_964401125.1). Taxonomy (GTDB): domain Bacteria; phylum Pseudomonadota; class Alphaproteobacteria; order Rhodobacterales; family Rhodobacteraceae; genus JAAEUB01. Next base: position 2,255 of record CAYNXK010000118.1, read on the forward strand.
GCTTTCCGGCCTCGACAAAGGCGTGAAACAGCGGATTTTTGCGCCGGCCACGGCTAACATGCAGCGGGCCGTCCGTACCGCGCCAGCCGGCATCGCCGCCATGGCCGCCCTCATGCCAGTTTTCCATGCGTTTGAAATACGGCAGCACGTCGGCGTAAGCCCAGCCAGCGGCCCCCGCCTCGGCCCAATGGTCAAAATCCCGCGCATGGCCGCGCACATAAACCATGCCGTTGATCGAAGATGTGCCGCCGATCACCTTACCGCGCGGACAAGCCAGAACCCGACCGCCGAGATGCGGCTCCGGCTGGCTTTCATAGCCCCAGTCATAGCGCGCCATGTTCATCGGATAGCTTAGTGCCGCTGGCATCTGGATAAACGGCCCGGCATCCGTGCCGCCATGCTCAATAATCAGCACCGAGCGCCCGGCCTCGCTCAAGCGGTAAGCCATGGCGCAGCCGGCGGACCCCGCCCCAATGATGATATAATCCGCCTGCATCATGGCTTGGAAAGCAGGGCGTCAAGACAGGTCAGAACCTGCTCACTTGTGCCGTAGCCATCCGGGCGGCGGGTGCTCAATGCCTGCCGGATATACAGCCCGTCGATCAGGGCGGCGATAGTTTCTGCCAGGGCCGGTGCCTGCTCTCCGGCCAGCGGGCGCAAGGCATGTACGAGGTTTGAGCGCAGGCGGCGCTGATAGATCACAAGCAACCTCTGCGCGCCGTTCATGTTTTGGGCCTGCACGTAGAAATTCAACCATGCGGCGATAATCTCTGGCCGGAAATTGCCGGCTTCAAAGCTGGCACGGATGATGGCCTCCAGCCGGGCACGCGGTGTCTGGGCACCTGCCAGCCCGGCGCGCACACCACCGCTGTATTCTGACAGGATGAAGCGCATCGCCGCGAGAAAAAGCCCCTCCTTACGATCAAAGTAGTGAAACGCCAGCGCACTGGACATGCCCGCCCGGCGCGCAATCTGGCTGACCGTCACCTCAAGAGAGCCGGCCTGGCCAATTTCTGCAATCGTGGCTTCCACCAAAGCGGCGCGTCGGATAGGTTCCATTCCAAGCTTGGGCATTTTTTACTCCGTGAGATTTGCCTGAAAGCTTTGTGGTATTTTAATTGACTCGTCAATCAAGAAAAACGAGTCGAGAAAAACAAGACTAGAAAATGGGAACAACCAAATGATACTCAAAACTACCCTAGCCGCCCTGGCCATGATGGCCGCAGCAAGCAGTGCCGCCGCCGCTACCACCGATGGCCAATGCGCCAAAGTGGTATTCTCTGATGTGGGCTGGACTGACATCACCGCCACCACCGCCACCACCGGCTTCATGCTGGAGGCGATGGGCTATGACGTGGATATCAAGCTGCTCTCGGTGCCCGTGACCTACACCGCCATGGCCCAGGGTGATATTGACATCTTCCTTGGCAACTGGATGCCCACCATGGAGGCCGACATTGCTCCCTTCCGCGAGGCCGGCACTGTCGACACCGTCCGCGCAAACCTTGAAGGCGCAAAATATACGCTGGCGGTCAATGCCGTGGCCAAGGCGCTAGGCATTGCCGATTTCGCTGACATCGCCGCCCATGCAAACGCACTTGAGGGCAAGATCTTCGGCATCGAGCCGGGCAATGACGGCAACCGCCTGATCCAGTCAATGATCGATGGTGACGCCTTTGGCCTTGGCGATTTTGAGGTGGTTGAAAGCTCTGAGCAAGGCATGCTGGCGCAGGTGGCCCGCGCCACCGACAAGAATGAGCCGATGATCTTCCTTGGCTGGGAGCCGCACCCGATGAATGCAAATTTTGATATGGGATACCTGACCGGCGGCGATGATTTCTTTGGTCCCAATCTGGGGGGCGCCACGGTTTATACCAACACCCGCGCGGGGTTTGTAGCCGATTGCCCCAATGTCGGCGCGCTGCTGCTGAACCTTGAATTCACCCTGGAGATGCAAAACCAGATCATGGCGGCCATTCTGGATGATGGCAAAGACCCGGAAGATGCCGCCAAAATCTGGCTTGCGGCCAACCCGGATGCCTTCACCGCCTGGCTTGACGGCGTTACCACCATGGATGGCGGCGATGCTGTTGGGGCCGTGAAAGCCGCGCTGGGCATGTAGGGTAGCCACCACCTTTCTCCTTCCCGCGCTGCGGGGAGGGTGATTTCCGGTTTTCTAGTTTTCTAGAAAACCAGTTTTCCGGAAAACTGGTTTTTACTACCCGGCATGACACCACCAGGAGAATTGCATGAACTGGCTGACCGACACTAAAATCCCCATCGGTAAAACCGCCGAGACGTTCTTTGACTGGCTGCAGGATGCGGGCGAGCCGTTTTTCGACTGGCTGGCTTTCGTGATGGAAAACCTGATAGACACCATCCTCTGGGTTTTACAAACGCCGCATCCGTTCATCGTCATTGCCGTCATTGCCGGCCTCACCTTCGCCCTGCAGCGCAGTTGGAAAACCAGCCTGCTGATCGTATTGGGCTTTCTCTTCATCATCAATCAGGGCTATTGGGAGGAAACCACCGAAAGCCTGACGCTGGTGCTGAGCGCCTGCGTGGTTTGCATGGGGGTAGGCGTGCCCATCGGCATTGCCGTGGCCCACCGCCCGCGGCTTTACCGTGTTGTCCGGCCGGTGCTGGACCTGATGCAAACCCTGCCCACCTTCGTCTACCTGATCCCGGCCATCGTGTTCTTTGGCATCGGCATGGTGCCCGGCCTGATCGCCACGGTGATCTTCGTGCTACCCGCGCCAATCAGGCTGACCCATCTGGGCATTTCCTCAACCCCCACACCCCTTCTGGAAGCCGCGCAGGCCTTTGGTGCCACCCCGCGCCAAACCCTGTGGAAGGTCGAACTGCCTTACGCTTACCCCCAGATCATGGCCGGGCTGAACCAGACCATCATGCTGTCACTGTCAATGGTGGTGATCGCCGCCCTTGTGGGGGCCGACGGGCTTGGCGTGCCGGTGGTGCGCGCCCTCAATCAGGTCAACACCGCGCTGGGCTTTGAGAGCGGCTTCATCATTGTTGTGGTGGCCATCATGCTTGACCGCATCCTCCGGGTGGAGCGCTAAAATGGTGGTGGCCGTCGAGTTTGACAAAGTTTCGATCGTGTTTGGTGAGCAGCCGCATAGGGCGCTACCACTGATGGATCAGGGGCAGGAGCGCTCTGAAATACAGGCCGCAACCGGGCAGGTGCTTGGCGTGCATGATTGCACTCTTTCTGTTGAGGAGGGCGAAACCCTGGTCCTCATGGGCCTGTCCGGGTCTGGAAAGTCGACCCTGATCAGGGCAGTGAACGGGCTGAACCCGGTTCTGCGCGGCTGCGTTCGGGTGCATGACGGCGACGGGCTGGTTGATGTGACCCATGCGGATGCCACCACCCTGCGGCACCTGCGCCAGCGCCGGGTGGCGATGGTGTTTCAGGCCTTTGGCCTGCTGCCCTGGCGCAGCGTGCGCGAGAATGTCGGGCTGGGGCTGGAGCTGGCGGGCATGAACCGGCGGGCGCGCGAGGCACAGGTGGACAAGCAACTAGCGCTGGTTGGTCTCAGCGACTGGGCCGAGCGCAAGGTAGGCGAGCTTTCCGGCGGTATGCAGCAGCGCGTGGGGCTGGCGCGGGCTTTTGCCACTGAAGCACCCATCTTGCTGATGGACGAGCCGTTTTCGGCCCTTGACCCGCTGATCCGCAGCCGCCTGCAAGACGAGTTGCTAGAGCTGCAAAACAACCTGAAACGCACCATTATTTTTGTCAGCCACGACCTTGACGAGGCCTTCAAACTGGGCGACCGCATTGCCATCATGAAGGGTGGGCGGATCGTGCAGGCGGGAACCCCGCGCGATATTTTCACCGCGCCGGCCGATGAATATGTGGCCGATTTCGTGGCCCATATGAACCCGTTGGGCGTGCTGTGCGCTCGTGATGTCATGAACCCGCCGGAGGGCGAATATGCGGCAAGCGTGCCGCCAGATGAACCCATTCAAGCCATCATGAAACTGGTCACTCAGACCAAAGGCGCGGTGGCGGTTACGCAAGAAGGCAAAGTCATTGGCCAAATCAGCCGCAACCGGATTTTGGAAAAGCTGCTCGACCCGCGAAAACCATAGAAGGGCGGGCGACTGCCCTGCCTCTGCCGTGAAAACCGCTTTCCCTGCACCACAAGCCCGTCTAACCTTGCCCCCATGCTGCGCTACGCCCTCACCCGTGCTTTGTCACTGATCCTGTCACTCATGGCAGCCTCTCTGGTCATTTTTGCGGTGATCTCAGTGATCCCCGGAGACCCGGCCTCGTTCATGCTGGGGCTGAATGCCACCCCGGAGACAGTTGCGGCCCTGCGCACTGAGTTGGGGTTGGATGGCAGCCTGCCCAGCCGGTATTTCAACTGGGTCACAGGCATGTTGACCGGTGATTTCGGGCTGAGCTATACCTACCGGGTGCCGGTGGCCGACCTGGTAACTCAGCGCTTGCAGGTCTCGGCCCCCCTGGCGCTTTATGCGCTGATACTTTCCATGATCATTGCCTTTCCCATCGGCCTGATCGCGGCTGCGCGCCGTGGCAAACCCAGCGACTATGCC
>CAYNXK010000119.1:0-6821 GCA_964401125.1 uncultured Aliiroseovarius sp.
TCCGGCTACTTGAGGTGCGTGATATTAGCGGTGATGTCATGCATTTGTGGGAGCGTGTGCAACATGGCAAAAGCCAGAGTGCTTGATAAATGCCCCTGACAGGAAGGTGGTTTTCCGGTTTTCCGGTTTTCTAGTTTTCCGGAAAACTGGAGAACAAAAACCCTCAGGATTTTTGACGCCAGAAATGCGCGTAACTGGCAAACAGGCCTTGCAGTTTTGACAGGCTTCTCAGGCCCATGCCGGGGCCGGAAAAATCACCGTTGGCGAGGCGTTTCAGCACCACTTCGGGTGGGCAGGCTAAGCCAGTGAGCGGGTCAAAGTAGCGCGGGTAGTCAATCAGTGTGGCATGGGCGAAGGCGGCCAGTAAGGGGCGGGCCTGCCGTCTTTCCGGCACCTTGCCCAAATCCTGTGTCAGCCCCCAACCGGCATAGAACGGCACACCCAAAGTGGTTACTTTTCGGCCTCTTATTAGCGCTTCAAAGCCCAGCAGCGAGGTCAGGGTCCAGACCTCGTTCACCGCCTCAATCAGTGCCACAGGGTCAGATTTTCCGGCCACTATGTCGGCCAATCCTTCGGCTTCAATGGCGCCCTTGCGCAGACCGGCCTCCACGTCCGGGTGTGGTTTATAAATGATTATCGCTTCGGGGTTTTTGGCTCTAACATATTGCAAAAGCGCCAGATTTGTCTGTATTTCATCGCAGCCCAGCCGGATCGAGGCGTCATCCTCTACCTGTCCCGGCACCAGAATACGGCGCCCTTCAGGTAAGTCTGGCAGAGCGGTCGCGGCGAGATTGTATTTTGATAATTTAGCGGCTTTGAGTTGGTCCAGGAAATTTTCGGCCCGCACGATGGCATGGCATGGTAGGGCCGGGCTGGCCGCTATCAGGCGCTCAAGGCGGCTTTCACGGTTTGGATCATAATAGATGCCCAAATCATCGGTAACCAGTGACAAGGGCGGGGTCAGCGCCGCCCCCAGCCCGCGTGAGCGCAAAAAGCCGTCTTCAAGCCGCAAAACCTGTATATCGGGCGCGCGGTGGGCGGCGGTTTCCTTGCCTGCCCAGACCATCAACTTGCGGCTTTCCTTGCGGGCCAACATCACCGATTTTTCGGGGTTGTCGATAAATATCAGGCGCTTTTCGCGGCCATAGAATTTTTGCAGCGGCGCGCGTTTCCACAAGCGCATGGCGCTGGCCACATAGCCCGTGTGATCCTCGCGCCAGGCACGGGCCTGGGCTTGCAGATTGTCCAGCACCGTTTCCAGCTCGCAAAGCCTATCACTATAGGGGTCGTACCACGTGGGGTAGAGGATCATCGCGGCGGCAAATAATTGCGCCCGGGTTAGGCGGCGCTCACGCCGAGGCACCGGGTTTTCATCCTGTGTCAGCCCCCAGCCGGCATAGAAGGGTTGGCCAAAAACCCGTGGCTTATGGCCGGCGATGATGGCTTCAAAGCCCATGCCGGAACTTACCGTATAGACCCCAACAGCCCCTTCCAGCAGGTGCCAAGGGCTATGGGCACCCCTGACCAGATGCACCTGCGCGCTTTCATCCTGGGGGCCGTAATGGCCGGGCCGGTAGCCGGCATTGGTTTCCGGGTGGGTTTTTATCAGAACCGGCAGGCCGGGGTGTTCTTCTTGCGCAAATACCAGCATTTCGCGGAAGGTACTGGCCTTGGCCCCGGCATGTTTTATGGAGGCATCCCCCCTGGTCTGGTCAATCACCAGCACGTAGGGCTTACCGGGCAGGGGGTGCGCCATCGCCGGGTCAAAGGCATTGTATTTTGATAAATGAGCTTGCTGCATGCGCTGCATGGCCGTGCGCGCCCGGTTGAGAATATCGCTTTCATCCAACCGGTGGCTGGTCAGTATTTTCTCCAGAGAGCTAGGGGTTTTGCTGGCAAAATGCACGCCCTTCTGGTCCAGCAGCAGGCCCATGGGCGGGCTGCCGGCGCGCCCCGGCAGGACCGAGCGTAAAAAGGCATCCTCAACGCGCAGCAGGGGGGCTTTGTGTTGCGCGGCCCGCGCCTCGCCCCGGTGTGCTGTGGGGCTTTTGCCCCAGATTCCGACCCAATCGCTGTCTTTGGGGCGGCCCAGCCTAATATCCCAGCCCGCCAATTTCAAAATGCGCCTGATACGGCGCGCAGGTGCCGAAGCGCTTAAAAAACCACCATTATAAACATAAAGCCGCCGGGAGGTTTGCCCCCCGGCGGCCGGATTGTTTTTTATATCAAGCATGTATCAGGGGGTACCCGCACCACCCAGCACCGCTGCGGTGGTCAGCGTATCAGCGATACCAACCGTGCCGGTTACTGCTGTCAGAACCTTGGTCCACTGCACGAAGGGGGCTTCGGTTACATAGACCGTGTCACCATCGCGGATCACGAAATCGCGAGCTATGAACATGCCGTTCGGCTCGGTCAGGTTGAGCACATAGACCATGCGCTGCGCCCCGATAAGGTCAGTGCGCCCCAACACCTGGTTGGAAATATCAGCAGCTTCATTGCGAAAGATGAACACGCCTGTGGGGTCGGCCGTGGCGGTATCCAGGCCGCCCACTTGGGCAATGGCCTCAATGGCCGAGAGGGTTTGGGTTTCAAACCGCACCCGACTTTGGGCGCCGGTGGCCCCAAGGGCGGTGAACGAGCGGCTGTCTTCTTCTACAAGAATGCGGTCGCCATTTCGCAGGGCAATGTCAAATCTCTGATTTTCAAACAGGTCCTGAAACCAGATTTCGCCGGTCTTGTTGCCCCGGATGATTTTCACGCGGGCAATCTCGGGCGAGATGCTTACGCCACCGGCACGTGCCAGCATGGCGCTTAGGGTGCGGGTCGGGCGCTCGATCGGGTAGACGCCCTGACCAGAAACCGCACCAATGATGGTTACAGTCGCGCCGTCACCTGCCAGCCTTTGCACCATGACCTGCGGGTCAGGCGTTTGCTTTGCCAGCTTTTCAGTGATGATGCGGCGAATGGCTTCGGGGGTGTTGCCCGAGGCCCGGATGCGGCCAGCATAAGGGATGAAGATGAAGCCGGAGCCATCCACCTGCACTTCTTCCAGCACGGCAGGCGCGCCAGCGGTGGCCAGAATGCCATCTTCGACATTTTCCCAGATCGCCACGCCCAGCGTATCACCGGGGCGGATGGTGTCGGAGCCAATCACGCCAGCATCTGTAAAGCTGCTATCAAAGCCCAGCGAGGGCACAATAGCGGTGGCCCGCGTCACCCGGTCATTGACCGAGATGATGAAGGCATCGCCCTCTTCCTGCACGCTGCCGGAAAATATTTCGGCCTTGTTTGGCCCGACGCGGGGCAGGCCACAGGCGGCAACGCCTGTTACGAGCACCAGCAATGCCATACGACGTGCCCACAGAATCGTAGCGGGGTTTTTAAGGATATTCACTGCTCCTGCTCCTTTTGGTGGAGAACTGCCTCGGTTTTTTTTATTTTTGTTTGTTATTTTCCAGCACAATAACGGCAGGGTTTAAAAAAATCCAGCCCCCAGTGAAGCAAGCCTATTTCACCAGCCGCAAGTGTTGCCTTGGTGCCGCTGTGCCTTGCTCAAGCGCGTCATAAGGGTCATCTGCCGTGAGCATCATATCAACCACCTGTCTGAGCAGGCGGCGGCGGCTGTGCGCTGAGTAGAAGCCGCCGGTTACCTGTGAGGTTTCCAACAGATAATGGCGGTAGTCGCGGTAGGCGCGGCTGTCCGGGCGGCTGGGGCGGGCGAAAAAATCAGGCAAGCTCTGGGTCGAGACGAATTCCGGCTTGGCATAGACCGCATCGCCAAACACCTTTAGTGGCAGGCCACGCCACAGCGCTTGCTGGGCGGCGGTGGAATTGACCGTAACTGCGCTGCGGGCATGGTCCAGCAGCCGCGCCAGCTTGCCGCCACGCACGTAATGCACCCGTGCCTCAACCCCGTGTTGGCGGGCAAGGCGGCGGATTTCATGACGCAGGGGCACGCGCCCGTCTTCCAGCGGATGCGCTTTGAAAACAAGGTGGTGATGCGGCGCGGCACCCTGGGCAAAACCTTCGATAACCACCTTAAGAAATTCGGTCATGGTGGCAAACGGGCTGTGCATCTGAAACGAGCTGTCATGCTCAAGCTGCAACAGCACCAGATGGTAGGGAAAGCCGCCATGCTTGATGCGCAAAGTGGCAATTCTGCGGTCAATTGCCAGCACCGGGCCAAGCAACAGGCGTTTGAGATAAAGCTGAAATTCCTTGGTCACGCTAATAGAGCGGTGTGGCTGAAAAGCCCGGTAACGCTGGTTTCGGAACATCACGAACCAGTGGTAGAGCGCGCCATAAAACACATGATGGCGCATATCACCCCAGCGGGCCGGGGCTTCAGGCATTTCCAGCTCGGCATCGGCCAGAGCCGCCTGCATTTCGCCAATATCCATGCTCATCAGGCGTGAATTTCCGTTCGAGCCGCCGCGCTCATAAGAAACCCAATAGGGCCGGATATAGCCTTCCTCAAACACATGCACCACCAGCCCACGGGCTTGTGCGGCCTTGATCGCCTCGGCATGGATGGTTCTTGTGTCGCCATAAAGTACGATATCGGTGATGGCATGCTCTTGCAGGATGGTGGCAAGCCGTTCCGGCCATTGCTCGGGGCTGTCTGTATAGGCAATGTAGTTTTTGGTGTCATGCCAGAAGGCCCGGTCACCCTGATTAAAGCCAACCCGCCAGATTTCGGCCCCGGCGGCGCGCAGCATTTTACCCAAACGCCAGAAAAATGGCCCATGTGGTCCCTGCAGGAATAAAATGCGCTTGCCAGCCCCGGTTATGCCCCTGATATCAGATGTCATCGTCCCTCAATCGCCATTAACGTTGTTTGTATCAGTAAAACAAGCGGATCTGGCAAATTTATGGCCAGATATGGTTACTCTGGCGGCAAAGCCTGAATTAAGTGTTGCTTGTGCAACGGCGCGCTGCGCGATAATCCTTGCAGCACAAAAGGAGTTGCCATGTTTACAGGGATCATCACCGATCTGGGCCGGGTTGCCGCCATCTCGCAAAACGGCGATATGCGGGCGCGTATTGCCACGGGCTATGACATTGCCGGCATTGACATGGGCGCATCCATTGCGGCGGACGGGGTTTGCCTGACCGTGGTGGCTTTGGGAAGTGCAGAGGGTGCCGGCTGGTACGAGGTTGATATTTCCGCCGAAACCCTGTCAAAAACCAACCTTGGTGACTGGCAGACCGGGCGCCGGCTTAACCTTGAGCGCCCGCTGCGGGTGGGCGACGAGCTGGGGGGGCATATTGTCTCGGGTCATGTGGATGGCATGGCCGAGGTGGTGGCCGTGCGCGGCGAGGGCGACAGCAGCCGCGTCAGCCTGCGCGTGCCCGCACACCTTGCCCGCTTCATTGCGCCCAAAGGCTCGGTGGCGCTCAATGGTACATCGCTGACAGTGAACGAGGTTGAGGGCGATATTTTTGGCGTCAACCTGATTGCCCACACCAAAGCGGTGACCAATTGGGGCGCGGCGAGCGTGGGCGACAAGATCAACCTCGAAATCGACACGCTGGCGCGTTATGTGGCAAGGCTGCACGAGGTCGGCTGATAGCTGGTGCTTGATTGATTTGGCGCCTTTTTGCCGTTGCCCTTTTGCCATTGCCCTTTCGCGGGCTGTTCGCCGGGCTGATTGGCCAGATATATGGCCATGCTGCCGGCCGCTCAATATTTTTCAGCTGGACCTTGTCGGGCTTGGCGGCTGGTCTTTACCGGTGTATGAGCATGCGGGCGCGCCAGTGAGCATCAGTGAGCATCAGTGAGCATCAGTGAGCGCCAGTGAGCGTCAGTGAGCGTCAGTGAGCGTCAGTGAGGAAAGCACCATGACCGACAAAAAAGCCTATGACCAACCCGGCCCGATTGAAAGCGACTGGGGCGATGTGATTTCGCCGGTTGAGGATATCATCGAGGCTGCCCGTAATGGCCGCATGTTCATTTTGGTTGACCATGAAGACCGTGAGAATGAGGGTGATCTGGTGATCCCGGCCCAGATGGCCACGCCAGAGGCTATCAACTTCATGGCCACCCATGGCCGCGGCCTGATCTGCCTGACCCTGACAGGAGAGCGCATTGACGCGCTTGGCCTGCCGCAAATGGCCGCTGGCAATTCCTCGCGCTATGACACGCCGTTCACAGTTTCCATTGAAGCGCGTGAAGGTGTGACCACCGGCATTTCGGCCCATGACCGGGCGCGCACGGTTTCGGTGGCGATTGACGCGACCAAAGGGGCGGCGGACATTGCCACGCCGGGCCACATCTTTCCGCTACGCGCCCGCGAGGGCGGCGTGCTGGTGCGCGCTGGTCATACAGAGGCGGCGGTGGATATAGCCCGCCTTGCCGGGCTTAACCCCTCAGGTGTGATTTGCGAAATCATGAACGAAGATGGCACCATGGCGCGGCTGCCGGACCTTGTGGGTTTTGCCCAGAAGCACGGCTTGAAAATCGGTACTATCTCGGACCTTATTGGCTATCGCCACCGCCACGACCACCTGGTCAATGAAAGCGCGGTTTCTGCCGTGACCAGCGCTTTTGGCGGCGACTGGATGTTGCGCATTTTCACCGATGAAACCCAGGGTGCCGAGCATATCGTGCTGACCAGAGGCGACATTACCACTGATGAGCCGGTGCTGGTGCGCATGCACGCGCTCAACCCGCTGGAAGATGTGCTTGGCATCGGCCCCAGCCCGGCTGGTGAACTTGGCCGCGCCATGCAGGTCATTGCCGATGCGGGCCGTGGCGCGGTGGTGCTGTTGCGTGATACTTCGATGAAACTGGTGGTTGACGGGGCAGTAAGACCGCA
>CAYNXK010000120.1:0-6737 GCA_964401125.1 uncultured Aliiroseovarius sp.
ACATATGGTAGATTCAAAGCGATACTGAAACAGCGCGAAACTTTGCGACAGAACCGCTCAATCAAGGTTGCCGCGCGTGAGATGAAGCATGCGCGCGCGTTCAATAACTTATAGCTGACATCAGAATCAGAATTAAGTCGTCAAGCTATATAAGCCCCCTTATTAAAGAGGGTTTATATACTTAGCTAGCCATAATTCGCTTGACATCCCCGCGATATTTGGCTAGTTTAATCTCAACAGGAGGGATTAGACCCATGCCAGATACACTTAACACATTTGAATTCTTCCAAAAATTCCCAAATGAGGAAACCGCGCGTAAGTTTTTTGAAACTCGCCGCTGGAATAATGAACCTGTTTGCGGTCACTGTGGTAGCACTTCGGTAACTGAATGCAAAAACCACAAACCAATGCCTTATCGCTGCAAAGATTGCCGCTCTCATTTCAGCGTTCGCACTGGCACTGTCTTGGCTGAAAGCCGCCTTCCTCTGCAAAAGTGGTTATTGGCGATATACATGCTTACCAGCGCACGTAAAGGCATTCCTAGCACTCAAATGGCGCGTGAACTTGGTGTCACTCAAAAGACTGCTTGGTTTCTGGCGCAGCGTATCCGCGAAACATGGATGGGCGGCAATAACGATAAAATGGACGGTTAAGTGCAGGTTGACGAAACCTACGTTGGCGGCAAAGAAAAGAATAAGCACGCCGATAAAAAACTGAAAGCGGGGCGCGGCGCAGTTGGCAAATTTGCAGTTGTCGGTATGCGTGATGAGCGAGGCCAAGTTCGCGCCAAGCCGGTTAAGCGCACTGACGCGGCTACATTGGTTGGTTTCGTTAAAGACAACGCGCCAGAGGGTGCTGAAGTTGTTACTGATGAGTTCCGCGCCTACAATGGTCTTACTGCCCAAGGCTACACTCACAAGACAGCTCGGCACTCTGCTGGCGAGTATGTCCGTGATATGGCGCGCACCAACGGCATTGAAAGTTTTTGGTCACTGCTTAAGCGTGGTTATATCGGCGTTTACCACTACATGAGCGAAGAACACCCGCGCCATTATGTGAACGAATATTCATTCCGGCACAACACCTCAAAAGTTGGCACCATCCAATTCATCAATATGACAATAGACAGAATGGCGTTTAAGCGCCTAACATACAAAGGACTGATAAATGGCTAAAAAGCCTGAATTAATTGAGCCAATAAGTGCCAAATTTGACGAGTTGGCTGATGCTCTCGTTCCACCTACGGCCAAGATGCAAAAAACCACAGAAATATCAGAACAAAGCGACTTTATGTTTTACAGTGCAGGGCAAGACTCCGACTCTATTAGAGTGTTTGTTGCAGACGAAGATGTTTGGGTTACACAAAATGCTTTAGCAGGTATTTTTGGAGTAGATAAATCAGGGGTATCACGTCACCTAAAAAACATTTTTGACTCTGGAGAACTGATCAGAGATTCAGTTGTTGCAAAAAATGCAACAACTGGACCGGATGGAAAAACTTATATGGTTGAACATTATAATCTCGATGTAATCTTATCTGTTGGATACAGGGTTAATTCTCGGAAAGCCACACAGTTTAGACGTTGGGCAAATAGTGTATTGAGAGATTACCTGATTAAGGGCTTCTCGATGGACGATGACAGACTCAAACAGGGCAAGCAATTGTTTGGCAAAGATTACTTTGATGAACTACTTGAGAGAATCCGGGATATTCGCGCTTCTGAGCGGCGCTTTTATCAGAAAGTAACGGAAATTTATATCCAATGCAGTTACGACTATGACCCTCAGTCAGATTTAACGAAAAAATTCTTCTCGCACGCACAAAACAAGGTCGAATATGCTGTTACTGGAATGGTAGCCGCGGAAATAATTAAAGAACGCGCCAATCACGGCTTGCCAAATATGGGACTTACGACATGGAAAAACCAAAAGGACAGCGGAAATATTCGCAAGGCTGACACTTCCGTGGCCAAAAACTATTTGGCGCAAGGAGAGATTGATGACCTAAATAGGTTAGTTTCAATGTTCCTTGATTACGCCGAGAATCTGGCATCAAAAGGCCGACGAATGTCAATGAAGGACTGGTGGGGCAAGTTGGATGAATTCTTGAGCTTCAATGAATACCAAATACTTCAGAACTATGGAAATATCAAAAAATCCACCGCAGATAGGTTTGCCGCTGATGAATTTGCAAAGTTTAAGCCGATTCAGGATGCTGATTACAAATCAGATTTTGACAGGGTAGTCCAAACTGTAAGCGTTAGGGGCAAAATATCTTAACCAGAACTTTCCTGCTGCGAGGCCCCATCGGTTCAAGCCTTTGGGGCTTTTGCTTTTTGAGGTGGCTAGTTAGGTATATAGGCCCCTATTAAAGCGTCCCGCCTTATACCCGTTGGCCGTCAGTGGATTGCACGGCAATCCATGAGAGGCTGATACAGGGATGAGGCGGGGCGCTGTATCAGCGTTTTGGGCGGGGCGCTTTAAGTCCCTTATGTTGGACCGATCACCCGGCATATTGTGCTGCGCGCCTCAAGGCGTCGGCAGGCAAGCTCGGCCTGTTCACGGGTCATGCCAACAAAGTTAGCGTGCCAGCCATCTGGCCGGTTGGCAACCTTGCGCAGGGCCTCTCCCAAGGTGCCCAACTCGTTCAGAGCTGTTTTTAGCAACACGCGTTCCGCATTGTAACGGGTCACGTAACGGCCCACATTGATGCCCCAGTGCTGGCCCCCTGAGCTGGAAATGCGGGTAACAATTTCAGGTTGGTCATCGGGCAGGAAGTTGGTTTCGGCCTGCACCGCTGCCACGATTGCCAGAGCAACGACATCAGGCCGGGGCGAAGGCCGGGCCAGAGGTTGGGCCAGAGGTTGAGGCTGGCTGGGGGCTTGCGGTGTTAAGGCCGCAGCAACTTCAACGGCTGAATCAATACTATCCTGCAAGGCTAGTACCAGATCCTTTGGAGGTGCCTCTTGATTCTGGCCCGGCCGGGCTACAGGTCGAGGGCTGGTTTTGACTGCTGTGACAAGTCTGATCGTGCGTCCGACTGCCCCTGATGATGCAACCGGCGTGTCAGCCGCAAGGTTGCCGGAATAGGATGGGATCGTGGGCCGCCTCAACGTGGCATTTGTTGGGGCGCGGCGAAAGCCCAGATCCAGCAATTCAGCAATTCTGGCATTGCGCGAGGCGGTCGAGCGGCCACCGAAAACAGTGGCAATAATACGCTCGTTGCCGCGCCGAGCAGACGCCACGAGGTTAAAGCCAGCTGCATTGGTGAAACCCGTCTTGATCCCGTCCGCGCCCCGGTAATTGGCCAAAAGCCGGCGGTTTGTATTGTTGACCATGCGCACCCCGGCATCGGCCGAGCGCCGCGAGAACAGGTTGTAATATTGTGGAAAATCATAGAGCAGATGGCGGCCCAATGTGGTCATGTCGCGGGCTGTAGACAGGTGACCGGACTGGGTCAGTCCATGGGCGTTCCTGAAATTCGTGCGGTTCATGCCAAGCGCTTTTGCGGTGCGGTTCATCCGCCGGGTAAAGGCGGCTTCGCTGCCTGAGATGGCCTCGCCCATAGCTGTGGCCGCATCATTGGCCGACCTGATCGCCGAAGCCCGGATCAGATAGCGCAGGGCGATACGTTGCCCGGATTTCAGGCCCAGCTTTGAGGGCGGCTCAGAGGCCGCGTGGCGTGAAATCGTGACTTTGGTATCAAGTGTAATTTCGCCATGTTTAATGGCTTCAAACACTACATAGAGCGTCATCATTTTGGTTAGGGAGGCCGGGTGCAGCTGAGTATCCGCATTGCGTGAATGCAATACCTTGCCGGTGCGCGCGTCAATCACCATCGCCGCATAGGGCGCAGCAAAAGAGGCCACGGGTGCAGCCGCGATTGAGCAGAATACAACTGCCAAAAATAGCCCTGTACGAGCCAATAGCCCAAGACGTGTTTTCACGTCGCTTACCTTTGTCTGCCTCATGGTCCGGATCTGACGCCCGGTGCCTTGCCAAAGTAGATTAACATGTTCGGTGAAACAGGAAAACACTTTTTTTGCGGGGCTTAAATATATATCAAGCCCAATTTTCCACATATTGTGGGTGAAAGCTCTGAACCTACCAAATCAAGAATTGTAGCAAACCGGCCCGGCCCGGCAATGAGCGGCCCACATGCACAGTATAGGGAAGGCTGCATATTGGGCACCTGTCTGGCAGGACAAACGCCTCTTTCCTTGGCGCCAGAAGCGTTTATATTGTCCGGGCTGAGAAACCCTGATTGCAAGCCTGAAGGTGCCCCGCGCGTGAGCCTAAAAAAAACAACCATGTCTGGTGGCAATGTGCCCGGCGACGGCGATGCCGATCTCGCCGTTAAAACCCGCCCGCGTACCAAGCGGCCGCCCATGTACAAGGTTCTGCTGATGAACGACGATTTCACGCCAATGGAATTTGTGGTTCTGGTGCTGGAACGCTTCTTTGCCATGAATCAGGCACAGGCCTTTGAAATCATGCTGACGGTACACAAAAAAGGGCTGGCGGTGGTCGGGGTGTTCAGCCACGAAATTGCTGAAACCAAGGTCAATCAGGTTTTAGAAATGGCGCGTGAAAATCAGCACCCGCTGCAATGCACCATGGAAAAAGAATAGAAGTTGCGAACAACACAATGACTTATTCACGCCTTTCCCGCGCCCTTGAAAATGGCACATTGTCCTTGCCTGAAGAGGGCCGTATTGCAGTGTTCAACCCGACCACGACAGGTGATCTTTCGGGGCTGGACAGGGCGCGAGTCCATGCCATTCAGGGTTTCTTTAGCGTACATGAAACCTTGAAAAAACAAGGGTTTGATACCGGAGTTACGCCGAGCGGACCTTATACGGCAGCATTAGTTTTTCTGCCTCGCGCCAAGGCTCAGGCCCGCGCCATGCTGGCTGAGGCGGTGGCAGTAACCGACGGTGGGCTGGTCATTGTAGACGGTCAGAAAACCGATGGCATCGAGGTTATGTTGAAAGCTTTGAGGGCACGGGTTCAGATTGATGGCATCATGTCAAAGGCGCATGGCAAGCTGATCTGGTTTACAGGGGGGGATTTTAGCGACTGGGTGGTGCGGGACACGCAACTTGAGGGCGACTTTATCACGCGCCCCGGTGTTTTCTCGGCCGATGCCCCTGACAAGGGCTCGCAGGCTCTGCTATCTGCCTTGCCGGCAAAACTTACCGGGCGCGGAGCAGACCTTGGCACTGGCTGGGGCTATCTGGCACGTGATATTCTGCGCCGTGAGGGCGTGACTTCACTTGACCTGGTCGAGGCGGATCATACGGCACTTGAATGTGCCAGAGTGAATATCGGTGACCCGCGCGCACGCTTTATCTGGGCGGATGTCGGCGATTGGGGCCAGGGAGAGGGGCTGAATTTTGTCATCACAAACCCACCCTTCCACACCGGCCGCAAGGGAGACCCGGATATTGGCCGTGCCTTTATTCGCGCAGCGGCGGCAATGCTTGCACCAAATGGCCAGCTCTGGATGGTTGCTAACCGGCACCTGCCCTATGAGGCCGACCTGCAGGCCAACTTTCGTCATGTGAATGAGGCCGGTGGCAATGCCGGATTCAAGATTTTACACGCCATCAAACCTCGTCGAAACCCGCTGCCGCACAATAATACTCAAAGGAATCGGGAGTAAGAAATGTCTTTTTCCATCGCCGGAAAAGCTACGATTGTGACAGGTGCCGCAAATGGTGTTGGCCGGGCCATTGCCCGCCATTTTGCCAAGCAGGGTGCCAATGTCATGTGCGCTGATATGGATGAGGCGGGCCTGATTGAAGAATTTGGCAAAAACCCTGATCTGGATGCCAAACCGGGTATTGACGGCAAAGAGGCTGCCTTGCGGTATTTTGCCGGTGATTTGCGCGAGAAGCTGACAATCGCCAATCTGCTATCCGCGACCATAGATGCCTTTGACAGGGTGGATATTTTGGTCAATGCCAGCCGCCAGATCCTGACAACAGACCCGCTTGATACCGATGACATCTCAGTTGAAACCTTGCTGGAGCAAAACCTGTTATCCGGCCTGCGCCTCAGCAAGCTGATAGCCAAACGCATGATCCAGCAGGGTGAAGGTCTAGATTCAGAAGATAACGGCCATACGCTTGGCGCCATTGTTAATCTGTCGTCCATTGCAGCAACCCGGACCTTGCCGGGCCTGATGGCCTACTCGGTGGCGTCGGCAGCGCTTGATCAGGCAACACGGTCGCTGGCGGTAACTTTGGCACCCAGCGGGATCAGGGTAAACGCAGTGGCTTTTGGCTCAGTCATGAGCGCCAGCATGCGTGATGCACTGCGTGAACAGCCCGAGGTGAGGGAAGATATTATAGCGGGCACACCGCTGGGCCGGATAGCCAGTGCCAGAGAAATTGCCGAAGCTGTGCAATTTCTGGCCTCGGAAAGCTCCAGCTTTATGACTGGGCACATCCTGACGGTGGATGGCGGTCGGTCACTGGTTGATGTGGTGGGCGCGCCGGTTCACTAGCTGTTTAGTCCCAGTTTGGGATGGCCTATTGAGATGTGGTGATCAACAGGAAACGCTATGGGGCAAGTTTTACACGGCAGCGCCACGTAATATTGACCGGCAGGGCGTGCAGGTTCTATCGCAAAGTTTCGCGCTGTTTCAGTATAGCTTTGAATCTACCATATGTTTGTCAAAAACCACAGGCAGGACACCCCAAATATGAGCATTGATTTCAAAGGCAGCCAAT
>CAYNXK010000121.1:0-6696 GCA_964401125.1 uncultured Aliiroseovarius sp.
GCAAAAGAAGGCACTCCAAACCCGCCCCTTCGCATAGGTTTTTCGCTAAAGCGTATTGGATTTAATGCCGAGGCATGATTGGATGCAAAGCGCCCACAACATTGAAAGCCAGTATGACAAAAGGTCGCGCTCCCGTTGCCGACCTTGTTTTAGCAAAAACCACCACCAAATATGGTGCAAGCTGTGTTTGCCGCTTTAATTACGTCGAGGAATACTCGAATATGGATAATTGCAAATAACCATACTACCTCTATAGTTGAGATAAGAAGCAAGCTGCTGTTGCAAGCTGATGTTGTTTACCGATATTACTTGAGGCCTTGAGAATGCAATCAGACCGACTAAAACAATCGGGCCACGGCCGCGTTCTTGCAAATAGAGCGCTTGAGGATTATGATACAATTCTGGTAATTGGCGAGGTATCGCGCTGGCAGGCAGCCGGGCGTGACCTGCCCCAAAGCAGTGAAACCCATTGCATTGAGTTTCATCAGCTCAGCGAAGAATTATTTGAAATCAAGCAACCAAAAATGGTTATCTCCCCCGTGCTTTGCGCGAGTTTTGACTGTCTGGATGTTGCTGTGCTTTTGCAAAGCATTGGCTTTCCCGGCCGCTATCGCGCCTTCAGTGGTGAAATGCCAAATTCTGCGCTGATCCGGTCAGAAATATCTGCCGCCTGCCCCGATGTGGACTTTGACATCATCAATCTGGCCGGCACGGGCAATATCCGTATGAGCTAAAGCCTGCTGAATGCAGTGAGGTTTCATTGCTTGGTCACATCATACTTGTAAATCCAGTCAAACCGCCCCAGCACGCGCCCCGGGGCGTATTTGTTGGCAAATCGCAACAGCCCATGCCCCAACCCACGTGCCAGCGGGTTTGAATAATGGTAGTTACGGGCGTTTTTGTTGGCGGCCTCTACCACCCGTTCGGTGCGCGAGCGGCGGCGCGCCTGATAGAGCGCCGGGCCATCCTGAAGCCCCATTGCGGCCAGTGAATCGGCCAGCGCCCAGGCATCTTCCAGCGCCATCACCGCGCCCTGCGCCATGAAAGGCAGCGTTGGGTGAGCTGCATCACCCAGCAGGGCCGAGCGGCCTCGGTGCCATTCCAGCGCCACCTCATGGCGGTGCAACCCCCAGAGGTAAACCTCATTGACCCGCTCCAAAATCGCCTGCGCATCGGGGCAGAACCCGGCAAAGGCGGTGCGTAGGTTGGCTACATCATCACGGTGAAACCAGCCCTCCTCCACCCAATTTTTGCGTTCTTCAATGGCCACCAAGTTTACAAACTGCCCGTCACGCAACGGATAGGTCACCATGTGGCGGCCCGGCCCCATATAGACCGCCACCTCGGCCTCTTCGCGCCCGGTGGCGGGCACCAGAGCGCGCCAGGCAACCTGGCCGGTGAAAAATGGCTTGGCCGGCATGTTCAGCACCGAGCGCAAAGCCGAGTTCAGCCCATCAGCCGCCACCAGAAAATTGACATCTTCGCGCCTGCCATCGGCAAGTTCTATGCCGGTTGCATCCTCGCCAGGTGTGACCGAAACCAGCTTGGACCCGGTCTGCACCTCAACCCCCGCCTCAAGTGCAGCCTCCAGCAGCAGCCCTTGCAGGTCGGCCCGGTGAAACAGCAAGAAACTTGCATCAGGGGCAAGGGTTTCAAGGTCAAGTTCAAGCACCGAGCGGCCGGTGGGCCCATCACGCAGCCATATGGTCTGGGTGCGGCTAGAGCGGGCGCGGGCAACATCGCCCAGACCCAGCGCCTCCAACACCCTGACCCCGTTTGGGCTGATCTGCAACCCGGCCCCGACCTCGGCGATTTCTGCCGCCTGCTCCAGCAAGCGCACCCGCGCACCGCGCTGCGCCAGTGCCAAAGCAGCTGCCAGCCCGCCAATGCCGGCCCCTATAATGGTGATTTCCTGTCCCTCAAGCATCATCTCAGCCCCCCAACATGCAAACACCGGCGCATTTGCCCCGGTGCCAGTATAGCCTTGATTTTTGCGCCTGTCAGTCGTTCCTGTCAGTCGCTCCTGTGAACCTTCTCGCGCCGCTCATGGCGTTCTTGTGCCTCAAGGCACATGGTAGCAATCGGGCGGGCATCCAGCCGCTTCAAGCTGACCGGCTCGCCGGTATCCTCGCAATAGCCGAACTCGCCATCGTCAATGCGCCGCAGCGCCTGTTCGATCTTGGCCACCAGTTTACGTTGCCGATCACGGGTTCGTAGCTCCAGAGACCGGTCAGTTTCCTCGCTGGCACGGTCGGCAACATCGGGGATATTGCGGCTGCCTTCCTGCAAGCCCTCGATGGTGTGCTTGCTGTCATCAAGCAAATCGGCCTTCCAATTAAGAAGCTTACGGCGGAAATACTCGGTCTGTAGTTCGTTCATGAACGGTTCATCTTCTGCCGGGCGATAATTATCTGGCAGGAATGTTTCAGCCTTCATCCCTATTTCCTTTTGCTCCACGGACGGGGAGATGATGTTTACATTAGCTATTACAGCAGCGCCAGTACTCATCTAACGTCCTCCTTGCGCGTCTCCTACACTTGTCCTGAACGGATGTCACGCCCCAAAGCACTTGCCCCCGCCTTCATGATCAGGGCATAAGCGCATCAACTGCAATATCTGCCAGAGTCCTGAAAAATCATGAAATTTGCATCTACAAAAACCTATGTCGCCACCGAAGACCTATCAGTTGCGGTTAACGCTGCGGTAACGCTTCAGCGCCCGCTGTTGGTCAAGGGCGAGCCGGGAACCGGCAAGACCGAGCTGGCGCGCGAAGTGGCCACGGCTCTTGGCATGGAAATCATCGAGTGGCACATCAAATCCACCACCCGCGCCCAGCAGGGCCTGTATGAATATGACGCGGTTTCGCGCCTGCGCGACAGCCAGTTGGGCGAGGAGAAGGTGCATGATGTGGGCAATTACATCAAGCGCGGCAAGCTTTGGCAGGCCTTCACTACCGAGAAGCGCGTGGTGCTGCTGATTGACGAAATAGACAAGGCCGATATCGAGTTCCCCAACGATTTGCTGCAGGAACTGGACCGCATGGAATTTCATGTCTATGAGACCGGCGAAATGGTCTCGGCGCGCCATCGCCCGGTGGTCATCATCACCTCAAACAACGAAAAAGAGCTGCCCGATGCCTTTCTGCGCCGCTGCTTTTTTCACTACATAAAATTTCCCGACATCGAGACCCTGAAACAGATTGTCGAGTTGCATTATCCCGGCATTAAACAGGCGCTGCTGACCACGGCCCTGACCCAGTTTTATGAGATCCGCGAACAGGCCGGGCTGAAGAAAAAGCCCTCGACCAGCGAGGTGCTGGACTGGCTGAAGCTGCTACTGGCAGAAGACCTGACAGCCGATGACCTGAAAAAAGGTGGCACCAGCGCCCTGCCCCGCCTGCACGGCGCCTTGCTGAAAAACGAGCAGGATGTGCATTTGTTCGAGCGGCTGGCATTTATGGCGCGTGGCCAGAGATAACACCTATTGACTGGCTTCTCGCTGTGATTCGCCAGATTTTGCCACGATTAACAGGTTGTTAAGAGAATAAATTGTGCCGGCAACTTGCACAAACACAACATTTTGTGCCGCCTGTCGCGGGAATTGTCCCAGTTCCGGCAATTATCTGTTTCCAGACACTTTTAGAACAAATTTCCCTTTGCAGTCATTAGCCATTCGCCTACCCTGTTCTTCGGGGGGCTCTTAACGGTGAATAATCGTGGTGCCTAAGACTGCTCATATCTCTGCTCATATCTCTGTGCGGATATCGACAAAAACGGATGAGACAAAAACGGATGAAGCGGGAGGGCCAAGCCCCTCTTGCCATCTGGGCAGTTGTTGCCGTCTCATCAAGTATGGAGGGGGCTAAAATGCACCGCTTGCTTCTTGCCGCCATCTTGCTGCTGTCATCCTGCGCAGTAACCCCGCCCAGCGAGGTCACGGCCCGCCAGATCGCCCTGCCTCAAATATTACCGCCGATGAAGGCGTTTTCCGGCTCGGCCATCATGCAACCTGTGCGCCCCAACAGCCAGATTGCCGGTGATTTTCTTGAGCTGTCATTCCGCCTTGAAAGCGGCCGGGCCCTGCCAGTACTCAGCCGCTTTGAGGGGCCGGTGACGGTGGCGGTTTTGGGCAATGCCCCGGCAGCGCTGGACCGGGATCTTGAGCGCTTGCTCATACGTCTGCGTATTGAGGCCGGCATTGATATTCGCCGCAGTACAAACGGCGCCCCCGCTTCGATCAACCTGCAAATAATTCCCAAGGCCCAGTTGCAAAATCTGGTGCCACATGCAGCCTGCTTTGTGGTGCCGAATGTGGCAAACGTGAATGATTTTCGCCGCCTTCGTGGCCAACCCGCTACTGATTGGACCCGCCTCACCACCCGCACCAAAATGACCATTTTCATGCCAGGAGATGTCTCCCCGCAAGAAATGCGCGACTGTCTGCATGAGGAAATTGCTCAGGCGCTGGGGCCGGTCAATGACCTGTATCGGCTCAATGACAGCGTGTTCAATGACGACAATTTCCACACGATCCTGACCGGCTTTGATATGCTTATCTTGCGTGCATACTACGCACCTGAACTGGCCAGCGGCATGAGCCATGATGAGGTGGCCGCCCGCCTGCCTGCTATTCTGGCCCGTCTCAACCCCGGCGGTGGCTCAGGCGGCCTGCCGGCACAGACCTTGCCAAGCTCGGCAGCCTGGAAATCTGCCATCGAGGCCGCCCTTGGTGCCAATACCAGCAAAACCGCGCGGCGCGAATCGGCAAACCGGGCCGTGGCAATGGCGCGGGCATATGGCTGGCAAGATACCCGACTGGCGCTCAGCCTGTTCGTCAAGGGACGCTTGCATCTTGGCATTGATAGCGCCCTGGCCCTGGCCGCCTTTCGTGAAGCTGAAAGCATCTACCATAGCCTGCCCGGCTCTGCCCTTCAGGCCGCCAATATGGGCGTGCAACTGGCAGCTCACGCCCTTTCCGGGGGGCATGCCGGAGAGGCTCTTGATATCGTCAATCTGCATCTGGTCTCGGTTATGTCGGCCGAAAATGCCGCCCTGTTGTCAACGCTTTTGATGATCAAGGCCGAGGCGCTGGCACTGCTTGGCCGCCAGACCGAGGCGCAGCTGGTACGGCTTGATAGTCTGGGTTGGGCGCGTTATGGCTTTGGTTCGGAGGCCGAAGTGAGTGCCCGCATGGATGAGATTGCCGCCATTGCGCGCCGGGGCCGTGGATAAACGGGAAATCTAAGCCATGTTTGTGATAATCAGCGTCATTCTGGGCGTGCTTTACGGTGCTTTCATTGCCAAAAAGAAGGGCGGCACCCGCCTTGATATGGCGCAATATGCCGGCACCTATGCGATTTTATTCGGTATTATTGGCCTTTTCCTGATGGTGGCAATCACGCGATTGGTGGGCTAAAGCGCATGTTCCTGCCGTTTTTCGACAAGCTGCGCAAGGCCGGTGTGCCGGTGAGTTTGCGCGAATATCTGGCATTTCTCGAAGGCATGCAGGCCGGGCTGGTAACCTATGATGTGGAGGGTTTTTACTACCTCGCCCGCTGCGCCATGGTGAAAGACGAGCGCCACCTCGACAAGTTTGACCGCGCCTTTGCCGCTAGTTTTGAGGGGCTGGAGCAGATCAGTACTGACGAGGTGCTCAAAGCCGTGGACCTGCCCGAAGACTGGCTGCGCAAGATGGCGCAAAAGCACCTAAGCGCCGCCGAAATGGCCGAAATCGAGGCGCTGGGCGGTTTTGACAAACTAATGGAGACCCTGAAAGAGCGCCTGAAAGAGCAGGAAGGCCGGCATCAAGGCGGCTCCAAGTGGATTGGCACCGCCGGCACCAGCCCGTTTGGCGCCTACGGCTACAACCCGGAAGGCGTGCGCATTGGCCAGAAGCAAAGCCGCCATCAGCGCGCCGTCAAGGTCTGGGACAAGCGCGAATTTCGCAATCTTGACGACAGTGTTGAATTGGGCACCCGCAACATCAAGGTTGCCCTGAAACGTCTGCGCAGCTGGGCCCGCGACAGCGCCCATGAAGAGCTGGACCTTGACGGCACGATCAGGGCTACCGCCGAACAGGGCTACCTAGACGTAAAAACCCGGCCGGAGCGGCGTAATGCCGTGAAAATACTACTGTTTCTTGATGTTGGTGGCAGCATGGATGCCCATATCAAGGTGGTTGAAGAGCTGTTTTCCGCCGCCCGGGCCGAGTTCAAGCACATGGAATATTACTACTTCCATAATTGTCTCTATGAAGGCCTGTGGCGCGACAATGCAAGGCGTTGGGACGCGCAAATTCCGACCCCTGAGGTGCTGCGCACTTACGGGTCTGATTACAAGGCGGTCTTTGTGGGTGATGCCGCCATGTCGCCCTATGAAGTTGCCTATAAGGGCGGGGCCAATGAGCATTGGAATGAGGAGACCGGCGAGACCTGGCTCAGGCGCGCCCGCGAACAATGGCCGCATAACCTGTGGATCAACCCGACCCCCGAGGCGCAGTGGCGATACACACAATCTACCCGGATGATACACGAGATATTCGAGGGCCGCATGGTGCCCATGACTCTTGAGGGCATCACCCGTGGGATGAAGGAACTGGGGCGCTAGCTTCTTAAAGCGTCCCGCCCTTATACCCGTTGGCCGTCAATGGATTGCACGGCAATCCATGAGAGGCTGATACAGGGATGAGGCGGGGCGC
>CAYNXK010000122.1:0-6694 GCA_964401125.1 uncultured Aliiroseovarius sp.
TGCCGATTTGGGCGCAGGAGCCAACCGAGGCCCAGGTATCTACCATGGTGCCTTCATCCACATAGGCGCCAAGATTGACAAAAGAGGGCATCAACACCACACCCGGCGCAATATAGGCCGATTTGCGCACGATAGCACTTGGCACGGCGCGAAAGCCTGCCGCTTTCCACTGGTTGTCACCCCAATTCTTGAATTTACTGTCCACCTTGTCGTACCAGCCGCCGCCTTGCGGCCCACCTTCATGCTGCACCATGTCGTTCAGGCGGAAACCTAAAAGCACTGCCTTCTTGGCCCATTGGTTCACAAACCATGAGCCATCCGTCTGCTTCTCGGCCACCCGCAATGTGCCGCTGTCCAGTGCCTTCAGTGTAGCTTCAATGGCCTCGCGCGCCTCGCCTTTGGTGGCAGGCGTAATGCTGTCACGTGCGTCCCACGCAGCCTCAATAACTTTCTCCAGATGCGCATTCGACATGTTAGCCCCCTTAAAATGTGTATGGTCTCACCTTGGCTGATGTCTATACTGGGCCAAATCAGAACGCGCAATGCGACATGAATGAGGACGAGCAATGAACGATTATACCCGCAGCCACCCGTTTCGTGACAGCCACCAGGACCGGGAGGCAGCACATCAAATACCTGACACGGCACAAACCCGTGCATCAGCCTACAAATTGGCCTATGACGACAATGAATTCATGTGCCGTGATGAGCTACGCCCGGTGCGCCTGCAACTGGAGCTTCTGAAGCCCGAGCTTCTTATGCAGGAATATGGCATTGATTCAACTATCGTGCTGTTTGGTGGCGCGCGTATTCCTGATCCGGCCAACAAAGCCGATGCACGCACCAAAACACTGGCGGATCTGACAAAGTATTATTCTGAAGCGCGCGAGTTTGCCCGGCTGATGACCCTGAAAAGCATGAAAAACGGGAAGCAGCGCAACAATGTCATTGTCACCGGCGGTGGGCCGGGGGTGATGGAGGCTGGCAATCGTGGGGCGGCCGATGCTGGCGGCGTGTCGATCGGGCTCAATATCGTGCTGCCGCATGAACAGGCACCAAACGAATATGTCACACCTGACCTGTGCTTCAACTTCCACTACTTTGCTATTCGTAAAATGCATTTTCTGATGCGGGCCGAGGCGTTAGCCGTGTTTCCTGGCGGCTTTGGTACCTTGGATGAGATGTTTGAGACCCTGACTCTGATCCAGACCGGCCGTATGAAGCGCATCCCTGTACTGCTATTTGGTCGCAGCTTTTGGGAAAGCATTATCAATTGGCAGGCGTTGGCCGAGGCCGGCACCATTTCACCCGAAGACCTTGAGCTTTTTCGCTTTGTCGAAACCGCTGCCGAAGCGGTTGACGCCATTAATAATTGGCCGGGCAAGGGCGAAAAGCGCGGAGCTATCCCGGGGCGGTAAATTTGAGGCGGCAGGGTAAAATTTTGCACAAAGCCAAAAGATTGGCGCGTGTTCATTCAGTATTTAGCCAATGCCCTGTGATAAGTGAAGGCACGACTTAATGCAGGCGTTCCGGCAATGCGAAAACCTCATGGCCATGGGGCAGGGTTGCCAAAACCGGGCCATGGTCGGTTTCGCGGATCGAATAGCCATAGCCAGCCAGCCGGTGCTTCCATTCCCGCGTACTAAGCGACATCTCCCGCTCGCGTGTGATCAGATCAAGCACCTTGGTTGCTTCAAATTGTTGGTCTGTTGATATATAGGACATTTCTGCCTCCCTATCTGATTTCTGAACCTAGATAACCGGGCAAGTACGGCAACAGTTTCGCAGAAATAAGGTGATTGAGGGGCGCTTAGGAAACAAAGGGGCTTTGCCGCAAAGTTTCCGCAAGCATGAATTTGTGGTAGAATTCATGCATCACGACTATATGGCTAACAAGGTTGGCGCGCGAGGCTTTGTTTGGTAGGCGTAATGCCGTGGCAAAATCACCGCTACCGCTTGTTGAATACCTGATCGCGCGGGTTGGGCCGTGGGGTGCTGTAAGGAGAGAGGGTGATAAGATGGTAGGACTTGCCAAGCTGCTTATTTTCGGCTTTATCGGGCTGAGCGCGGTTTATTTTACCATAAGCATTTATTCCCGCTCAGTCAGGCGTGAAAAACTGGAAGACAGCTGGGCCGAGAACAACCCCGGTAGCGCAGATATGGACGCGCGGGCGGCTTATGTGGAAAAAGGCATTGCCGAATATAATGTCGGAATCAAACGAAAGCTCATATTGCTGGTTTATGTGGTGCCGATAGCGGCTATCCTTGCCATACTTATCATTACCAACTGGAGTTGAGGGCATCATGAGCTATGTAAAAAACACGATCCGGGGCCTCGCATTGCTTCTGACATTTTCGCTGCTACACTATGTTTTACCGCAGCATGATATCGCCCGTATTACCTCGACCGAAATCATTCGCATGGATTTCACCAATTTCAACCAGTTGTTCTTTGCGCAGGCTGACAGTGGTGCCGCTGAGTTGGCAACCCGTGATATGCGACTGATCAACACCATGAAACGTAAGACTTTTTTGCTTGGGTTCATTTCGCGTGATGCCGAAGAAGTTATGGTCTACCGTAATGAGGATACCGGCTGGATATGGCCGCCATACTTCAAGTTTGATAGCTCGGACTTACATGCCGAGGCGGCGGCGAATATCTCAACATCCGAGGCTGAACAATGGGTGATCATCACTCATTACGGCTGGCGTAACCGCTTTTTCACAGTGTTTCCGAACGCGGTAGGTATCCGCGCGATAGAGGGGCCGGGTGTACGTATTATTCCGTGGTTCAACATCTTTTTCTTTGTGTTTTCCGCCATCGCTGCCCTGTTTATCCGGGCCATGTGGCGGCAGTTTCGTGAACGCAAACTTGACCCGGCACTAAGTAATGCAAGCCGGGCCTGGGACCAGGTTGACGCCCGCGCGGACGGGGCCAAAGGACGGGTCAGTCGCTGGTTTTCAAGTTGGCGGGGCAAGGGCTGAAGACAGGCCGGGGGCCATGCTAAGTGGAAATCCACAGGATTTCTGCGAACCCCCGCCCCACGTTGAAAATGCACGCATTTCCAACGCCCCCCGGAGTATTTATGCCAAGATGAAGCAGGGTTATTTTTTGCGCGGTTTCACCCGTGTTGTCGGTGTTGCCTGTGTCGGATCTTCCGGCCAAGGGTGTTTTGGGTATCGCCCGCGCATGTCCTTGCGCACATCGGCGTAGGAGCTTTGCCAGAATGCCGGCAGGTCGGTGGTGGTTTGTACCGGGCGTCCGGCTGGTGACAGCAGGGTGACACGAAGGGGCGTTTTAGCTACGGTCGGGTGCTTATCTACCCCGAACATTTCCTGAAGACGCACGGCGATTTCCGGCGCTGCATGGCTGTAATCTATTGCGGCCTTGCGCCCGAGTGGAGTGATAAAGTTTGCCGGGGCCAGCCTGTTCAAACTTTCAGTCTGTTCCCAGTTCAGGCAGCTCTGGAGGGCGGGGAGCAAATCAAATGTTTTCCAGTCTGCCGCCGACCTGATGCCTTTGAGATACGGCAGTAACCAGTCTTCGGCATGGGCAAGCAAGGCTGCTTCTGACAGGTCCGGCAGATCATGCCCATTTGCACGCAGCAGAGTCACCCGGCTGAGAAATCTTTTTGCCGCAGTTGAGGTGGTGAAGCCAAGAATGCGCACCCCGTCGAGCATGGCGCGGGCCATCTGATCGGAGGGCGCGGCGTTCCAGTTGCGCTCTGCCAGCACCAATGCGCCATAACGCTCCTGCTGGTGTGCCACCACCTTTTTTGTGCGCAAATCCCAGCGGCAGATATTGTGCCAGTTAATCTCAGAGCCATGCACTGCGCGCAGTTCAGCCTCGGATATGGCAATGCAGGTGCGGATGCGTGCGTCACGCCTTTTGCCGTCCGTATCCGTGACCACGATCAGCCTGACCCCGGCCAGCGGGTCTGCGGCATCCATCATGACTCCCATTCCGCCGGACAGCAGGTAGCGCGCCTCATCTCCCTTGCGTCGCAATCCAACCCGGTCCGGCCAAGCTAGAGCCGCCAGTTCTGCTGGGGTGAAGGAGGAGCCTGAAGGAGGTAGTGGGGCCAGCCGGTCCAGTCGTTTGGCCTCGTCACGGATTTGCATAAGTGCTGTCAGGTTTGCCTTTTCCGGTGGGCTCTTTAGTGCCCTCAGACGCAAGTTCAGGTCTGCCCCGGCGCTGCGCCCCAGCGGGTCGCGGTTTGCCGCCAGCGCCGCCAAAGGCGCTGCCGCCCTGCCGCCCAGCACAAGCATATGTGCCAGCCGGGGGTGCAGGGGCAGGCGTGCCATGGCTTTGCCGTGGTCAGTGATCTGGCCTGCCTGGTTCAGCGCTCCCAACCGGTCCAGAAGTTTGCGCGCTTCGGCCAACACTCCGGCATTTGGTGGCGTCAAAAAGGCCAGCCCCTCGCCGTCTCCTGCGCCCCAAAGCGCCAGCTCCAACGCCAGTGCCGTGAGGTCAGCCACTTCGATCTCTGGCGGAGCGAAGTCGGCCATTGCGCCCTCTTCGCCTTTGGCCCAGAGTCGGTAGCACAACCCTGCGGCCAGCCGCCCGGCGCGGCCCCGGCGCTGCTCGGCCTCAGCCTTCGAGACCCGTTCGGTCACCAACCGTGACATGCCGTTTCCGGGGTCAAACCGCGCCCGTCTTGCTAGCCCGGCATCCACCACCACGCGCATACCGGGGATGGTCAGCGAGGTTTCGGCAATGGCACTGGCTAGCACCACCCGGCGCATGCCTTCTGCTGCGGGGGCGAGGGCGGCACGCTGCGCTTTGAAGTCCAATGCAGCATAGAGCGGCAGGGCGGTGCAGCCACTGGGCAAGTGCCGGGCAAGAGTTGCCTGCACCCGGCGAATTTCGGCCTCACCGGGTAAAAATACCAGCACATCACCGGGGCTATCCTGCAAAGCCGCCAGCACCTGGTCGGCTACGACCACTTCTAGCCGCGTGCCTTTGGCAAGCGGGCGTTCCAGCCAGCGTGTTTCAACCGGAAAGGCCCGACCTTGTGACTTGATCACGGGCGCATCACCCAGCAAAGCCGCCACTGGGGCCGCGTTCAGGGTGGCCGACATCACCAGCAGCAGTAGGTCACTGCGCAGCACCTGACGCGCCTCCCAAGTCAGAGCCAGCCCCAGATCAGCATTCAGCGAGCGCTCGTGGAATTCGTCAAAGATCACCGCGCCAATGCCGGCCAGTGAGGGGTCTGATTGCAGCATGCGGGTCAGAATGCCCTCGGTTACCACCTCAATACGGGTTGTGCGACTGACCTTGGCCTCGCCGCGAATTCGGTAACCAACGGTTTTACCAACCGGCTCACCCAGCGTTTCAGCCATACGCGCGGCGGCGGCGCGGGCGGCAAGGCGGCGCGGCTCCAGCATCACAATGCGCCCTGCTACCAGCCCCGCCTCGAGCAAGGCCAAGGGCACGCGCGTGGTTTTGCCCGCCCCCGGTGGTGCCACCAGCACTGCGCGGCCAGATTGGCGCACAGCCTTTATGAGGTCAGGCAGCACCTCGTCTATGGGCAAAGGGTTACGCATGGGGCCGTTATCGGCGAAGTTTCACAGCAGGTCCAGAGGTTGCTCTTTCTGGACAAGCCGGGTTTTGCCGGGCAAGAGGGGACAGGCAAGGATCAAATGATGGATATTGAAAAGCTGAGCGCTGGAATTGTGGCAGGTGAACGCCGGGCCTTGGCGCGAGCAATTACGTTGGTTGAAAGCCTGCGCGCTGATCATCGTTCGCAAGCCGAGGCGCTGTTGCAGGAACTTACCAAAACTAACCGTGAGGCGCTGCGGATCGGACTTTCTGGCACGCCTGGCGTTGGCAAATCCACCTTTATCGAGGCGCTGGGCATGCGCTTGATTGGTCAGGGAAAGCGCGTAGCCGTGCTGGCGGTAGACCCCTCGTCGCAGCGTTCCGGCGGGTCAATTCTGGGTGATAAAACCCGCATGGAGCTGCTCAGCCGCGAAGATGCCGCCTTTATCCGCCCGTCACCAGCCCGCAGCCAGTTGGGTGGCGTGGCACGGCGCACGCGCGAAGCCGTGGCGCTCTGCGAGGCTGCTGGCTATGACGTGGTTATCATTGAGACTGTCGGGGTGGGGCAATCCGAGGTCAATGTGGCGGGCCTATCCGATTTGTTTATCCTGCTTCTGGCTCCGGCGGGCGGCGATGAGTTGCAGGGCGTCAAGCGCGGTATCATGGAAATGGCGGACATCATTCTGGTGAACAAGGCAGATGGTGAACTGGAGGCGGCAGCCCGGCGCACCCGCGCTGATTATGCCGGCGCGCTGGGCTTGATGCGGCGGCGCTTGCAAGACCCGGAGGGGTTTCCGCTGGCCATGTGTGTCTCGGCAATAACCGGCACCGGGCTTACAGAGGCGGTGGCCCGATTCGAGGAACTGGCAGCCTGGCGGCAGGCGCAGGGCCACTGGGTGGCACGCCGGGCGGCACAGGCGCGGGGCTGGTTTGAAGATGAGGTGCGCCAAGAGTTGTTGGCTGTCCTCGATCACCCAGATTTACAGACTGAAATGGCCCGGCTGGGGGCAGAAGTGGCGCAAGGCTTACTCTCGCCATCCGAGGCTTCCGCTGGTCTGCTGGCAGGCATCGGTTTTGAAAACCATAAGAAGTGAAGGGGCTCTGCCGCAAAGTTTTCTTAGGCATGAATCGGGCTGTATTCACCAAATTTAT
>CAYNXK010000123.1:0-6693 GCA_964401125.1 uncultured Aliiroseovarius sp.
CATTGCCGTTGCTGTCAGGGCCGGTAATGGTCACATTGAGTGAGCCGCCATCAGGGGCAGAGCCAACCAGGTTCAGCACATCATGGTCAACGCCTGCCGCGCCGCCATCTACAGTATCGCCGGCATTGAGGTTTACGAAGGTATCCTCATCAGCACCACCCAGCAGGGTGTCGTTACCGGCACCCCCATCAATCAGGTCGTTGTCGATACCGCCGTCAATCACATCATCGCCAGCCTCGCCGTAAAGCACATCAGCATCGTCCTGGCCATAAATAGTGTCGTCACCAGCACCACCATGGATAATGTCGATACCGTTATCAGGCACAAGATCCGGGCCGGGGAAAATATCTCCGGCGGCATCTACATCGGGGATATTGAAGATATCAGTGCCCGGCCCCATGCCGCCCCAGATTTCATCATTACCTTCGCCGCCATCGATGATGTCAGAGCCGTGGCCGCCGATGATCACATCATCGCCTTCGCCGCCCTCGATCAGATCATCGTCAAGACCACCATCAAGGGTGTCGTTACCAGTGCCGCCATCAATAACATCCTGATCGTCGCCGGTGGTAATTGTGTCATCACCGGCACCGCCATAAACAGTATCGCGGTCATCATACGGATTGGCATCGACCGGAATCACGCCGGGATAGCCATAATCATCCGCCGGGGCCGAGCCTGACGTGTCGATAACATCATCTCCGGCACCGCCATAAACGGTGTCATTACCATCGCCGCCGGTGATTTCATCATCGCCAGCCTCGCCGTGAATAATGTCATCCCCCATGCCGCCATCGATCTCGTCATTGCCCTCGCCAGCATAAACCGTATCGTTGCCCGCACCTGCCTGAATGATATCATCATTGGGGCCCTCGCCCGGCAGGATCTCATCATTGTTGTCAACCATGTCACCGTGAGGGTCGCCGGTATAGGCAAGGTCAATCAGGTCATCAGCGGCCGTGCCCTGCACGATACCGTCTGGCATGATATCCGTTGCCAATGTGACGTTGTCATTTGCATCAATCAAAGGCCCGTGAATATGGCCCGTGATAAGGGGGCCAGGTCCGGTGATCTCCAACTGGGTTATGGCCACCAGATCAGCCGCATCTCCCACCACTTCGGTATCAGTATTCACCAGGAAATCCAGAGTGTTGCCCTGCGAATCAACCAGAGATATCGAATACATCTTGGTGCCAACAACCTCACCGCTTTGCAGCGTTGCATCAACATTAAAGTTGGAAATACCTGAAACTGAATAGGTAGTGCCACCAATGACGACGGTGTCGCCAGTGTGAATCTCATTCTCTACTGCTATGTCGAAGCTGAGCGTGTCATTGACCGAAACCAAGTCGCCGCTAGCGGTAAAAAGGTTGGCTCCCACAACAGGAGCGGCCCCGGACAACTGGATTGCGTCAAAAATATTTATAACTGGCATTTTGTATTCTCCCATATATCGCCGAACGGCATATTGCAGGTTCAACGCTGACCTTTAGAACGACTAATCCAGCAGCGGATTTCGTCTAGATAATTTATCACCGTCAAAAGAGTGACGCCGAAAGGCATTTGAGCGGCGCGCACACTTCCAGGCAATAATTCAATCAGGGAAAACGAGTGTCAAAACCGGCGCGAACGACAGACCCGACACACGACCCCGCAAAGAATTGCGGACATTCATGTGCGGCCGCCCCCGTGGCCATCAAACATCACCCCCCAGTCGGGCTACCCTTTTCTACCTCCCCGATCAGGGTTGGCCAAGGGCAAATCTGCCTGAAAGATGGCAGCATTGCGCCAAAAATGGTTAACAGATTGGGTTTTCCTACTGGTTTACAGAAAATGAACAGCGCTATTGTTTCCAAAATAGCGCCAGGTTTCACTAGATTTGCATTTTGCTAAAACCTGTACCCCATGCGTAATTGACTAATTTTTCATATAACTAAAGGGAAAATAAAGAAAACCCACAATTAGTAGAGATGCAATTGCCGGCCATAAAAATGAAATTGTTTCGTTTTCAAAAACAATCTCACCAAACTAAAACCTTAATAATATGCCTAAGTATTGCCGTGATATTTATAATAATTTGGTTAAAGCAATGTCCCAAAAATGGCGTTAATATGGCCTGTTTCCGATTATTTCAGCGATTTTGCTCAAAGTGTAACTTAACAAAACCGAATCAATTTATCAAAAACACCCCTAAAGGCCGGGCGAATCTGGCCGCGCCCCCTGCGCCCAAAAGTACGATCAAAATGCAGTGAGCTGGGCCAAGAAGCGCCGATTGGCCCAATCCGCCGCATTTTCGCCACATTCAAGCCATGGCAGAGCCGGGTTTGCCTGCAAGCCTCACTATAGGTCTCCAACAGAGAGGCCGTGGCAGGAATTAACCGAAATGCCCCAGCGGGCCAGAAAGCAGGAGGCTGATATGCAGCCAGTAATTGAACAGGCCCCAGTAATTGAACAGGTCGGCGAAAAAACAGCATCTCATGATACAAACCACCAGCATGAGATGAAACCACAAAGCCAGGAAAAACCGCCGCGCTCAGACACCGAGCCGCCCTCTTCTCCGGCCGGGTTTTCTGATTGGGCCAGCTTCTAACTTTAATCCAGCGGCCTAGCCCATAAGAGGGCTGAGGCACATATTGGATGCAAAGCGCCCACAGCATTAAGACAGCATTGAGAGGCAGTGGACCTTTCCCATTTTCCCTAACTCAAGGAACCTGACTCAGGGAAAATGGGCAAGACTTTAGCCAACCAGTTCAAGCCCTGAGAAGAAAAAGGCAATCTCTTCGGCAGCAGTCTCGGGCGCGTCCGAGCCATGCACCGAGTTCTCACCGATCGACAGGGCAAATTCCTTGCGGATAGTGCCGGCATCGGCATCGGCGGGGTTGGTGGCACCCATCACTTCACGGTTTTTGGCAATGGCATCTTCGCCCTCCAGCACCTGCACTACAATTGGCTCAGATACCATGAATTCGCAAAGCTCGGCAAAAAACGGCCGCTCCTTGTGGACGCCGTAAAACTCCTGGGCCTGCGCCAGTGAAAGCTGGATGCGCTTGCTGGCTACAATACGCAGGCCAGCGGCCTCGAACTTGGCCACAATAGCGCCGGTAAGGTTGCGTTTGGTGGCGTCGGGCTTAATAATGCTGAAAGTGCGTTGAATGGCCATGTTGGTCTCCATTTGCTCCGAGTTTACTGATGCGGGCCATACCCGGCCCCTTAAGTTTCAGGTCTAAGTTTCAGGTGAATGACATGCGCCGCCTAACACGGGCACAGCCACTTGAAAAGCGGCGATTGACCGCGCCTGCCAGTTGCGGCACATGGGGGCATGCTCAGAATTAATGATATAACTTTTGCCATGGAAGGCCGGCCGCTCTTTACCGGCGCCAGCGCAAGGATTCCGGCCGGCCACAAGGTTGGCATGGTCGGACGTAACGGCACCGGTAAGACCACGCTTTTTCGCCTGATAAGGGGCGATCTGGCGCTGGAGGGCGGTGATATTTCAGTACCAAAAGGCGCGCGTATTGGCGGCGTGGCACAGGAGGCACCGGCCTCGGATATATCGCTGCTTAATACGGTGCTGGCGGCTGATACCGAGCGCGCGGCGCTGCTTGCCGAGGCCGTAAGCGCTCATGATCCCGCTCGCATTGCCGATATTCAGACCCGTCTGTCTGATATCAACGCCTGGTCAGCCGAGGCCCGCGCCAGCACAATCCTCAAAGGTTTGGGCTTTGATGATGACCAGCACGCCCTGCCCTGCGCCGATTTTTCTGGCGGCTGGCGCATGCGGGTGGCACTGGCAGCCGTGCTATTTTCACAGCCCGACCTGTTGTTGCTTGATGAGCCGACCAACTATCTTGATCTAGAAGGCGCTTTGTGGCTTGAGGCCTATCTGGCGCGCTATCCGCATACGGTGATTATCATCAGCCATGATCGCGGCCTCCTGAACCGGGCTGTCGGGGCTATTTTGCACTTGGAAGACCGCAATTTGACCCTGTATCAGGGCAATTATGATACCTTTGCCGAGACCCGCGCCGCCAGGCTGGCTGTGGCCGAATCAGAAAACAAGAAGGTTGAGGCCAAGCGCGCCCATCTGCAAAGTTTTGTCGACCGCTTTCGCTATACCGCCTCAAAAGCGGTGCAGGCCCAGTCGCGCATCAAAATGATCGACAAACTAAAGCCCATCAATACGCCGCAGGAAGCCGCCCTGCGCGCCTTCTCATTTCCCACCCCCGAGGAGCTTTCACCGCCCATCGTGGCGCTGGAGGGCGCGTCGGTTGGCTATGACGGTAAAGCGGTGTTGAGCCAGATGAGCCTGCGCATTGATCAGGATGACCGCATCGCGCTTCTGGGCAAGAATGGTATGGGAAAATCTACTCTTTCCAAGCTATTATCTGGTCACCTTAAAGTTCTTTCCGGGCGCATGACTACCGCACGCAAGCTGCGTATAGGTTATTTTGCCCAGCATCAGATGGATGTGCTGCACCCTGATGAGACGCCAATCGAGCATCTCAGGCGCGAACGCCCGCTTGAAACCCCGGCCCGCCTGCGCTCGCGGCTTTCGGGCTTCGGGCTGATGGCCGATCAGGCCGAAACCATTGTGGCACGGCTTTCCGGCGGCCAAAAAGCCCGTTTGACCCTGCTGCTGGCCACGCTGGACGCGCCGCATCTGCTTATTCTCGACGAGCCAACCAACCACCTCGATATGGAAAGCCGCGAGGCTCTGGTGGACGCGCTCACCGCCTATACCGGGGCGGTTATTCTCGTGAGCCACGACATGCACTTGCTCTCACTGGTGGCAGACCGTTTGTGGCTGGTAAACAAAGGCCGGGTGACGGTATTTGAGCAGGATCTGGAAGCTTACCGCAAGCTGCTACTGACCCCGGACAGCCCTGCCAAGCAGGCAAAATCGCTAAAAACCGCCAAGCCCAAACGGCCTTCGCGCGATGCAGTGCAAGCCCTGAAGGCCGAGGTGCGTAAAAGCGAGGCCCGGCTGCAAAAACTGAACGAAATGCGTGACAAGCTGGCCAAAAGACTTGCCAACCCGGCGCTCTATGAAGATGGCAAAGCGGGCGAGGCGCAGGTCTGGCAAAAGAAGTATGCCGAGGTAATGAACGGCCTTGACCGGGCCGAAGCCATGTGGCTTTCAGATCAAGAAAAACTTGAAAAAGCAACTTGTTAGCTATGGATGCTCAAGTTCTCATAGCCGCATTTTTCACCCTGTTCGTGGTGATTGACCCGATTGGCCTGATGCCACTCTTCCTCGCCCTGACCAAGGGCATGGACGCGGCCCAACGCCGATCAATCGCTATCAAGGCTTCATTGATCGGGGCGGGTATCCTGACCCTGTTCACATTGTTTGGCGAGGCGGTTCTGGGCTTCATGGGCATCTCCATGCCGGCCTTTCGCATTGCCGGCGGCGTGCTGCTGTTTCTGACCGCACTTGATATGCTGTTCGAGCGGCGCACAAAACGGCGCAAGGGTCAGGCGCAATCGGCCGATGACCCCTCGGTTTTCCCGCTGGCCACACCGCTGATCGCCGGGCCGGGCGCGATTGCAACCATGATCCTGCTCACCGGCGAGGCCAGCGGCGACTGGCTGCTGGAGGCCGCCCTTATGGGGGTCATGCTGGGGGTCATGCTGTTGGTTTTCATCGCTTTCTACATTGGTGGGCGGGTAGAAAAACTGCTGGGCGAGACCGGCATCAACGTGGTCACAAGGCTTCTGGGCATGATCTTGGCTGCCCTTGCTGTGCAATTCGTGCTGGAGGGCTTGGCCGATTTCGGCTTTGTCAGCTGACAGCATTAGACGGCGGCTGACAAGCTGCCAGCGCCCACCTATAATACCCATATGGAAAGCTTTGAAATTGGCCGCTTGGCCTATCTGGTGCTTTTGGGCGGCGCAGTTGGCGGCTACCTGCTGATCGAGAACCGCCACTCGCTGGGTAAAATGCTGCGCCACGCCATGGCTTGGGTGCTGATCTTTGTCGGTGTCATTGCCGGCTATGGTCTCTGGAATGATATCCGCAATGATATTGCCCCACGGCAATCTCTGGTGGCAGGCAGCGGCCAAATCAGCGTACCACGGCATATGGATGGCCACTTTTACTTGACCTTGCGCCTGAACGGCCATCCCATTGAATTTGTGGTCGATACCGGCGCCACTGATCTGGTTCTCAGCAATGCTGACGCACAAAAAATTGGCATTGACCTTGAAGCGCTGGTTTTCAGCGGGCGGGCGCGTACGGCCAATGGCGAAGTGCGCACAGCCCCGGTCCGCATTAATCTGGTAGAGCTTGAAAACATTACCGATCAGAACTTCCCGGCCCGCATCACCGATGGCGCCTTGGAAGATTCCTTGCTTGGCATGACCTACCTGCGCCAGTTTTCGCGTATGGAAATCACTGGTGATAAGCTGATTCTGACCCGCTGATTCTGGCCTGCTACAGCTTCACCTTGGCAGCGCACTCCGCGCGTTCGCACTTGAAACACGCCCCCCCGGAATATTTCATCTTGGTGAAAATACTCCCGCCGGAGGCTTTAAGTCTGCCAAGCGTAGCGAGGCCCGGCCCAACCGGAGGAAGCCCGCCGGGCTGATAACGGGCGGGAGCAGCCCGCCGCGACTGGCCGGCTTGGGGCGTTTTCTGCCAGCGCCCGCGTTACAGGGGGCCGGTAAGCGGCGGCCCGGCGGCCCCCGGGCGGG
>CAYNXK010000124.1:0-6689 GCA_964401125.1 uncultured Aliiroseovarius sp.
CCAAGGCCCTTGCCCTTGGCCTGCGCCCCATCGTGATCTTGAACAAGGTCGACAAATCCGACGCCGAGCCGGACCGGGCGCTGAACGAGGTGTTCGATTTATTTGCCAATCTGGACGCCACTGAAGACCAGCTTGATTTTCCGCATATGTATGCTTCTGGCCGCTCCGGTTGGGCCGATGCCGAGCTGGACGGGCCGCGTAAAGACCTGCATGCGCTGTTTAATCTGATAGTCAACCATGTGCCGTCCCCAAGCCAGTTTTCCCATCAAGACGAGCCGTTTTCGATGCTGGCCACCACTTTGGGCTATGATCCCTACCTTGGCCGGGTACTGACTGGGCGGGTAGAAACCGGCCGCTTGAAAGCCGGCGCGACAGTGCAGGCCATCTCACGCATTGGCCAGAAAATTGAGCAGTTTCGGGTGACAAAAATTCAGGCTTTCCGTGGCCTGTCGCAGCAGGAAATCGAAGAGGCCATAGCCGGTGATATTGTCAGCCTCTCGGGCATGTCCAAGGCCACCGTGGCCGATACCATCTGCGCTTTGGCGGTAGAAATGCCGCTGGAGGCGCAACCGATTGATCCACCAACCATTTCCGTAACATTTGGCATCAATGACAGCCCACTTGCCGGGCGCGACGGCAAGAAAGTGCAAAGCCGTGTGATCCGAGAACGCCTGATGCGCGAGGCCGAAAGTAACGTGGCCATCAAGATCAGCGATGCACCGGGCGGTGATGCTTTTGAGGTGGCCGGACGCGGTGAATTGCAAATGGGCGTCTTGATTGAAAACATGCGCCGCGAGGGTTTTGAGCTGTCAGTCTCGCGGCCGCAAGTGCTGATGCGTGAGGAAAACGGGGTTAAGCTTGAGCCGATCGAGGAAATCACCATTGATGTGGATGACGAATATTCCGGCGCCGTGATCGAGAAAATTACCGGCACCCGCAAGGGTGAGTTGACAGAAATGCGCCCGGCCGGGGTTGGAAAAACCCGCATCATCGCGCACATACCTTCGCGCGGTCTGATTGGCTATCACGGTGAATTTCTCACTGATACCCGTGGCACCGGCGTGCTGAACCGGGTGTTTCACGGCTGGGCCCCCTATAAGGGCAGCATCCCCGGCCGCCGCGCCGGTGTGCTGATTTCCATGGAAAACGGCACTTCGGTGGCCTTTGCACTATGGAACCTTGAAAGCCGGGGCAAAATGTTTATCGGCCCGCAGGAAGCCATTTATACCGGCATGATCATTGGCGAGCATAGCCGTGAAAATGACCTTGAGGTGAACCCGCTCAAGGGCAAAAAGCTGACCAATGTGCGCGCCTCCGGCACCGATGAAGCCGTGCGCCTGACCACGCCTGTCAGCATGTCTCTGGAGCAGGCCATTGCTTATATTGATAATGACGAACTGGTTGAAGTCACACCAAACGCCATCCGCCTGCGCAAACGCCACCTTGACCCGCATGAGCGCAAACGCGCGGCGAAGACCATTGGATAAGCACCCGCGCGTCTATGAGTAAAGCCTGAATGGCGTGAACGCCGCGTCTTATATAGCCTGACGACTTTATCTTGATTCAGCTGTCAAGCTATAAACCTTTGAATTTACGCGCATGCTTCATGAATTTTGCGATCAAAATTCACTCCCGTGCGCTATACATACTCCGCGACCGGCAGCTACATCATCAGAAATACACAGGGTTTGACCCGAATACTGGCTAAACCGTAGCCGCCTGGCGCATCCGAGGAAAAAATCAGGCCTGCAATGGGGCCTTTTCCCGGCTCAACCGCAAAAGCCTGTCGCGTGGTTCCGCGTGCCGGATGACGCAGATAGCGCCCCACAACCTCGCCTTGCCTGTCAAAGGCCGTAACCAGAATTTTGGCCCTTTCCGGGGTGGGGAGCTGAGCCCGTTGGGACGGGTCATAATGCATGGTGACCTGAAAGCCGACCTCGCAAACATCGCGCTCCAACAAAACCGCAATATCGCCGCGGCCCAGGCTGGAGGCCGCGATAGTCTCGCCGAGGCCCAAACTGATCAGCCGACTCATCAGCCTGCCAGAACTGTGCCGATATCTGGTTGTCAGAATCTGTCCCGGGCTGGCACCAAAGCGCAGCACGCCCGCTGCGGTCAGCTCAAGATCAAACCCGATGCTGATATTGCCAAACCTGGCACCATTTGGCACGATTCCTGCAATAAAATCGCCACCGTCGATATCCAGAATATCCTGAGGTGCGGCTTTCAGATGCTGGTAGTTAATCTCTTCAAGTGCAAAAACTGGGCGCATAAATACAGCCATAAACGCAAGCACAAGCACCGGGACAAAGTAACCACAAGCAGCTTTATTCATCCACTTGAACGATCAATACTTCCCGCTCGCTGGCGCCGCGTGCATGGCTCAGTGCCTGCTGATAAGCATCGGAATGGTAACACTTTTCCGCGTCCTCTAATGAGGCAAATTTGGCCACCACATTGCGCGGCCGGTCCTTGCCCTCAAGCTGTATATAGCGCCCGCCCCGGGCGATGAAATACCCGCCATGGGCCTTTATCGCCGGGCCGGCCAGAGCGGCATATTTGCCGTAAGCTTCCTCGTCGGTCACTGTCACATGGGCTATCCAAAGTGCTGGCATCTTATCCTCCTATTACCGCTTCAACGGCTTTGATCGCCGCCTCGGCATTGCTGGTATTCTTGCCGCCGCCGCGTGCCATCTCGGCCCGCCCACCGCCGCCGACGCCCCCAAGGGCCGCCACCGCCGCATGCACCATATCCACGGCCGAAAGCCTGTCCGTCAGATCATCGCTGACCCCGGTGGCTACCGCGGCCTTGCCATCTACATCGGCAATCAACAGCACGGCACCTGAGCCAATCCGCGCCTTATGCTCATCAATCAAGGCCGGCAAGTCACGTGCTGAAACCCCAGAAATAACCTGAGAAACAAAGGCTATACCATTGATTTTTCTAACAGGTTCACCCTTTTGCGCACCGGTCGACATGGCCAGTTCCCGGCGCAATTGTGCAACCTCACCGCTTAGGGCCTTACGCTCAACAAGCAGCGCCCTAACCCGCTCCACAACCTCACTGGGCGGGGTCTTCAGCAGCCCGGCCACCATCGCCAGGCGCTTGCCTTCCGCCTCTAGGTGGGCCACAGCCGCCTTGCCGGTCAGCGCTTCGATGCGGCGCACCCCCGCACTTGAGGCTGAATCCCCCAACAAGACGCAAAGGCCGATATCACCGGTGCGCCTGACATGGGTGCCGCCGCACAGCTCAATCGACCACGTGTTTTTATCGGCCCCTTTGCCTGTCGGTGCGCGGCCCATGGAGACCACCCGAACCTCGTTGCCATATTTTTCGCCAAACAAGGCTTGCGCGCCAATATTTCGGGCAGAATCCGGCGTCATGATCCGGGTTACAACAGGCGCGTTCTGCCGGATGAAAGTGTTTACTGCCAGCGCGACATTGTCCAGATTCTGCTGGCTTAACGCCTTGTTGTGGCTGAAATCAAAGCGCAGCCGGTCAGGGGCATTCAGAGACCCCCGCTGGGCCACATGTTCACCCAATTCCTGGCGCAAAGCCTCGTGCAACAAATGTGTGGCCGAATGATTGGCGCAAATATGATTGCGGCGTAGATGATCTACCGTCAGTTCAGCCCCCTGCCCGACCTCAACTTCACCCTCGGTCAGCTCAGCAAGGTGGATAAAAATACCGGCGATTGTTTTTGTGTCGGTAATGCGCGCTGTGCCGGTTTCTGTACGGATCAAACCACAATCGCCAACCTGGCCGCCGGATTCCGCGTAAAACGGCGTCTGGTTAACCACGATTTGTACCTTGTCACCTTTGTGTGCCTTCTCAGTTTTGTTGTTCCCCGAAATGATTGCCAGCACCTGCCCCTCGGCATGTTCCGTGTCATAGCCCAGAAACTCGGTCACGCCGTGAGCCTCGGCCAGATCAAACCAGATTGCCGCATCTGCCGTTTGCCCGGACCCGGCCCAAGCCGCCCGCGCTTTGACCTTTTGCGCCGTCATTGCCGCCTCAAATCCGGCCGCATCAACACCGTGCCCCTTTTCGCGCAAGGCATCCTGCGTTAAATCAAGCGGAAACCCAAACGTGTCATAGAGCTTGAAGGCGGTATCTCCTGGCAACTCGGCCCCCGCCGGAAGGGCCTCCAGCTCGTCATCAAGCAATTTCAGGCCACGCTCCAGAGTGGCTTTAAAACGGGTCTCTTCGCTTAACAGAGTTTCTTCGATCATAGCCTGAGCCTGGCCCAACTCGGGATAAGCCTGACCCATTTCCTGCACAAGAGCCGGCACCAGCCGGTACATTACCGGGTCCTGCGCCCCCAAAAGATGAGCATGGCGCATAGCCCGCCGCATGATTCGCCGCAGCACATAGCCACGGCCCTCGTTTGAAGGCATGACCCCGTCTGCCATCAAAAATGAGGTTGAACGCAGATGGTCGGCAATGACCCGGTGGTGAACATTACCCGGCCCGTCAATATCCTGGCTGGTCGCCTGTGCGCTGGCGGCCATCAGGCTACGCATCAGGTCAGTGTCATAATTATCGTGCTTGCCCTGCAATAGCGCCCCAATCCGCTCAAGCCCCATGCCGGTATCAATCGACTGTATGTCGAGCGCCGTCATCGAGCCATCTTCAAATTGTTGGTTTTGCATGAAAACCAAATTCCAGATTTCAATGAACCGGTCGCCATCCTCATCCGGGCTGCCGGGGGGGCCACCTGCAATGTGATCGCCGTGGTCAAAAAATATCTCGGTACACGGCCCACACGGCCCGGTTGGTCCCATCATCCAGAAATTATCATGGGTAGGAATACGAATGATGTGCTCATCCGGCAGGCCCGCTACTTTTTTCCAAATATCAGCCGCTTCATCATCGGTGTGATAAACCGTGACCAAAAGCCGGTCTTTGGGAATGCCAAACTCGCGGGTCAGCAGGTTCCAGGCAAACGTAATTGCCTCTTCCTTGAAGTAATCCCCAAAACTGAAGTTTCCCAGCATTTCAAAAAATGTGTGGTGGCGCGCCGTATAGCCAACATTATCAAGGTCATTGTGCTTGCCACCAGCGCGCACGCATTTCTGTGCGCTGGTGGCGCGCTGATAATTTCTCTTTTCAACGCCAGTAAACAGGTTTTTGAATTGCACCATGCCGGAATTGACAAACATCAATGTTGGGTCATTGCGCGGCACAAGGGGTGAGGAGGCTACAATTTCATGCCCATTGCGTTCAAAAAAGTTGAGAAACGTTGATCGGATATCATTCAGGCTGGCCATTGTACTTCTGCATGCTAAGGCCCGTTAAGGGCAATCGCCCCGGTTTATCTAGGTCCGGCCCGCCTGTCCATATATGAGAAGGGCCCGTGTGCTTATTCACGAGCCCCTTTCAAGCTATATTGAGAAAATCAGGCTTCCAGCACGCTGCCATCATCACCGGTTTTGCCCATTCCTTTGGGCATTTCGGAATCAAGGCCGTGAGCCGCGCGTATTTTGTCTTCAATTTCCAGTGCAATGCGGGTGTTTTCGCGCAGATACCCTTTGGCATTTTCACGACCCTGGCCAATACGTTCATCGCCGTAAGAAAACCACGAGCCCGCCTTTTCAACCACGCCGGCTTTCACGCCAAGGTCTAGAATCTCACCCATTTTAGAGATGCCTTCGCCATACATGATATCAAATTCGACCTGCTTGAAAGGCGGCGCAACTTTGTTTTTCACCACTTTGACACGGGTGGCATTGCCCACCACTTCGTCACGGTCCTTGATTGCGCCGATACGGCGGATATCCAGCCGAACTGATGAGTAAAATTTCAGTGCGTTGCCGCCTGTAGTGGTTTCCGGGCTACCAAACATCACGCCAATTTTCATTCGTATCTGGTTAATGAAGATCACCGTGCACTTAGTGCGGGCAATTGAGCTGGTCAGTTTGCGCATGGCCTGGCTCATCAGCCTTGCATGCACACCAACGCTGGCGTCGCCCATATCACCCTCAAGCTCTGAGCGCGGGGTCAATGCCGCAACGGAGTCAATCACCACCATGCTTATGGCACCCGAGCGCACGAGCGTATCAACAATTTCCAGCGCTTGCTCACCA
This sequence comes from uncultured Aliiroseovarius sp., assembly GCA_964401125.1. Taxonomy (GTDB): domain Bacteria; phylum Pseudomonadota; class Alphaproteobacteria; order Rhodobacterales; family Rhodobacteraceae; genus JAAEUB01. The sequence goes on from CAYNXK010000124.1 coordinate 6,088, forward strand.
GTATCCGGCTGAGAGATCAACAACTCATCAATGTCAACGCCAAGCCTTTTTGCATAAAGCGGATCCAGCGCATGTTCGGCATCAACAAAAGCGCAGATCCCGCCCTTTTTTTGACCTTCAGCAACACAATGCAATGCCAGTGTTGTTTTACCTGAACTTTCAGGGCCATAAATTTCGACAACGCGGCCTTTCGGCAAGCCCCCTATGCCAAGGGCAATATCAAGACCAAGAGAACCAGTTGAGGTGGTCTCGATTTGCATTGCCGGGTTATCGCCGCCCAACTTCATAATCGAGCCTTTGCCAAATTGGCGCTCAATTTGCGCCAATGCACTTTCAAGCGCTTTCTGCTTGCTAGATTCGCTTTTGTTTTTCATATCCAAGATTTTCGCCGTTGCCATTTCCTGTTCCTTATTTCACACCTGCATGCTTGCCGCAATCACAGGGTTGTTCACCTCTTGTTCTCACCTCCCCTTATGGGACCAAAAAGAGAACATTTCAAGTAAACTTTTACTCACTTAGTGTAAGAGGAGAATAGTTAACTGAAAGTTAAAGCGTCCCGCCTTATACCCGTTGGCCGTCAGTGGATTGCACGGCAATCCATG
>CAYNXK010000125.1:0-6609 GCA_964401125.1 uncultured Aliiroseovarius sp.
GGAAAACCGGAAAACCGGAAAACCGGAAAACCGGAAAACCGGAAAACTGATAAAGGAATGTCATATGCCGATCAAAAACCGCCTAGCCGAGATGCAGGCCGAGATCACCGAATGGCGCCAGGATATCCACGCCAATCCGGAACTGCTTTTTGACACCCATCGCACATCGGCCCTTGTGGCGGAGAAGCTCCTGGAATTTGGTTGTGATGAGGTGGTGACGGGTATTGGTCGCACTGGTATTGTTGCCGTTATCAAGGGTAAATCCGACAAATCCGGCAAGGTTATTGGCTTACGCGCCGATATGGACGCGCTGCCGATATTTGAAGCGACGGGGCTTGAGTATGCCTCAAAAATGGAGGGTAAAATGCATGCCTGCGGTCATGACGGCCATACGGCAATGTTGTTAGGGGCCGCAAAATACTTGGCCGAGACCCGCAATTTTGATGGCACTGCTGTGGTGATTTTCCAACCAGCCGAAGAGGGCGGTGGCGGTGGGCGTGAGATGGTTGAGGACGGCATGATGGAGCGCTTTGCCATTCAGGAAGTTTACGGCATGCACAATATGCCGGGCTTGCCAATCGGCCAGTTTGCCATCCGTCCGGGGCCGTTTTTCGCGGCCGCCGACCAGTTTGAAATCCATGTGGAGGGCAAAGGCGGCCACGCTGCCAGGCCCCATGATGTGATCGATACAACTCTGGTGGCCAGTCATATTGTTGTGGCATTACAGAGCATTGCCAGCCGTAATATTGACCCTCTGCAATCTGTGGTGGTGTCAACCTGCACCTTTCGCACCGAAAGTGAGACCCATAATGTCATTCCGCAGCATGTGCTATTGCGCGGTACTGTGCGCAGCCTTGATGCCGGTGTGCGCGACCATGCCGAGATGCGCTTGAAGAAATTGGCCGAGGCCACAGCGGAGGCTTATGGTGCCACGGCGCGGGTGGAATATGAGCGCGGCTATCCGGTGATGATCAATGCCGAGGTTCAAACGGAATTTGCCGCCAGTGTGGCTGAAAAAATCGCGGGAAACCCGGCCATAGTGGTGCCACCACTCATGGGCGGCGAGGATTTTGCCTATATGCTGGAGGCGCGGCCGGGGGCTTATATTCTGGTTGGCAACGGCGATACGGCCATGGTGCATCACCCGGAATATAACTTTTCTGACGAGGCAATCCCACACGGGGCATCATTCTGGGCTGAGATTATCGAGAGCCGAATGCCTGCCGCATAATTTTGTTGCAAAGGAAAGATTGTGATGTGGGAAGACAGATATAATTCAACGGCTGACTACTTGTTTGGCAAGGCCCCGGCGCAGTTTTTACTGGAGAACCCTGGCTGGCTGAAGCCGGCACAAAATGTGCTGGTGGTTGCCGATGGCGAGGGGCGAAATGCGGTGCATATTGCCGAGCGTGGTGCCAATGTGCGGGCCTTTGATCTCTCGCCGACGGCGGTCGGGCTGGCCCAAACTCTGGCGCAGGAGCGCGGGGTCAAAATTGAGGCAAACCTGTCAGCTTGGGAGGAGTGGGACTGGGGAGATCAGGCCTATGATCTGGTGGTGGCGATTTTCATCCAGTTTACCAGCCCTAGCGAACGCAGCGGGCAATTTGCCAATCTGAAGCAGGCGGTAAAGCCCGGCGGTGTCTTGATGCTACACGGCTATCGTCCTGAACAGGTGGCGCTGGGCACCGGTGGGCCGCCGAATGTGGAAAACATGTATACCGAGGAAATTATTGAGAAATATTTTGGAAACTGGCAGGTAGAGCGGCTGGCATCTTATGAACGCGAGGTGCAGGAAGGCCGTGGCCATAATGGCAAATCAGCGCTGATTGATCTGATTGCCCGCAAGCCAGAGTAGTTATTAGCCGCCTGTATGGCTCATATAACGCTTGGTTTGACCAGCAATGGTTTGCCGTGAATAATCAAAATCGTGCCCCTTTGGTTTCAGGGCAATAGCGGCGCGAATGGCGTCGTCAAGCGGTGCATCATCATCGGGGTTTTGGCGCAGCGGTGCGCGCAGGTCAGACATGCCGTCCTGACCAAGGCAGGTGTATAACTCGCCGGTGCAGGTCATCCGTACCCGGTTGCAGCTTTCGCAAAAATTGTGGGTCAACGGTGTGATGAAACCAATTTTCTGGCCAGTTTCCTCAAGCCGCACATAACGGGCGGGGCCGCCGGTGCGCTCGGTTAGATCAATCAGGTTGAAGCGTTCGGCCAGCCGGGCGCGCAGTTCGGTCAGAGGCCAGTACTGGTCCTGCCGGTTTTCCTCGTCCATCTCGCCCATAGGCATGACTTCGATGAAGGTCAGATCCATGTCGCGCTCGGCGCAAAAAACTGTCAGATCAAACAGTTCTGATTCATTGAATCCCTTCAGTGCCACGGCGTTCAACTTAACCCGCAGCCCTGCATTCTGTGCTGCATCCATGCCGGAAAGCACCTGATTCAGGCGGCCACGGCGGGTGATGCGGGTAAATTTCTCTTCATCAAGTGTGTCGAGCGAAACATTCACCCGGCGCACCCCGGCTGCCGCCAGATCAGTGGCAAAACGCGCCAGTTGCGAGCCATTGGTGGTCAGGGTCAATTCATTCAGCGCGCCGCTTTCCAAATGCCGCGACATGGCCTTGAAAAAGCTCATAATGTCGCGCCGCACCAGAGGCTCGCCGCCGGTAATGCGCAATTTCTTTACCCCAAGGTTGATGAAGGCGGTTGAAATTCTGTCCAGCTCTTCAAGGGTCAGCAACTCCTTTTTGGGCAGGAAGGTCATATTCTCGACCATGCAATAAGTGCAGCGAAAATCGCAGCGGTCAGTTACTGACAGGCGCAGATAGCTGATCGGGCGCAGAAATGGATCTATAAGGGGCGCGTTTGACATGAGCCAAGTCTATGCCCGTAAAATTGCCATAGCAAGAGCGAAGAACGTTGCATGAAATGGCACAATAGGCCAACCTGAAACCATGAACGCCAGAAACCTGATATATATCATCATTGTTGGCTTAAGCCTAGCGAGCTGTGCCGCCATTAAACCCGGTGCGGGGGATAAAACCAGCGGGGAAAGTTCGCGGGCCATGACGCCGGGGGAATATCTGCAGGAAGATATTCTGCGCCCCAAACCAAGGCCAGAATCACTCGAATCACGGGTGTCAGCGCCTGCCGCCGGGGCCACCTCGGTTGAGGAGTTTGACACCACAAGCAACGCCGAGCGCCAGGCGGCCACCAATGTTAGCGCCGATGCCGGAGGAGAGCGCGCTTTGGGTCGCACCATCGCCTCACTGGGCAGCCCGGCACAGCCCGGTTTCTGGCTGGAAACACCGCTGGTCAGCGCCGCGATGCCGGGCCGGGTTGTGGCCCTTGCCACGGGCGAAAGCGTGTTGGTCAAACTACTGCCGGCAGGTATGCCGGAGGGTGCCGGCAGCCAGGTTTCGCTCGCGGCCCTGCGCCTGCTTGGTGTTGACCTGGCCGGCCTGCATGAGATCGAAGTCTATGCGCGCTGAAGGGGGCCGCCGGCTGATCCGGGCGGGCGGCGACTGGGCCAGCCTGCGCGCCGATTTTCGCTGGCATATTCCAGAATATTTCAACATTGCTGAACGCTGCTGTGATAGCTGGGCTGGGGCTTCACCGGGCCGGGTGGCGTTGAGCCATGTGGGGCAAAATGGTCAGGTGCGCGATTGGAGCTATGGTCAGTTAAAGGATGCCTCGGGGCGGCTGGCAAGCTCGTTTGCCGCCCGTGGAATCCGGCGTGGAGATCGGGTGGCGGTGCTGCTGGGGCAGGGGCCAGAAGTGCTGATCAGCCATTTTGCCGCCATGAAACTGGGTGCTGTGGGCTTGCCGCTGTTCACCCTGTTTGGGCCGGATGCGCTGGCCTTCCGGCTGGCAGATTCAAGCACGAAAATTGTGGTGACTGACCGGCAAAACCTTGACAAGGTATTGTCATTGCAATCAGAATTACCTGACTTGGCCGAGATTTATGTGACGGATGGCGGCATCAACCCGGCACGTGATTTCTGGGCTGAGATAGCCGCTGCAAGGCCGTTGCCTCAGCCTGTCAAAACCCGCGCCAATGACCCGGCCATTCTGATCTACACGTCTGGCACAACAGGCCCGCCCAAGGGTGTATTGCACGCGCAGAGGGTTTTGCTAGGGCATTTACCCTCGGTAGAGCTGCACCATGAATTTTTCCCGCAGGAAGGCGACAAGGGCTGGACCCCAGCTGACTGGGCCTGGATTGGCGGGCTGTTCAATCTGGCGCTGCCTTGCCTTTATTACGGTGTGCCGCTGATCAGCCACCGCATGCGCAAGTTTGACCCGGAGGCGGCCTATGGCCTGATCGCCAAGCATAAGGTGAAAAACCTGTTCATGCCGCCTACTGCCCTGAAAATGATGCGCCAAGCGCAGGTGCCGCAGGGGGTGAATATCCGCTCGATCGGCTCGGGTGGTGAAAGCCTTGGGGCCGATTTGCTCAACTGGGCCAGCACAACGCTTGGGGCGGCGGTAAACGAGCTTTACGGCCAGACCGAGTGCAATCTGGTGCTGTCAAGTTGTCAGGCTGCAGGGGTGCAGCGCCCTGGCTTCATGGGGCTGGCCGTACCGGGGCATGAGGTGGCGGTGATCGACGCTGAGGGGCAGGAATGCGTGCCGGGCGAGAGCGGCGAAATTGCCGTGAAACGGCCGGACCCGTCGATGTTTTTGGGCTACCTGAACCTGCCGGAAAAAACCGTCGAAAAGTTCACCGGCGACTGGATGCGTACCGGCGATTTGGGGCAGCGTGATGAAGACGGCTATTTTACTTTCGTTTCGCGTGATGATGATGTGATCACTTCAGCCGGCTACCGAATTGGCCCCAGCGAGATTGAAAACTGCCTGACCGGCCATGATGATGTGGTCATGGCGGCGGTGATCGGGGTGCCAGACCCGGTGCGCACCGAAGTTGTGAAGGCCGTGGTGGTTTTACGTCAGGGGGTGGCGCGCGAAGGGCTGGCCGAGGCCTTGACCAACCTGGTTCGGGCGCGGATCAGCCCGCATGTTGCGCCGCGCATTATAGAATTTGCTGACAGCCTGCCCATGACCACCACCGGCAAGATCATGCGCCGTAAATTGCGTGAAAAGCACAGACCTTAGGGCCGGAGCACAGACCTTAGGGCAGGAGCTTTGAGGCTTCGTGCTGTGCAAAGGGTTTCATCTGGGCGCCGAATTCCTCCAGAAATACCCGCACCCGTGCCGGGTCGCGCTTTGAGAGGTCGTGCAGCCACCAGCCAATGGCTTTTTGTATGGACCAGTCCGGGTCATCTACATAAGTGGCGGCCCAGCCCAGAACCCGCTCGCGAATTACCAGGTCATCGGGCTTAAGATAGCGCTGCCTTGTCCAGGGGAGCATGATTACGAGGGCCGCGCGGCGGCTCCACATATGCGGTGAATGGGTCCATATTTCCACCTTGTCCACCCGCGCCGGGTTGGCCTCAAGGCGCTTGCGCCCGGCCATGCAGGCGTGGTCAGAAATTGCCCGAGAATCAAATTCAGGCACCCAGGATGCGATCAACTCCCAGACGGCTTCATCTGGCCTGATACGAGCTTGTGTCAGCAGCTTGGCAGCGGCAATACGGGCTTCAAAAATATCACTCTGCCAAAGATCATCGGCCAGCCGCAGGCGGGCGTCAATATCCAGTTCTTGCCGCCAGGTTTTTGTCAGATCATTCAGCGCGGGGTTGGCGACACCCAGCACAACGCGAGTTTGCTTATGGTGCTTGGCCGAACTTTCCGCGCGGCCCGGCTCAACATGGGCAGACAGCGCCGCCAGAGCCTCATCCAGCTTCATTCCACTGTCACCGATTTGGCCAAATTACGCGGCTGGTCTACATCGGTGCCACAGGCAATGGCCGTGTGATAGGCCAGAAGTTGGGCCGGAATAGCATAGAGGATTGGCTGGGTAATTTCCGGGCATTCCGGCATGATCAGGCTTTTCCAGACCCCATCACTGGTCTCGGCCACAGCGCGTGCATCCGAGATCAACAGCACCCGGCCACCACGTGCCATGACCTCCTGCATGTTGGATACAGTTTTGTCAAAAAGGGCATCATGCGGGGCTAAAACAATTGTCGGTGTGGCCTTGTCAACAAGGGCAATGGGGCCGTGCTTTAGTTCACCTGATGGATAACCTTCTGCATGTATGTAACTGAGTTCCTTTAGTTTTAAGGCTCCCTCAAGGGCCAAGGGAAACATTTGCCCTCGACCCAAAAACAATATGCTATCAGCAGATGAAAGACTTTGAGCCACTGCTTCTACCTGCGCGTCAATTGAGAGGGCATGGCTTATCAGGCCGGGCAATTTGCGCAGGTCATCAAGGTGTTTTCCCAGGGCGCTTTCCCCTATATGGCCCCGTTCAGAGCCGGCTTTCAACGCCAGTAGCGCAAAGGTGGTCAACTGGCAGGTGAAGGCCTTGGTCGAGGCCACCGAGACCTCAACTCCGGCGTGGATCGGCAGAGCAACATCGCTTTCACGGGCGATCGAGCTTTCGGGCACATTGACCAGGCTGAGGATCATTTCAGCCTTGTCTTTGGTGTAGCGCAGGGCTGCCAGGGTATCGGCAGTCTCGCCGGACTGGCTGACAAAAATCGCCAC
>CAYNXK010000126.1:0-6579 GCA_964401125.1 uncultured Aliiroseovarius sp.
GCGCAGAATACAACTGGGGTACTTCCAGGTCACCGCCGAGCCGGTCTCCACCTGGGTCCACATCACCTTTGAGCGGTCGCCCCGGCAATCGGCGCGCTTGGTGACAAAGTTGTAGATGCCGCCCTTGCCGTCTTCATCGCCGGGATACCAGTTTTGCACGGTGGAATATTTGATCTCGGAATCTTCCAGCAGTACCAGCTCGACCACGGCGGCATGTAGCTGCGCAATGTCGCGTTTGGGGGCGGTGCAGCCCTCCAGATAGCTGACATAGCTGCCCTTATCGGCAATGATCAGGGTGCGTTCAAACTGGCCGGTATTTTCAGCATTGATGCGAAAATAGGTACTCAACTCCATGGGGCATTTTGTACCGGGCGGAATATAGACGAATGAACCGTCTGAAAACACGGCAGAATTTAGCGTGGCGTAGTAATTATCGCTCTGCGGTACCACGGTGCCAAGATATTGCTTTACCAGATCGGGATGCTCGCGAATTGCTTCGCTGATTGAGCAGAAAATCACCCCGGCCTTCTTCAGCTCTTCCTTGAAGGTGGTGCCAAGTGAAACCGAATCAAACACCGCATCCACCGCCACTTTACGGCCCTCAGCGGGTATGCTTTCGGCCCCCTCAACCCCGGCCAGAATCATCTGTTCTTTCAGGGGAATACCCAGTTTTTCATAAGTAGCCAGCAATTTCGGGTCTACCTCATCCAGTGATTTTGGCTTCACTTCCATACTTTTTGGCCGGGCGTAGTAATAAATATCCTGAAAATCGATCTTGGGGTAGTTGACCATGGCCCATTCCGGCTCGGTCATTTTTTGCCAGCGCGCAAAGGCCTGCAGGCGCCATTCCAGCATCCATTCCGGCTCTTCGTTCTTTTCGCTGATCAGTCGGACAATATCCTCAGACACGCCTTTGGGGGCGTATTCCATCTAAATATCGGTTGCCCAGCCGTATTTATATTTTTCTCACAAGGACTTGACGGCTTCAACCGTTTCTTCCTCGACACCATCCTTGACTATAACTTTCTCTGCACCAGCCATGTTGTTCCTTACCGGGCGCGCTTGCGCCACTTGTCATATTCCAGGCCCCACGCCTCGGCAAAGCGCATAACCTCGTTCTCTGTTGTTTCAGGGCCAAGTGACACGCGCACGGCACTTGCCGCTGCAATCTCATCAAACCCCATTGCCCTCAATACCTTGGAGGGCCTGACCTTACCACTGGAGCAAGCCGAACCCGCCGAAATGGCGAAACCGGCTAAATCCAATAGCATCACCTGCGTTTCCCCCTTCCAGCCGGGGGTAATGAAGCATGACGTATTGGGTAACCTGTTCGCATCTTTCCCGACAAAAATAGTACCTTTTGCAGATTCCGCAATCATCTTTTCTAGAATATTTCTAAGTTTCTCGGTTTTGGCCGACTTTTTGTCTGCCAAATCCAGCATTGCCACCTCTGCAACCGCCCCAAAACCAGCAATACCGATGACATTTTCAGTGCCCGCCCGGCGGCCCATTTCCTGACCCCCTCCCAAAATGCGCGCCGCAACCTCAGTGCCGCGCTTTATGATCAAAGCCCCCACACCTTTCGGCCCGCCCAATTTATGTGCCGAGACCAGTGCCATCTCGGCACCGCTCCAGTTAAAAGCAAAAGGTATCTTGCCAAAAGCCTGCGTGGCATCAATCAGCGCCAGCCCCTCAGGCAGAACCGGAATAATGCCGGTTTCACTATTTACGGCCTGCACGGCCGAGCGCCCCGGCATGGGGGTAGCAACTTGCCCGCCGGGGCTCACCTCTAGAATCACCTCACACCAGACGGCCACAGCATCATGTTCAACAGCGCCGCAGAGAATACCGCGCCCGGACAGCGCCAATGCCGCAGCCTCGGTGGCAGATGAGGTGAAAATCACATCCGCCCCTTGGGCACCCAAAGCCCGCGCTACCTGCGCCCTGGCCTTTTCCACCAAAGCCCGCGCCGCCCGGCCCTCAAAATGCACTGATGAAGGGTTGCCAGCCACATCCATTGCCGCCAGCATGGCAACACGTGCCTCAGGGCGCAGGGGTGCAGTGGCGTTCCAATCCAGATAGATCCGGCTCAAACCGTTCCCCTTCATCTTGGTAAAAATACTCGCGCCGCAGGCTTAAAATCTATTCTTCATCCACCACATGAAACAACGTTGGCACGGCCGGGCATGGAGTCAGCTCGTTCTGCACCACATCCGAAAGCCGTGTCTGGTGCAAAAACACAAACACATGCGCGCTCAGCCCCTCCCACAGCCGGTTGCTCATGGATTGCGCCCGGCTACCTGATACGGCACCGGAAGCACCGGCACCTTTATGCATGGCGTTGACAGTTTCATCCACCGCTTCCATGATTTCCGAAATGCGTATCTGTGAGCAATGCCGCGCCAGACGATAGCCGCCGCCCGGCCCGCGCACACTCACAACCAGACCGGCCCGGCGCAGCTTGACAAAAAGTTGCTCCAGATAAGGCAGCGATATATCCTGCCTTTTGGATATTTCGGTAAGCGAAAGCAGTTTGTTGTCATTCTGCATTGCCAGATCAGTCAGCGCCACCATGGCATAGCGACCTTTTGTTGAAAGCTTCATGTTCACACCCTGTAATAAAGTTGACCTTTGCCGCCCCGGCGATTAACTCACTTGAAAGCTATAATCCCGGCCCCGGAAAAGCTCCGTATCAAAGCCCTGTGCCTTCGTCATATGATGCCGGGCAAACAGCGTCAAGAAACCGGAGCCAATAAGGAAAGTTCAAACCAAGATGCCCGAAGTTATTTTTCCCGGCCCTGAGGGGCGTCTGGAAGGTCGTTACCACCCGCAAAAAGCCAAAGACGCGCCAATTGCCATCATTTTGCACCCGCATCCGCAATTTGGCGGCACCATGAACAACAAGATTGTCTACAATCTGCATTATGCCTTTCATAAGATGGGCTTTACGGTGCTACGTTTCAACTTTCGCGGCGTTGGCCGCTCGCAGGGCGAATATGATCTTGGGGTAGGCGAGCTTTCTGATGCCGCCTCGGCGCTGGATTATCTGCAAAGCATGAACCAGAACGCCAAGCATTGCTGGGTTGCCGGCTTTTCTTTTGGGGCTTGGATAGGCATGCAGCTTCTGATGCGCCGACCAGAAATTACCGGCTTCATTTCGGCCTCACCCCCGGCCAATATGTATGACTTTTCATTCCTTGCGCCCTGCCCCGCCTCGGGCCTGATCATCAACGGCACCGCCGACCGGGTGGCACCACCAGTTGATACACACGCACTGGTTGATAAATTGCACGAGCAAAAAGGCATTACTATAACGCATACGGAAATTAACGGCTCTGGGCACTTCTTTGAAGATAATCATCTGGACACGATGATCGGCAGCGTTGACAAATATGTACGCCGCCGCCTGACCGAAACCAGCCGTTAGGGGCCGCCAATGGACATGCTCGAACAAATCGCCGATGATCTGGCCAAGGAAGTCCTTGCGGCCGAGCAGGAAACCGGTGACGAATACCTGATGGAAGAGATCAAAAAGACCATCGGCGCATCATCAACCACGCTGGAAGAAGCGTTTTTGACAGCCATGCGGATACGGCGCGCTGACACCCGCGCCCGCGCCATGCTGGCCGAAAAGCTGGCGGCGTTCAAAGCCGATAAATCTCGCTGAATTTAGCCTCCAGATATTCCAGCAACGGGGCCACCTCCGGCTTGAAGCCACAAGCCCTCTCGATCACCTCATCTGGCTCATAAAGCCCGCCATGCACCTGTACGCGCGCCCCCAGCCACTCGGTTGCGGCACGGGTATCACCCTGCGCTAATTGTGCTTCCAGATCAGGTACATCCGGCGCCAGCGCCTTGTAAAGGCAACCGGAATAGACATTGCCCAGGCTGTATGTCGGGAAATAGCCAAACAACCCAACCGACCAATGCACATCCTGCAAACAGCCGTTTGATACTTTGTTGATTCCATAGCCAAAATCATTGCGAAACTGCGTATTCCAGGCCTCTTCAAGGTCGGCCACCGCCAGAGTGCCGGCAATCATCTGGCGTTCCAGATCAAAGCGCAGCATCACGTGTAGATTATACTGCACCTCGTCAGATTCGGTTCTGATGAAACCCGCATGCAGCTTGTTGACGGCCCCATAAAATGCATCATCATCCGGCATACTCATATCACCAAATTTACGCAGCATCTGAGCGTGCAAATATTGCGTAAACCCGCGCGAGCGGCCCAGTTGGTTTTCATAAATCCGGCTCTGGCTTTCATGCACCCCCATGGACACCCCCTGCCCCAGCGGTGTCAGCAGATATTCCGGCCTGATCGCCTGCTCATAAGCGGCGTGGCCGACCTCATGGATGGTGGAATAGATGCAGTTGAACGGGTCGGTAGGGTTGGTGCGGGTGGTGATGCGCACATCTTGGCCGGAGCCGCTTGAGAACGGATGCACCGCCCGGTCAAGGCGGCCATTTTTCATGTTATAGCCAAAATCACGCGCCAGCCTGCGGGCCAGCTTCATTTGCAGATTTTCATCAAACCGCCCGGTAAGGCTCTTGGGCTGATAATCAGCGCCCATGGCACGATCACGCAGGGCCACAAGGCGTGGCCGCATGGCATCAAACATCGCCTGAATTTCTGCCCCGGTGGCACCTGGCTCGTAATCATCCAGCAGGGCGTCATAGGGGTCTCCTCCCGCCGCCAATGCTGTCGCTTGCTCGCGCTTCAGGGCCACAACCTGCTCTAGAGACGGCCGGAAAGCTGCAAAATCATCGGCAGCGCGGGCCTCGGCCCAAACTCGCTGTGCTGCAGACGTTATGCGCGCCAGTTCTGTAGCCAACGCCACTGGCACCCGGCTGACTCGCTCAAAGCTGCGCCTGATATGGCGGATATTGGCCCGGCCTACATCATCCAGCGCACCTGCATCGCCTGCATCAATCGCCGCCAGCCACGCGCCCACACGGGCGTCGGTGCGCCGCGTATGCAGAACTTGCTCGATTGCGCCCATTTCCTCGGCCCGCTGTGCGCTGGCGCCGGCCGGCATCATGGTTTCCTGATCCCAGCCCAGCCGCCCGGCAATTTGGCCCAATGCCTCGGTTTGACGCTGAAACGCCATCAACTCATCATATGCTTTCATGGCTTTACTCCTTTTAGGCCCGCTGATGCGCCTTTTATACGTTGTGCAATCGGGTAACCCGCCTTGTGGCGTGCGTTCAAAATAAGCACCCACAAAACAATGGCCCCGATCTGGTGGCTAATGGCCGCGTGCAGGGGTGCGCCATATAATACCGTTACAATGCCCAGCCCCATTTGCAGCAGCATTACTACCATGACAAAGCTGAAAGCCCGGCGGGTTACGCCATTGGCCGAGCGCCGGGCGCGCCGCCAGACCACCAGCGCAAAAATCACCAGGAGATAGCCGGCAATGCGGTGGATGAATTGCACCAGCCCGGCATTTTCAAAGAAATTACGCCATAGCGGGCTAATGTCGAATGCACCGGGCGGAAAGACCTGCCCGCCCATCCATGGCCAATCGGTAAACGTGCGCCCGGCATCAATGCCCGCCACCAATGCGCCCAGCAGAATTTGCAAAAACGCCAGATGCATCAGGCCCGTGGACATGCCAAACAGCTTTTTCTCGCGCACCCGGCGGGCCTGCATCAAGTCAGCCTCGCTGCGGCCAAGCGCCAGAATATACCAGCCGATCAGGCCGAGAATAATAAAGGCCAGCCCCAGATGCGTGCTCAACCGGTAACTTGCCACATCAACCCGCTGCCCCTCAAGGCCTGATGAGACCATCCACCAGCCAATAGCCCCCTGCAAACCGCCAAGGGCGCCGATCAACACCAGCCGCCCAACCCAGCCAGCCGGAATGCTTTTTGTCAGCCACAAAGCCACAAAACCCACGGCCCAGACCAGACCAATGAAGCGGCCAAGTTGCCTGTGGCCCCATTCCCACCAGAAAATATTCTTGAAGGCAGCCATATCCATGCCCTTGTTTTGCAACTGATATTCCGGGCTGGTTTGATAGAGGTTCAGCGCGGCTTGCCAATCGGCGGCACTCATTGGCGGAATGGCACCGCTGATCAGGTTCCACTCAACAATTGAGAGCCCCGAATCTGTCAGACGGGTCAGCCCGCCCAGCACGACAATCGCCGCCACCAGCACAAACAACAGCCCCAGCCAAAGCCTGACTGCACCACGCCGCTGGCCTTTGCCACCACCGCTACCCTTGCCGATCATGCCGGTTTGCGGCGTATTTTTCGCCTGCGCGCCGGTCTCGCCGACATCTTCAAAAATATTCCGTGGCTGGCTCATACTGCCCCCCCTGTCATCCGGATGATTGCTGGCGCGATCATCCTTCACAATAGCCCCAATGCCAAGCGGGGAAATGCGCTTGAAACATGCCCTTTTGGTTGCCCCGCAGGCTCCAGCAATGATATAGTGAACAGAACCATATATGCATGCAACTCAAGCGCTAGGCGGACAACTTGAACGACACCCCGGAAGCACCTGAAGATACAGAACAAATGCCGCCTGAACGCCCAACATATGATGGGCCGCATATTTCTATTGAGACGGAG
>CAYNXK010000127.1:0-6540 GCA_964401125.1 uncultured Aliiroseovarius sp.
TATTACGTCAATCGGTTTGAGAGATTGGGCACATGTCGGTCAGTAATTGGTGGGGATTGGTATAATGGCAAAAAATACCGCCGTGATTAGCCCTACCAGAGTAATTTCAATCCGTGTGGCGCGAAAGGTGCTCACTGGCGTGCGGGCGCCGTTTCAACAATTCGCTAGCTTGGCAGCGTAGATCCGGCGAAAATCAAGGCCCATTCAGGATTGCGGACAGGCTTGCGGAAACTTTGCGACAGAACCACCCAACAAACCCCTATTTCATGGAGCTAAAGCCAACCATGTTACCTTCTGTATCCTGACACAGTGTCACCCAACCAAAGTCACCGATGGAAAATTTCGGGCGAATAACCTTGCCGCCTGCATCCGCGACGCGTGCTTCTTCCACAGCGCAGTCGGCGACAGAGAAATAGACCTGTGTGCCGCCCGGACCTGGTTGCGCGTGCGGCATTTTCACCAAAGCACCTCCAGCGCCATATACCCCCATATCAGCGGCAAAGCTCATCATTTCGGTTTCACCAGTTGGATCACCCATAGCCTCAAGCGTGATTCCAAGTACAGTTTCATAAAATGTCACAGCTCGTTTCATGTCATTGACATAGATATCAAACCAACCAATTGCGTTCATTTTTGTCATTTGTAAGTCCTTGATTTAAACTAATCTAATGAGTCGTAACTTAGCGGCAATGATGCGAATAATATTGTAGATATCAGACATCAAACTTTCTTGTGTAGCGTCCGGGCGTATATCCTGTCGCTTTTCTGAATGAATGGATGAAATGGGATTGATCAGCGTAGTTATCTGATGCTTCATTGTTGAGCGTTTGCTGTAAGCGCAACACCTTTAAAAAGTCATGTGGAGCCAGCCCCGTTGTCCGTTTCAGTACGCGTTGTAACTGACGTGCTGATAAATTTGACGCTGCTGCCATTTCCGAGACCGTATTGATCTCATCAATATTCCTAAATATCTTCTGAGTAACCAAATTTGGCGCAATTTTTTTTGCTGCTAACATGTCTTCGACGAGCCTAGTCAAGATCGGCTGTTTCTCCTCAAAGCTACAAGAAGCGAGTTTGCGGTTCGCCTCGAGTAAGGGTAAAGCCCCTTTGTAGGGACCGTTGACTAGGCCATAGGAATACTCGTCTTCACTAAAAAGGCAGACGCCAGGAAAAAACCGGATGTTAATATAATGAAACTGTCGCCCGAGGTTCAATTCCTCTGATGTCGTCCGCAGTTTAGTGATGCCTGAAACATCCGAATTCAATTGGTCAAATACGAGATAAGCGCAGGCGTCAGGCAGCGCATGAAATCGGTAATCCATATTAAGCTTGCCGACTGTCTCCAGCTCAATATACCGGTGAACGATAGCACTGAGGTGGCTTGGCGGCTTGGCCTCCACAAATTTGATAACCTCAGCGGTTCTTTCTTTTCCATAACCTTTGGGATCGTAGGTTTTCATCATATCAGCCTTAATAAATTATGGTTTATACTAAGACTAATGTAGGGTAATGATTGTGTCTGCCTAAATCCCCACAAATGTGGGGTGGGAAGATTTTGGCGCATGTGTACGGGCCATTAAACTTCGGCCAGCGGGTAATAAATGTGTTTCACCGGCCGAAACTGTATTTCTTTAATGATCAGATTCTTGAACAGCGATAATTGCTGTTGTTTTGGTGGGCAGGTCAGCGACATGTTGCCACAGCAAACCCTGCTTGTTCCAGGCCTTGTTGCATGGATCAGAGACCGGCTTTGTGCCTGATTGTCCATAAATCAGAAATACTCAGACCAGCCGCCCGTGGCAATGTTTGAACTTCTTGCCAGAGCCACAGACGCATTTGTCGTTACGCCCCGGATTGCCCCAGCTTTTGGGATCGTTTTCATCAAACTTTGCAACTGCCTCGTCCTGTGCTTCCTGATCGGGAGCCTTCTGCAACACGGCCTGCTGTTGTTCGATCAGCTGTTGCATCATCGCCTGCTGCTCTTCATCGCTCATCGGCCGTAGCTGGCTGAGTTTTTGGGTTACATCCTCACGCAGAGAGTTCAGGAGTCCGCCAAACAACTGGAATCCCTCGGTCTTATACTCGTTCAGTGGATCGCGCTGAGCATAGCCGCGAAACCCTACAACCGAACGCAAATGCTCCAACGTCAGCAGATGTTCGCGCCACTTGGTATCAATCGTCTGCAACAGCACCTGCTTTTCAATGCCACGCATGGCTTCAATGCCAAAATCGACAGCTTTGGCGGCCATGAATTCATCGGCGGCATCATACAGCCGCTCGGCAATGTCGCTGTCATCTACGCCTTCTTCGGCGGCCCAGTCAATTACCGGAACATCCAGCCCCACCTTTTCAATCAAGGCGGCATACAGGCCCTGCATATCCCACTGATCAGCGTAGCTTTTTGGTGGCATATGGGCATCAACCAAATCGTCTATGACCTGATTGCGCATGTCTTGCACGACCTCGGAAAGCTCCTTGGCTCGCATGATGTCACGGCGTTGGGTGAAAATAACCTTTCGCTGGTCGTTCATCACATCATCGAATTTCAGCAACTGCTTGCGAATATCAAAGTTGCGGCCCTCAACCTTGGCCTGGGCGCGCTCAAGGCTTTTGTTTACCCACGGGTGCACAATGGCCTCGCCCTCCTTCATGCCGAGGGAGGACAGCACTTTATCAAGTTTGTCCGAGCCAAAGATGCGCATCAGATCATCTTCAAGGCTGAGGAAAAAAGCTGACCGCCCCGGGTCACCCTGACGGCCCGAACGACCGCGTAGCTGGTTATCAATCCGGCGACTCTCATGGCGTTCAGTGGCCAGAACAAACAGCCCGCCTGCCTCGATCACCCGCGCCTTGTCTGCGCCAACGTCCTTTTCGATTTGTGCGCGTAGCTCGTCCGGGTTGCCTGACGGATCTGCTTCCAGCGCTTGCAAAACCTGCATTGCAACATTGCCGCCCAGCTGAATATCGGTGCCACGCCCGGCCATGTTGGTGGCAATGGTTACCGCCGAAAATTTACCGGCATCGGCAATGATCTGCGCTTCTTTCTCATGCTGGCGGGCATTCAGAACATTATGCTCCACCCCGCTTTTTTGCAGCAAATCACTAAGGGCTTCAGATTTTTCTATCGAAGTCGTGCCTACCAAAACCGGCTGTCCTTTAGCATTTGCCTCTTTGATGGTTTCGACAACGGCGGCAAACTTTTCAACTCTTGTGCGATAAACCGCATCATGCTCGTCTTCACGGGCAATGGGCTGGTTGGTGGGAATTTCGACAACGCCCAGCCCGTAAATTTCAGCAAACTCTTCTGCTTCGGTCAGCGCCGTGCCGGTCATGCCGGCCAGAGTGTTATACAGGCGGAAATAGTTCTGAAACGTGACCTGCGCCAGCGTCACATTTTCCGGCTGAATATTGCAGTCCTCCTTGGCTTCAATAGCTTGATGCAAGCCATCCGAAAGCCGCCGTCCAGCCATCATCCGGCCGGTAAATTCATCAATCAGCACAACTTCACTATCGCGGACAATGTAATCTTTGTCGCGTGTGAACAACTTATGTGCCCGCAGGCCCTGGTTGACGTGGTGTACGATCGTGGTGCTTTCTGGATCATAAAGCGACTGGCCCTCCGGCAGCAGGCCCATTTGGAGCAGCCGCTCTTCCAGAAATTCGTTGCCCTCATCGGTGTAGGTCACGTTGCGGGTTTTTTCATCCAGCGTAAAATGTTCGTCCTGAACTTCCGGAATCAATTTGTCGATCGCCAGGTAAAGCTCACTGCGATCCTGCGCCGGGCCGGAAATAATCAGGGGTGTACGCGCCTCGTCAATCAAGATCGAATCCACCTCATCGACGATGGCAAAGTTATGGTCGCGCTGGTGCATATCCTTCAGATCGGATTTCATGTTGTCGCGCAGATAGTCAAAACCCAGCTCGTTGTTGGTGGCATAGGTAATATCGGACGCATAGGCGGCCTTTTTCTCCGCGTCAGGCTGCTGGGGGTAGATCACGCCCGTACTCATGCCCAAAGCGGCAAAAACCTTGCCCATCCATTCGGCATCGCGCTTGGCAAGATAATCGTTGACCGTAACAATATGCACGCCCTTGCCGGTCAGCGCATTCAGGTAGGCGGGTAAGGTAGCAACAAGTGTTTTGCCCTCGCCGGTTTTCATTTCGGCAATATTGCCCTGATGCAGGAAAATCCCACCCACAAGCTGCACATCAAACGCGCGCAAGCCAAGGGCGCGGCGTGCGCCTTCACGACAATTGGCAAAGGCTTCGGGCAGCAGATCATCCAGCTTTTCACCGCCTTTGGCACGTGCCGCCAGCTCTTCTGTCTTCTGCTTGATGCCTTCGTCTGAAAGCGCGGTAAATTCCGCTTCCAGTGCATTGATTCTGTCAACAACCGGTTGAGTTGTCTTGATCATGCGATCATTTCTTGAGCCAAAGACCTTCTTGGTCAGCTTTCCGATACCCAGCATTATATTTCCGCCTTGCCTGTTCTAACGCATTCGTTACCGAAAGGGGTGCTTGCCGGCTCTTGCCTGGCCCCCTATCAAGGGCTCAAGAGCTGGCCCTCTCAGACCATAGCGATGTAAGGTCCAGCACCAAAAGTGTCAATGTTGCTGGAGCTTTCCGGTAGAATTCAAAGGACAGTTTAATGCTGAATGCCAAATCCACCTTTTTAGCTGCAGTTTTTGCCCTTGGAGGCGCTCTTTCGGCAACAGCTGAAGACATAACAGCAAACACCGTTCTGGCCATTGTCAACGGTAAGGAAATCACCTTGGGCCACATGATATCAACACGCCTGAGCCTGCCAGAGCGCTATCAGGACTTGCCGGATGAAGTTTTGTTTGAGGGTATTCTTGAGCAACTTATCCAGCAAACCGTACTTAGCCAGGCCATGGGCGAACTTTCGCGCCGGACCGAGCTCCAGCTTGAAAATGAACACCGCGCCCTGATTGCCGGCGAAAAGATTGATGCGATCGTTACTGCGGCTGTGACTGATGAGGCCCTTCAGGCCGCCTATGACGCCGAGTATGCCAATGCCGAGCCAACCGTGGAATATAACGCCTCGCATATCCTTGTGGAAACCGAGGAAAAAGCGGCCGAGCTGGTTACCATGTTGGCTGAAGGCGCGGTTTTTGCCGAAATGGCGCGCGAGTACTCCACCGGCCCCTCCGGCCCCAATGGCGGCGCACTTGGCTGGTTTGGGCCGGGCATGATGGTGAAGCCATTTGAGGATGCGGTGATGGTGCTTGAGGTCGGGCAAATTTCTCCTCCTGTACAGACCCAGTTTGGCTGGCATGTGCTGATCCTCAATGAAATTCGGGACCAAGGCGCGCCGCCGCTAGAGGAGGTGCGCGATGATCTTGCCGCCACTTTGGAAAATGATGCGATTGAGAGCGCGGTCAAAGGCCTGATGGCAGTGGCAGACATTACCCGCACTGATCTTGAGGGGATTGACACCGCCACCCTGCGTCAGGCCGAGCTGCTCGAATAGGCGGGGCTGTCTCATGGGCAAAAAGGCGGAAATCAAAAAACTGCGTAAGAAGCTGAAGCGCCTTGAGCATGCGGTAAAGGCAGGACCGGAGCATAAAAGCGCGGTCTCTCCGCTGGCACCGAAGGAAGGCTTTCCGGCTTTGCCTGATATTGACGGTGTCAGGTTTGCTGCTGTGGAGGCGGGCGTGCGCTACAAAGGTCGGCCAGATGTCATGCTGGCAGAGCTGGCCCCCGGCACTACCATTGCCGGCCTGTTCACCCGCTCAAGCACCCGTGCAGCACCCGTACTGGATTGCCAGGCCAAGCTTGGCTCTGATTCGGCGGGAGGAGCGGCTATCATCGTCAATGCTGGCAATGCTAATGCCTTCACCGGTGCAAACGGGCTTGAGGCTGTCAACGTCATCACAAAGGCCGTGGCGGCGCGGCTTTCCTTACCTCAAAACAGAGTCTATTCCGCCTCAACCGGGGTTATTGGCGAGATTTTGCCTCATGATCGAATTATTGACAGGTTAGAAGATTTAGGGCGCGAACTTGCGCCTGAAAATATTAAAAAGGCAGCCGAGGCAATTCGTACAACCGATACCTTTGCCAAGGGTGCCGGGGCCGATATTTTGATTGATGGCAAGCCAGTGCGCATTGCAGGTATCGCCAAAGGGTCGGGCATGATTGAGCCGGATATGGCGACGATGCTGGTGTTTATCTTTACCGATGCCGTAGTGGATCAGCCTGTTTTGCAGGCTATGCTAACAGGCCTTACCAACCAGACCTTCAATAATATCACCGTTGACAGCGATACTTCAACTTCTGACACCCTGCTGCTGGCTGCCACCGGGGCGTCTGGCGTAAAGGTCAACGCCAAAACTGCTGAATTTAGCCGGGGTCTGCACAATGTCATGCTGGACCTTGCGCATCAAGTTGTGCGCGACGGCGAGGGGGCGACAAAGTTTATTACCATAAATGTCAGTGGTGCCACAAATGATGCCGACGCCAAAATCCATGCCAAATCCATCGCCAATTCACCACTGGTAAAAACCGCCTTGGCAGGTGAAG
>CAYNXK010000128.1:0-6485 GCA_964401125.1 uncultured Aliiroseovarius sp.
CAAGCTGCGGGTGCAGATGCGCCTTGAGATCCGAAAATTGCAAAAGCGCCTCGGAGTCACGTCGATATATGTCACCCACGACCAGGTTGAGGCGATGACCCTGGGCGACCGGCTGATGGTGCTGAATGGCGGCTATGTGGAGCAGTTTGGCACCCCGGTCGAGCTGTACCAACGCCCGGCTTCGGTGTTCGTGGCAGGCTTCATTGGCAGCCCGGCGATGAATTTCTTCCCGGTTGAGGCGGCGGGAAATACGTTGACCCTGGAAAACGGCATAACCTTGGAGTTTTCCGGCGGCCAGACAGGGGCTGTCATTCTTGGCGTGCGCCCAGAAAATCTGGCGGCGGACCCAGACGGGCCAATCCGCCTGGTGGTGGATATGATCGAACAATTAGGCGCCAACACTCTGCTGCATGGCCACCTTGAGGGCACCAAGATTTCCCTGGTGGCCAGCCTGCCCGGTATCGTCGATATCAACCCCGGCGCAGTACTGAATTTCAGCGCACCAGAGGCTCTGTTGCATCTATTTGACCCAGAAACACAGAAGCGGCTGGACTCAGGCAGCAACCCCTAGGCCTTATAGGGGAGTGGCGTGCCTGAATATTGCACTGGCCCTATGCTGAAACAGCTGAAACAGCTGAAACCCCTTGAAAATGCGGGCTGGACGCCGATATATACTACAAAGGCGTGTCCATACTGACACGGCCGCGGGTGAGTCTTGCCCGGTTAAGTTTTGCAAGGAGGACGTCAGCAATGGCACAATACCAGACAGCCCATACGGGCTTAGGCGCGCGCAGTGCTGAAATAGATGCGGGCCTTCGCGCCCATATGAACAAAGTTTATGCCACCATGTCGGTGGGCCTGTCCCTGACTGCGGGCGTGGCTTGGGCCATTGGTACCAATGATGCAATGGTCGCGGCAATCTTCGGCACGCCCCTGCGCTGGCTGGTAATGTTTGCACCACTGATCATGGTTTTCGCCTTTGGCGCAATCATCAACCGCATTTCAGCCGCTGGTGCGCAGTTGTTCTTCTACACCTTCGCCGCCCTTATGGGCCTGTCGATCAGCTTCATCTTCGCGGTCTATACCGGTTTCTCCATCGCTCAGGTATTCCTGATCACCTCGATCGCCTTCGCCGGGCTTTCATTGTGGGGTTACACCACCAAGAAAGACATTTCCGGCTGGGGCAGCTTCCTGATCATGGGGGTTATCGGCTTGGTCGTCGCAATGATCGTCAACATCTTCCTGCAATCCCCGATGATCATGTTCGCAATCTCGATCCTTGGTGTGTTGATCTTTGCCGGGCTTACCGCCTATGACACCCAAAAAATCAAAACCGACTATCTGGCGCATGCACATGCGATGGACAGCGAATGGCTGAAAAAATCTGCTATCATGGGAGCGCTGAAGCTGTATCTTGATTTCATCAACATGTTCATGTTCATGCTGTCCATCTTCGGCAATCGCCAATAGCAGACCGGTGGCAAGCAGTAACACGGGGGCCGGTCTGATGATCGGCCTCTTTTCGTTTGGTAGGCCCGCAAGACGCAGGAGAATGAAATGATTGCCCCAGACGCCATTGCCAAAGCCTTGCTGTTTCCGCTGCTGATTACCCAAGGCGCATTTGCCCGCCGCCGGAGACATGAGCTGACAGAGCCTCCGGGGGCCCGCAAGGGTGAATCCGGTAACGGCCCACCGCTCAGCCTGCTGTTGGTCGGCGACAGCTCGGCAGCCGGGGTTGGTGCCGCCAGCCAGCGCGAGGCCCTGAGCGGGCAATTGGTGGCAGAACTTGAGGGCAGCTACCGGCTAAGCTGGCAACTGGAGGCCAAAAGCGGCGCAAAAACAGCCTGTACAATTAATGCCCTGATACTGGTGCCGCCAGCCAAATATGATGTTGCGGTGGTGGCCCTTGGGGTGAATGACATAACCCGCGGCATTAGCCTCAGGCGCTTGCTGAGCCGCCGCCATGCGCTGCATGTGCTGCTGAAAGAAAGGTTTGGGGTCAGCCGAATTGTGGTATCCGGCCTGCCCCCAATCAAGAATTTCCCGTTGCTGCCACAGCCTCTGCGCTGGGTTCTTGGGCGTCAGACCGAGCGTTTTGACCGCGCCCTTGCTACTCAGGCGCTGGCCGACAATGTTGAGTATGTCCCATTCGCCATAAATTTTGAGCCGGCCCTGATGGCCCCGGACGGCTTCCACCCGGCGCCTGAGGCCTACCGGCTTTGGGCCAACTTGCTGGCCAGCCATATCCGCACGTAAAAAGGCCGCGCCCGGCGGCACGGCCCTGAAACCTTGAAGTCAGGCGATCTTACTTGATCTTGCCTTCCTTGTATTCAACATGCTTGCGAATGACCGGGTCATACTTACGCATAACCATTTTTTCGGTCATGGTGCGGGCATTTTTCTTGGTCACGTAAAAGTGGCCGGTATCCGCGGTCGAGTTCAGGCGGATTTTAATCGTGGTTGGCTTCGCCATAGTATCAACTCCTGCATCGGGCATATGCGTGCCCGGTAAAACCTTGAAGTCCGCGTTGTAGCCATGTGACGGGCCGAGTCAACTGCAATCGGCCAGTATTTCTGCGCGGATGGCCTGTAAGCCGGATTCTGTCCAAGGGTTACCCCTCTGGATGACCATTCCTCTACGGCACCTGTTACCAGATGCCTTTAGCTGCCAACCCGGGTCTCTTGGGCAAGACACCCATATGAAACCCCTATTTGGCATTGCTCCCGGTGGGGCTTGCCGTGCCGCCGCTGTTGCCAGAAGCGCGGTGGGCTCTTACCCCACCGTTTCACCGTGGCCCCTGCATGCAAGGGCCGTCTGATCTCTGTGGCGCTTTCCCTGGGGTTACCCCCGCCGGGCGTTACCCGGCACCGTTGTCTTGTGGAGTCCGGACTTTCCTCGCCTCCCGTAAAGAAGCCGCGGTCATCCGGCCATCCGCGCAGGACTCACCTAGGCACTGGCCGCACCCGGGTCAACCGGGAAGCGTGCGGCAAGGTCAGTAATGGCAGCCATGTCCGCAGGCTCAAGCGGGCCTGAAGCATGCGCACGGAAGCGCTGGCGAAAGGCGCTATGCACCGCTTCAAAACCAAAATCAGGCTCGTAGCCAAAACCCTGCGCCGCCGCCATGAAGTCGGCAGAATCCGGCAGCATACCTTCGCCCACCTCTGGCCACACAGCCAGCCCGTCAAGCGCCAGCCGCCGCCAGTCAAACCGCCGCCCCGGATCAGCCTTGCGCGTTGGCGCAATGTCGGAATGTGCAATCACGCCCTGCGCCGGAATACCCCAGCGCGCCATGATGCCCGGCAGCAGCGCCTCAAGCCGCCCGATCTGGGCGGCGGCAAAGGGGCTAGTGCCGTCATTATCCAGCTCAATGCCGATGGAGCGTGAATTTACATCGCCCAACCCGGCCCAGCGCCCTGCTCCGGCATGCCAAGCCCGGCGCACCTCTTCTACCATCTGAAAAACCTCGCCACGGCGCGAAATCAGGTAATGCGCCGATACTTCATGCGCCGGGCTGCAAAGCCGCTCCAGCGCCGCCTTGCTGCTTGTCATTGCCGTGTAATGCAGCACAATCAGCTCAGGCTGCAAACCGCTGCGCCGATCAGAATGGTTGGGCGAGTGGTGCGGGATCAGGCGCATAGAAGGTGGCTATTCGACGGGTGCAACAACTGGCTCAATTGGCTGTGCTGCGAAGCGTGCTTGCCGGAAGGGCTCCGGGCTCCAGAAACAAGCAAAACCGTCGCCATCCGGGTCCAGCCCCATAGGGTCACGCTCTGGGCCGCCACGCCTCAGGAAGGCCTCCTGAGCCAGGTCACGCGAGGTATATCTGGCGCAATTACGGTTGAAGCGATCTTCGGCAAAAAACCCCGAGCGGTTATAAAGCGACTGGCCCACCGAATTGTTGGTAGCAAGGGCAAACTCAACCACTAGCGAATAGGAATTGCCACTGCGCACCGGTAGATCCTGCACTTCAACCACCTCAAAAACCGCTCGGTTTGCGGCCAGCCGCGCCGCATCGCTCTCAATGGTTTCACGCGCCGAAACTGCATCAAAATCCTGCTCATCCGAGATACTGGCCACAGCTCCCGTAGCAGGCGGCACTACGCCTGTTTGTGGTGGCTGTATTGTTTGCCCGGCATTTGCCTGTGGCCCGGCCTGATAGGCAATATAATCACTAAAGCCCACGCCCGCCCCGCTATCGGGAATTGTCGGCGTGCAGGCCGCCAATGCTGTCAGTGCCGTTAGGCCAAAAATTACCGTGAGTTTCCGCATATCCGCACCCTTACCAATATCCTGTCCGCTTCAAGGACGACTTACCACCATTTCTCAGGCTTTGCCACAAACCCGGCACGCGCTTCGATCACATGCGCGACATTCAGCAAAGCACCTTCTTCCCAGGGCCGCCCGATCAGTTGCAGCCCCAGCGGCAACCCCGTTTTGTCCAATCCCGCAGGCAGCGCAATGGCAGGCAGGCCGGCCAGATTCACAGTAACGGTAAAGACGTCATTCATGAACATCTGTACCGGGTCATGCGCCCCCATTTCACCAAGCCCAAAAGCGGCTGAGGGGGTAGCTGGCGTCAGGATAGCGTCAACACCTTGGGCAAACACCTCCTCAAAATCCTGCTTGATCAGGGTGCGCACCCGGCGGGCGCGGTTATAATAAGCGTCATAAAAACCCGCCGACAGCACATAGGTTCCCACCATCACCCGGCGCTGCACCTCGTCACCAAAGCCCTCGGCGCGGGTTTTTTCGTACATCTCGGTGATGCCCTCACCGGCCGCCAACTTGGCACGGTGGCCATAGCGCACCCCGTCATAGCGTGCCAGATTGCTTGAGGCCTCGGCGGGCGCGATCACATAATAGGCCGGTAGCGCATACTTGAAATGCGGCAGCGAAATATGCACGATCTCGGCGCCTGCATCCTTCAGCATGACAATGCCCGCATCCCAAAGAGCGGCAATTTCAGCCGACATGCCATCCATGCGATACTCACGCGGGATACCGATTTTTTGAGCCCGAATGTCACCGCTCAGCATGGCTTCAAAGTTGGGCACCGGCAGCTCAGAGCTGGTCGAATCCTTGGCATCATGGCCACACATGACCTCAAGCATAATCGCCGCATCACGCACGCTTTTGGTCATCGGCCCAGCCTGATCCAGCGAGCTGGCAAACGCCACCACACCCCAGCGCGAGCAACGCCCGTAAGTGGGCTTGATGCCGGTAATGCCAGTGAAAGCCGCTGGCTGGCGGATGCTGCCGCCGGTATCGGTGCCGGTGGCCGCCAGGCAAAGGTCAGCCGCCACCGCCGCTGCCGAGCCACCTGACGAGCCGCCCGGGGTAAGCTGGCGGTTATCATTTTTCCACGGGTTGACCACATTGCCATAAATTGAGGTTTCATTTGACGAACCCATGGCAAACTCATCCATGTTGAGCTTGCCCAGCATCACAGCTCCGGCATCCCACAGGTTCTGCGTGATAGTGCTTTCATATTCCGGCTTAAAGCCAGCCAGAATAGCACTGCCCGCCTGCGAAGCCACTCCGCGCGTGCAAAACAGGTCTTTGATCCCCAGCGGAATGCCACACATGGCCGGGGCATCGCCTTTTGCCAGCCAGACATCCGCTGCTTTGGCCTGGGCGCGGGCAATATCGGGCGTATCATGCACAAATGCGTTCAGCGCGCCGGCACCCTCAATGGCAGCAAGGCAATCCTCGGTCAGCGCAGTACTGGTGATGTCGCCAGCGCGCAACCTGTCGCGGGCCTCTGAGATGCTCAGCTTGTTGAGGTTGGCCATTATTCAACCACCTTTGGCACGGCAAAGAAGCCTTCGCGCACGTCTGGCGCATTGGCCAGCACACGCGCCTGTTGGTCGCCATCCGTCACCACATCAAGCCGCCGCTTCAGGCGCATGGGCGTGACCGAAACCATTGGCTCAACCCCGGTAATATCCACCTCATTGAGCTGCTCGATAAAGCCAAGGATCGTGTTGAATTCTTGGGCCAAAGACGGCAGGCGGGCCTCGTCCACCCTGATCCGGGCCAGATGCGCCACTTTGCGGGCAGTTTCAGTGTCGATTGCCATGGTTTTCGCTTCCGTGATGTTTCAGGGCTTCGTTTAGCGCCACGCGCGCCCGCTCGCAAGTGGCTGTATCAAGCCTACGGCTCTGGACTTTAAGCCCCCAGAACCACCGCAAGCACTGGCAAAAAGGCCAGAGAAAGCACCGTCTGCCAGGTTAATATATCTGCATATAAATCAGCGTCGCCGCCCATTTTTTTGGCAAGTATATAGCCGTTCGAGGCAGCAGGAACCGCCAGAACAAATGCACCACAAAGAGTTTGCAGCGGAGTGAGGTCCAGCAATGTCGCAAGGCCGATAAACACCACCGGGCCAAGGGCGAGGCGCAAAAAGACACCCAGAACCACGCGGCCAGACGGATGAAACAACCGCCTCATGCCCACAAGCTAATTACCCCTGACCACCTTAATT
>CAYNXK010000129.1:0-6451 GCA_964401125.1 uncultured Aliiroseovarius sp.
CGGGCATAGCGCCGCCACCAGCGCCCGGCTTTTCGGGCTTGTCGGCAATCATGGCTTCGGTGGTGATCAGCAGGCCTGCAATCGAGGCCGCATCTTCCAGAGCTGTGCGTACAACCTTGGCTGGGTCGATCACACCAAACGCGAACATGTCACCATATTCTTCGGTCTGAGCGTTGAAGCCAAAGGTGGGATCGTTGCTTTCACGCACTTTGCCAGCTACTACGGCACCGTCAACACCGGCATTTTCAGCGATCTGACGCAGCGGAGCCTCAAGCGCCCGGCGCACGATGGCCACACCAGCGGCTTGGTCGGCATTCGCGCCTTCCAGACCCTCAAGTTTTTTGCCAGCTTGCATCAGGGCAACACCACCGCCAACAACCACACCTTCTTGCACGGCCGCACGGGTCGCGTTCAGGGCGTCGTCAACACGGTCTTTACGCTCTTTAACTTCGATTTCGGTCATGCCGCCAACGCGGATGACAGCAACGCCACCGGCCAGTTTGGCCACACGTTCCTGAAGCTTCTCACGATCGTAATCCGAAGTGGTTTCCTCGATCTGCAGCCGGATCTGATTGACCCGTGCTTCGATCTCGGCCTTCTCGCCATTGCCGTCAATGATCGTGGTCTCATCTTTGGTGATGGTGATTTTCTTGGCCGAGCCGAGCATGTCCATGGTGACGCTTTCCAGCTTCATGCCCAGGTCTTCGGAGATCACCTGACCGCCGGTCAGAATGGCCAGATCCTGCAACATGGCTTTGCGACGGTCGCCAAAACCCGGTGCTTTGACAGCAGCGATTTTCAGTCCACCGCGCAGCTTGTTGACAACCAGAGTTGCCAGCGCTTCGCCTTCAACGTCTTCTGAAATGATCAGCAGCGGCTTGGTCGACTGGATAACGCTTTCCAGCAGCGGCACCATTGATTGCAGGCTCGAGAGCTTTTTCTCGTGCAGCAGGATCAGGCAATCTTCCAGCTCAGCAATCATCTTGTCGGAATTGGTGACAAAATAAGGGCTGAGATAGCCACGGTCAAACTGCATGCCTTCAACAACTTCGGTCTCGGTGTCGAGGCCCTTGTTTTCCTCAACGGTGATAACACCTTCGTTGCCAACCTTCTGCATCGCACCGGCAATCTGCTGGCCGATGGCTTCTTCGCCGTTGGCCGAGATGGTGCCGACTTGCGCAACTTCGTCGCTGTCTTTGACTTCGCGCGAGGCGGCTTTGATGGCTGCGACCACTTTGCCGGTGGCCAGATCAATACCGCGGCGCAGGTCCATCGGGTTCATGCCGGCAGCGACAGATTTCATGCCTTCACGCACAATGGCATGGGCCAGAATGGTGGCGGTGGTGGTGCCGTCACCGGCTTCATCATTGGTGCGGGATGCGACTTCTTTCAGCATCTGCGCGCCCATGTTTTCGAACTTGTCTTCCAGCTCGATTTCCTTGGCAACGGTCACACCATCTTTGGTGATGCGCGGTGCGCCAAAGCTTTTGTCCAGAATCACGTTGCGACCCTTCGGGCCCAGGGTGACTTTTACGGCGTCGTTCAGTATGGTAACGCCGGTCAGAATTTTATTACGGGCATCGGTGTTGAATTTGACGTCCTTAGCAGCCATTGTGCTTGCTCCTCATATTCATAAATTCAGGGTGAGACGCATGAAGCCACGCGCCTTTGGCGCGATCAGGCAATAATGCCCATGATATCGCTTTCTTTCATGATCAACAGCTCTTCGCCGTCAAGCGTGATCTCAGTGCCGGACCATTTGCCGAACAGGATCTTGTCGCCTTCCTTGACGTCCATCTTGATGCGGTCGCCGTCTTCATCGCGCGCGCCGGCACCAACGGACATGATAATGCCCTCGGCTGGCTTTTCTTTTGCACTTTCAGGGATGATCAGGCCGCCGGAAGTTTTGTCGTCGCCTTCAACGCGACGGACCACAACGCGGTCATGCAGGGGAGTAAATGCCATCTATAGGCTCCTCAGCTCATAAGTTTCAGGTTCTGGCACTCACCAATGGCGAGTGCTAGCGGATGACATTTAGGTGGCACTATGTGCGATGTCAACCGCGCGGCTACCAACCCTCAGCCTATGGGTCAAGTTTGTTGAAAAAATCTGATAAGGCCTTGTTAACCGCCTCGGGCGCATCAATGGTAGACAGGTGCCCGCCTTGCTCGATCAATACAAATTCAGACCCTGAAATCGCCGCATGCATGGCCTCGGATTTCTCCGGCAATGTGGCGGTATCCTCTTCACCCACCACAATCAAGGTCGGCAGCTTGATCTCACCCAGACGCTTGGCCACATCATTGCGGGCAAGCACCCCGGCCACGGCCTTCGACATGGCCTTGCGGTCTTTCACATCGCCGAGAAACTTGCGCCAACGGTTGTGCAATTCCTTGTGCGCCAGGTCATTCAAAAAGGTCTGGCTAAACATGATTGGCATGATCTGGCCAACAACCGGTTTCGGCCCGAACCAGCGCAGGATGAAATTTAGCAACTTGTACTTGCCCTGACTCTCACCCACCTCGGCATCGGCGCTACTGTCCAGCACCGAAATCGAGCGCACCAGGTCGCTGTGGTCAAGCGCCATCCTCAGCGCTACAAAGCCACCCATAGATAGGCCGACAAAGTGGCATTTCTCCACTCCCAGCGCCTTGATCAACGCCGCGGCATCCTTGGTCAGATTTTCTATGTCATAGCCCGCCTCGGTGGCGTCACTCTGGCCCTGCCCGCGGTGGTCATAGGCAATGCAGCGGTACCTGCCCTTCAGATGGGCTATCTGGTCGGCAAACATCTCGGTGCTGAAAAGCAGAGCATGCGAGAACACGATTGCCACATCACCCTCGCCGGTATCGGTATAAAACAGCCGCGCGCCGTTAACTTCCAGATAGGCCATACATCCTCCGTTTACTGATCTCTCAGCGGTGCTTGCCTGCACCGCTCAATCCATAAATACCCTTCTTCAGCCGGAAAAACCAACCATAATGATTATCGGCCATCATCCGGGTGGCCCGGGCCACCCCCGTGGCCCTGGCAATAACAGCGCCCTTGCTCGGCCCGTTTTCCGCCAGATAAGCCACCAGTTTTTCGGCGTCCTGCCGGTAGGCGGTAACCAGCTTGCCGCGCGTGCCCCCCTCATTGGGATCCCCCTCTCGGCGGGAAAACTCACTCAGCAGGGCGGCGCGACGGGCTTTGGATTTCTGCGGTCGAAACGGCGTCGGATCCGCATGAACTTGCACAAATCCATCATTTTGGCGCACCGAAAGCACCCCCAGACGCAAACGCTTGCACAATCCGGTGTTTGCCTTGAAAGCCCGCCAGCCAGCCCGACCCTGCCAGCGCGGCACAGCCACATAGACGGCATCACTCATGGCTTGGCGCGCTACGGCCTGTTGCAACAAGGTCAGCGAAAAGCCCAACTTCAGCTCGACGATGATTGGCTCTTGCTCTTCATCTTGGTGAAAATACTCCGGGGAGCGCGAGGGGTAGCACCCCTCGCTCCGGCCCTCTCCACCGGCCAAACGGCGCCGCACCGCGACAACATCTGCTGCCGCCACCTCGGCCTTGACCTCATAGCCAAGCCCTTCCAGCCAACTCTTGACCGGGGCGTATAATTCGGTTTCCTTCGAGATATTCATAAACACTTGTAGCGCAATCGGCCGTCCTGAGAATAGCCCCATGACAAACCGCTCGCAGCATCCTATAACCCAGCAAAATTACTCATTTTACGGATACCGCAATGATCAAGATATTCGGCCATAAAGGCCCCGACACCGATGCCACCTGCTCTGCCCTGATCTGGGAGTGGTACCTGAGCCAAACCAAGGGCAAAGATGCCCGCGCCTTCGTGCTGGAGCCGCCCAACAGCGAGGCGGTTTTCGTACTGCAAAAGTGGGGCGTTGATATGCCGGATATTCTCGGCGCACTGACAGCGGATGATGAGGTAGTGATTGTTGACACAAACAATCCTGACGAGTTGCCGGAAAACATCAACGAAGTGAATATCGCCGAAGTGATTGATCATCACCAACTGGCAGGCGGGCTTAAAACAAAAGGCCCGATCAAATTCACCATCCGCCCGGTGGCGGCAACGGCCACGGTAATGCACTGGCTGATTGGCCGCGACATGGCGGTAATGCCGGATGCTATCAAGGGCTTGATGCTGTCCTGCATATTGTCGGACACGCTTGAATTCCGCTCACCCACCACCACCCCGACAGACCGGGTGCTGGCCGAAAAGCTGGCAGGCGAGCTGGGCATCAACATCACAGAATACGCCACCGAAATGTTTGCCGCCAAGTCAAACATATCAAAGTTTTCCGACGCCGAGCTGCTGCGCATGGACTCGAAAGTATTCGAGATAGGCAGCAAAAAGCTGCGCATCAGTGTGCTGGAAACCACCGCCCCGACGCTGATTCTGGACCGCAAAGAGGGGCTGATGGCCGCCATGCCAGCAATTTGCGCCGCAGATAGCGTGGACGAAGTGCTGCTGTTTGTGGTCGATATCCTCAATGAAGAGGCCACGCTTTTTCTGCCCAACGAGCAGGTCCGCGCCATTGCCACTGCCAGCTTCGGGGTCAGCTTTGGGGCTGGGTTGGAGGCCGGGTTGGGAGCTGGGGCCGAGGGTGACAGCATCGTGCTGCCCGGCATCATGAGTCGCAAAAAACAGATCATTCCAAACTTGAAATTATAGCGCCATGACCCAAATTATCAAAAGCCTGACCGAGGTGTCGCAAAATTATGCCGTCCTGTTCTGTGACCTCTGGGGCTGCCTGCATGACGGGGTCCGCCCCTACCCGGAAGCGGTGGCCGTACTGCAAAAATACCGCGCGGGCGGCGGTATTGTAGTGCTGCTGACCAACGCCCCCCGGCACCGTAAAAGCGTGGAAAAACAGCTTGAAACCATGGACCTGCCACCTGATTGCTGGGATGTGATCGCCAGCTCCGGTGACGCTGCGCGCGCTGCCATGTACCGTGGTGCAGTTGGCCGCAAGGTCTGGTTCATGGGTGAAAAACATGACCTTAGCTTTTTTGACCCGATCAATGTGGTCGCAGATCCGGTGGCGGTTGAACAAGTCGGCCTATCCGAGGCCGAAGGCATCATCTG
This sequence comes from uncultured Aliiroseovarius sp., assembly GCA_964401125.1. Lineage (GTDB taxonomy): Bacteria > Pseudomonadota > Alphaproteobacteria > Rhodobacterales > Rhodobacteraceae > JAAEUB01. Next base: position 5,105 of record CAYNXK010000129.1, read on the forward strand.
CTGTGGGCCATTTGACCCTTTCGCACCGCTTGCAGACCTGCGGCCTCAGCTTTTGTTGGCAAAAACCCGTGGCCTGAAATTGCTCTGCGCCAACCCGGATATGGCGGTTGATCGTGGCGGGGTGCGCGAGCATTGCGCCGGGGCGGTGGCCGCGCTCTATACTGAAATGGGCGGGGAAAGCCTGTATTTTGGCAAGCCGTACTCGCCAATCTATGACCTTGCCCGCGACCGCCTTACCGCGCTTGGCCATGTGATACCTGACAGGCAAATTTTGGCGATTGGCGATGGTATCGGTACTGACATTACCGGCGCTATGGGCGAGGATATTGACAGCCTGTTCATCACCGGCGGGCTGGCCGCCAACGAGACCGCTACAGGCCCGGATGGCCCGGACCCCGAGGCAACAAAGAGCTTTATTGCTAAACACATGACCTCACCAACTTATGTGGCGGGCTGGCTGCGATAGGGCAGATAAAACTACAAATCGGGCTTGATTTTCTGCAGTCGCAAAGTAATAAAGTTACGCACAGGTAAGTTGCCTTGTGTTTATATTACTCTAGGGGTCAAATGTTGGACAACCACCCACGCGGCACAATCTGCATTGAAGAGCTTGAGATTGGTATGATGCGACACCTGACCAAACAGGTGACAGACCGTGATATCGAGCTGTTTGCCGAGATATCAACTGACCACAATCCGGTGCATCTGAATGACGAATACGCCCGTGATACCATATTTCAGGGCCGCATCGCCCACGGCATGCTGACGGCGGGCCTGATCTCAGCGGTGATTGGCGAACAATTGCCGGGGCACGGCACGATTTACCTCAGCCAGACTCTGAAATTTCTCGCGCCAGTCCGCCCTGGCGACATGGTCCGCGCCGAAGTCACAGTACTTGAAATTGACCGTGCTAAGCGCCGGGTGAAACTGGCAACCGAGTGCCTGATCGACGGAAAACCGGTGCTGTGCGGCGAGGCGGTTGTGCTTGCTCCCAGCAGTAAGATTTCTTAGGTTATCTGGGTCAGGCGCATTTAGATGTTGCAACAGGCATTGACGATGCCGCAGGCATTGGCAGCGATGGACGTACTGATCTCCTCCAGGTGTTTTTGCAGAGCATCAGCGCCGGCATGAAGTATCACCAGCACGGCAGCCTTGTTGTGGGCCGGACAGACATCGCCAAGGGTATGGGCGCTTTTGGGTCGGGGTATTTGTGGCCAATCAAGCCATCAGGCCAATGTCAGTAGACCATCTGCGTTGTAGTATCCGGCAACTCAACAGCCCCTAGTAATGACAGGCGAATTTTGAGTGTAAAATCAGTTGACATTGCGCCCCCGCTGGGATGGCCTT
>CAYNXK010000130.1:0-6414 GCA_964401125.1 uncultured Aliiroseovarius sp.
CGCAACGGTGGGCGTAGATGCGCTGCTTGTTACCATCAATGAAGCTGTGGGCGAAGCAGTTGCAACCACGGAAACCAAAACTGCCGTAACGACGCCACAAAAAGGCAATGAAGCTGTGGCTCAGGTTGATGTGATGGTGCCTGCTTTGGGCGAAAGTGTTACCGAGGCCACCGTATCATCGTGGTACAAACAGGTAGGCGATGCGGTGGCGCAGGATGAAATGCTCTGTGAGCTGGAAACCGATAAGGTCTCGGTTGAAGTGCCGGCCCCTGTTGCCGGTATTCTGTCCGAGATATTTGCCGCCGAAGGCAGTACGGTCAGCGCCAATGCAAAGCTGGCGTTGATTTCTGGCAGCGGCGCAGCAATTGCGACCCCAACCCGCCCAACCCCAGCACCACTGAAGGCTGCTTCAGGTAAGGACGTTGAAGATGCGCCTTCCGCCAAAAAAGCCATGGCCGAGGCTGGGCTTGACCCCACGCAAATCAAAGGCAGCGGCCGCGATGGGCGGGTGATGAAGGAAGATGTGCAGGCGGCAATTGCGGCTGGGAAAACCCCAACGGCTGCGCCAACTGTGCCCACCCCAGCCAGCCCTCCCGTGCCTGTTGCTGCCGAAGATGCGGGGCGCGAGGAACGGGTGAAAATGACCCGTTTGCGCCAGACAATCGCGCGGCGCCTGAAAGAGGCCCAGAATGCAGCCGCCATCCTGACCACCTATAACGAGGTCGATATGTCGGCCATCATGGGGCTGCGCACCGAATATAAAGAGCTGTTTTTACAAAAGCACGGCGTCAAGCTGGGCTTTATGTCGTTCTTCATCAAAGCCTGTATTCATGCTTTGCACGAGGTGCCGGATGTCAATGCCGAGATCGATGGCACCGAGGTGATTTATAAAAACTATGTCCATATGGGCGTGGCTGTTGGCACCCCGAACGGCCTTGTCGTGCCGGTGCTGCGCGATGCCGACCAGATGTCATTTCACAAGATCGAGCAAACCATCGCTGGTTTGGGCAAAAAGGCTCGTGACGGCAAACTGACCATGGCCGAGATGCAGGGTGGTAGCTTCACCATCTCAAACGGTGGCGTTTACGGCAGCCTGATGTCCTCGCCCATCCTCAACCCACCACAATCTGGCATTCTTGGCATGCACAAAATTCAGGACCGCCCAGTAGTGGTGGGTGGCGAGATCGTCATTCGCCCGATGATGTATCTGGCGCTATCCTATGACCACCGCATTGTTGACGGTAAGGGTGCTGTGACCTTTCTTGTACGCGTCAAGGAGGCGCTGGAAGATCCGCGCCGCCTGCTGATGGATTTGTAACCGCATAATTTTTCCAAGGAGACCCAAATGGTTGACTATGACGTGATCATCATTGGCGGTGGCCCCGGTGGCTATGTTTGCGCCATCCGCTGCGCCCAGCTTGGCCTGAAAACTGCTCTGGTCGAAGGGCGTGAAACCCTTGGCGGTACCTGCCTGAATGTGGGCTGCATCCCCTCCAAGGCGCTCTTGCATGCCAGCCATTGCCTGCATGATGCCCAACATAACTTTGCCGCCATGGGGTTGCGGGGAAAAAGCCCGACAGTCGATTGGAAACAGATGCTTTCCTATAAGGATCAGGTCATTGGCCAGAATACCAAGGGCATAGAGTTTCTGTTAAAAAAGAATAAGATAGACTGGATAAAGGGCTGGGCGACCCTGCCTGAGGCGGGTCATGTCAAGGTTGGGAATGATGTCCATAAGGCAAAGAATATCGTCATTGCCACCGGGTCTGCACCTGCCTTGCTGCCTGGTGTTGAGGTGGATGAAAACCGCATTGTCACCTCCACCGGCGCGCTCAGCCTAGCAAAAATACCCAAAAAACTGGCGGTCATCGGTGCCGGTGTCATTGGCCTTGAAATGGGTTCGGTTTATGCCCGCTTGGGGTCTGAGGTGACAGTGGTGGAATACCTTGACCATATTACCCCCGGCATGGATGCAGGCCTGGCCAAGGCCTTCCAGAGAGCCTTGAAAAAACAAGGCCTTACCTTTGTTTTGGGCGCAGCTGTGCAGCGGGTCGAAACACTCAAGACCAAGCTGAAACTGCATTACAAGCTACGCAAGAATGACGCCGATGAAGTGCTTGAAGCTGATATTGTGCTGCTGGCCACCGGGCGCAAACCCTTCACCGATGGGCTGGGGCTGGAAGCCCTGGGTGTTACCATGACTGATCGCGGACAAGTGGCAACAAATCACTGGAAAACCAACATTTCCGGCCTCTGGGCCATCGGCGATGTCACCGAGGGGCCGATGCTGGCCCACAAAGCTGAAGATGAGGGGCTGGCGGTGGCCGAAAGCATTGCCGGGCAGGCCGGGCATGTAAATTATGATGTGATCCCGTCAGTGGTCTATACCGCGCCTGAAATTGCCTCGGTTGGCCTCACCGAGGAATCTTTGAAAGAGCAGGGACGCGCCTACAAGGTTGGCAAATTCAGCTTCATGGGCAATGCCCGCGCTAAAGCCGTGTTCGCTGGTGAGGGTTTTGTTAAAATTCTTGCAGATCAAAGCACTGACCGTATCCTTGGCGTGCATATCATGGGGCCGACAGCGGGTGAACTTATCCATGAGGCCTGCATCGCCATGGAGTTTGGTGCTTCAGCCGAAGACCTTGCCCGCACCTGCCACGCTCACCCGACATTCTCTGAAGCGGTACGTGAAGCCGCCCTTGCCTGCGGCGATGGTGCCATTCACGCCTGACACACCTGATTGAGCCTTTCATCTTGGCAAAAATACTCCGGGGGTTTGGGGGCTGGCCCCCAACCTGGTTACCCGATTGACATGGCCCATCTTGCGGCCGGGCCTGACCTCGTCCTTGCCATAAAGGTGCAAAGCTGTCCCCGGCTCGCGGGAAATTTCGCTTACCTGCGCAATATCATCGCCAATCAGGTTCTGCATCACCACATTGGCAAAACGCACACCATTGCCTATGGGCCAGCCAGCAATGGCGCGGATATGCTGCTCAAACTGGTCAACAGCACAGCCATTCTGGGTCCAGTGCCCGGAATTATGCACCCGTGGCGCGATCTCGTTAACCACCAAACCTGCTGGTGTTACAAACATTTCTACCGCCAAAACTCCAACATAATCCAGCTTATTCAATATGTTGCTGGCAATCAATATGGCGTCGGTGTGCATGGATTTACTTAGGCTGGCAGGAATTGTCGTAGTGGCAAGGATGCCGCCAACATGCACATTCTCACCGGGATCATAGCAGGCCACCTCGCCCGTAAGCCCCCGTGCGGCGATGACGCTGATCTCACGCTCAAAGTCAATAAAACCCTCCAGCAAAGCAGGAGAGTCGGCCATGGTTGCAAGCGCCGTGCCAGCCTCGGCCATGTTCATGATGCGCACCTGCCCCTTACCATCATAACCAAAACGCCGGGTCTTCAGAATGGCTGGCAGGCCGATCAGCGCCAGAGCTGCCTCAAGATCGGCAGCATTTTCCACATTGGCAAAAGGTGCTACGGCAAGGTTTTGGTCGGCCAGAAACTGTTTTTCCACCAGCCGGTCCTGTGAAATACGCAAAGCCTCGCGCCCTGGCCGGATCGGGCCATGGGCCTCAAGAATGTCCAGCGTGGCGGTGGGAATGTTCTCAAATTCGTAAGTTATCACATCGACCGAGGCGGCAAACCTCTCAAGGGCATCGTGGTCATCATACCCGGCTGTTGTAACACGTGCTGCCACATGGCCCGCTGGAGGGGCTTCCCCCGGCTCATAAATATGGCAGCTAAAGCCCAGCCTCGCGGCAGCTACTGACAGCATGCGCCCCAATTGCCCGCCACCAAGGATACCGATAGTAGCGCCGGGGGGCAGCGGGGCCGGCAGATCAGTCATCCGTAGGCTCCTCGGCTACCGAGGCGGCAAGGGCGGCGCGCCAGGCTTCCAGCCTCTCAGCAAGTGCCGCGTCTCAGAGCGCCAGAATTCCTGCCGCCATCAAGGCCGCATTGGCTGCACCGGCCGCGCCAATCGCCATGGTTGCCACCGGAAATCCGCGTGGCATCTGCACGATGGAATAGAGGCTGTCCACCCCGGCCAGCGCCTTGCTTTGGATTGGTACGCCAATCACCGGCAGCCGGGTTTTTGAGGCCATCATGCCAGGCAGATGCGCCGCGCCGCCAGCCCCGGCAATAATCACCTGAAGCCCGCGACCTACGGCAGATTCGCCATATTCCCAGAGCCGGCCAGGGGTGCGGTGGGCCGAGATGATTTTCACCTCATGCGGCACGTCAAGCTCATCCAGCAGCCCGGCTGCCAGGCGCATGGTGGGCCAGTCTGATTGGCTGCCCATGATAATGCTTACTTTCACGTTCGCCATACAGTTCCCCAAAATGGTAATAAATAACAGCGGGCTTTATAGCCAGCAGGCGATTTTATGCAATGATATCCGGTGTCAGCTTGTCTTCGATGCGGGCAATCCGGTCTTTTAGTGCCAGTTTCTGTTTTTTCAGACGCCTGAGGCGCAGCTGATCGACCCGCCCCAGTGATTCCAGCGCTGCAATCGCCTGATCAAGGTCGCCATGTTCACGCCGGAATACTTCCAGCTCGACCCTGAGGACCTCGTCAGCTTTCATTTTTCCGGCTTTGCTCATCCCGGCCTAGCCTGAGTCGTTTTTTCTATCATGTGGGTAACTTAGCCTTATTCGCGCTCCCGGCCAAGGGGGCTGCCCTTGCTAAAGAGCCGCACAGGCCCCATGTTTTGAGAATGAGTTGCCGATACGGGGCTCGCATTCGAAGTCGCTTAGATAAGGACAGGTCGATGACCAAGATGACATTAACCACCCATCCCTTTTTTCTGGGGTTCGAGCAGTTGGAGCGCATGGTGGAGCAAGCCGCGAAATCCAGCACCGATGGCTACCCGCCCTGCAATATTGAACAGGTGAGTGAAAATACCTATCGTATTACCCTTGCCGTCGCCGGGTTTGGCGATGATGACCTGACAATAAATGTTGAGAACAACAAGTTGCTTGTGCGCGGCCGCCAAGCCCCGCCCGACGAAACCCGAGTGTTTTTACATCGCGGCATTGCCGGGCGTCAGTTTCAGAAAAGCTTTGTTTTGGCCGAGGGGGTTGAGGTGACGGGCGCGACCACCGAAAATGGCTTGCTGCATATTGACCTGGACCGCACCGAGCCTGAATTTATAGTGCAAAACATTAAGATCACTAAAAACTGAGCGGCGGCCATGAACGTAAAGTTTGAGGCCTTGCCAAACAGTGACACTGGTCAATGCTGACCCCCGCCTAAAGTCTTCCGTGCCGTGGGCATAGGTGCTTCAGCCTCGCCATATTACGGACGCTTTGCAGCTAAGCCACCAAGCGCGATTATATAGCCGATGATCTCCTCAAGACCCCCATTATTACTCCGGCCATTTTTCAACTCGGAAAAGACAAATGGCCGGGAGCCCCGCATTTTTTACATCCCGTGCCATAACCTCAAGCGAGGCAGCAACATAGGCTGCAAGGTCTGTTTTGTTGATGATCAGCAGATCATATTTGGTGATGACCGGCCCGCCTTTGTGTGGGGTTTCCTCACTCGCCGCCGCGAGCAAGATCGCGTCATTGCGTCCCACTCCATGCTCCAGAATTTCGGATAGCCAGCTTTGAAGGGGCTGGATCACCACGGCTGCCCGGTGAAATAACTGGTATCGCAGGGCGTTATCAAGGCTATCTACGTCTAAACCCAAAAGGGCGCAAATGAAGGAAAGCCGGGTTTACTTTCCCGCGCTTGGGGTTTTGAGCACTCTCCAAGTGTTGGCCCAAAAGGTTCATCGCGTTTGGCCTCAACCATGTGAGCCACAAATCCCTCATCATCGCGCAACAGGGCAAAAACATCACTTTAGCCATCTCGCGTTCCACCGGCCAAAGCGACCTTGTATTTTGGTATTTCCATCAACAAGCTAACTCTCAGAAACAGTTTTGTAATTTCAGGTCGAAGCCCTACCCGCGCTTCTCAAGAATAGGCGACTTCCATGGCGCTATATCCCGGTTTCCAATGGATATCCGGCTTGGCAAGAAACCCTCGCCAATCCAGCCTACTCGCAGGTTAGTAATTCGCCGTCGGCGCGCACCTCGCCCACCCGCCCCATGGCCTGATTATTGGCGGCGATGGTTTCACGCCGGATGCCGATTTCGGCAAAGGCCACGTCCTCGGGGATGGATTTATCCAGATGGTGGCAGTCCATCAGCATGTCCAAATGTTCTTCAAGCGTGTTTACCGTAAAGGGCCGGGCTGGGTTGGTCGAGGCCGGTAACTCATATGCCTCACCGCAAATCTTGATGATGTCGGGGGCATGGCCGTTGCCCGCGCCTTCGGTGTGAAAGGCGTGGATTGTGGATAGGCATGCAAAACTGACCCCCATATTGGGGTAATCGGCGTCCAAAAGT
>CAYNXK010000131.1:0-6363 GCA_964401125.1 uncultured Aliiroseovarius sp.
GAATTATCGGCAACCCTGCCCTGCTTGAGGGGGAATACCCGGCCTTTACCGGCGGGGAAATGAATGCTGCGGCCATTTCCTGCGTGGCTGAATGTATGCCGCTGCTGATCCCGTCACACCCTGATTTTGTCAGCGTCGAGGAATTGCTGGAGGCCTGCGATGGCTTTTTACTTACCGGCGGGCGGCCCAATGTGCACCCGGAGGAATACGGCGAATGTGTCACCAAAGCCCATGGCGATTTTGACCGCTGCCGCGATTCCATAACCCTGCCATTGATGCGCGCCTGTGTGGAGCGCGGCCAGCCGGTGCTGGGTATCTGCCGGGGCTTTCAGGAAATGAATGTGGCCATGGGCGGCACGCTTCATGCTGAAATCCGCGATCTGCCCGGCCGGATGAATCACCGCATGCCACCGGACGGCACGCTGGAGGAAAAATTTGCCCTGCGTCATAAGGTGCATCTGAGCGAGGGCGGGGTGTTTCACCAACTTTTTGGCACAACCGAGGTGCTGACCAACACGCTGCATGGCCAAGGCATCAAAACCTGCGGCGCGCGGGTGGTGATTGACGGCTATGCTCAGGATCAGACCCCGGAGGCGATTTTCATCAAGAATGCGGTCGGCTTTGCCCTTGGTGTGCAATGGCACCCGGAATACAAGGCGGGCAATGATCCGGTGTCACGGCCCTTGTTTGAGGCTTTTGGCAAAGCGGCGCGCGACTGGAAAACCGACAAGCGCGCCGCGTCTTTGCATCGTGCTTGAAGCCCTGCCTGCTCCGGCTCCAGCTCCGGCTCTGGACCTGCTGGAAGTGTTGCCTGTTCTCATGTGACCAGCGGGCCAACGCGATAAGTTGAGGATCTTGAGGTCTCAAAACGCTTGCCGCTCTGTGGGTGGCTAAGGGACGGGCTCGGTTGGGATGTTACCAATTATGGGCAGGGTGACTTTGATGAAAGGGCAGGGGGGTGCCGTGTGACGGGACCGCGCAGTATTTTTAGCCCGGCGAAGGGCTTCTTTTGACCGCTGCCAAAAACAAAATGTCACTTATTGCGCGTCGCCATATAGGTCGTGAGGCGCGCAAGCCCCTCGGCTATGTCGTTGCTGGCGGCGGCGTAGGAAAAACGCAAGGTTTGCTGGCCGCGCACCGGATCAAAATCCAGCCCCGGCGTTACGGCAACGTTTGCGCCCTCCAGAAGTTCGGCGGCAAAGGCGCGGCTGTCATCGGTAAAGGCACTAACATCGGCGTAGATGTAGAACGCGCCATCAGGCGGGGCAAAGCTGGAAAACCCGGCGCGCGGCAGGCCGTCCAGCATCAGGCGGTGGTTTTCATGGTAGGTGCTCAGGTTTGCCTCGCATTCATCGCGCCCGGCAAGGGCACCAAGGGCGGCCACCTGACTGGCGTGACTGGCGCAGATAAACATGTTTTGTGCCAGCCTCTCGATCACGCGCACATGGCTTTCAGGCACCACCATCCAGCCAACACGCCAGCCGGTCATGGAGAAATACTTGGAAAATGAATTGATCACATAAACCTCATCCGAGATTTCCAGCGCCGAGACCGCCCGGGCCCCATAGCTTAGACCATGATAGATTTCGTCAGAGATAAAGGCGGTGTTGCTGGCCGCACAGGTCTCTATCAAAGCGGCAAGTTCGGCGCGGCCAAGCATGGTACCCGAGGGGTTGGCAGGCGAGGCGATGATCAGCCCGTCCAGCGTTTTTGCCCCCGCTGGCAAATCAGCCGGCACAGGTTGCAGGCGGTTTTCGGCGCTGGTCTGAATGCCCACGGGCTGGTAGCCAAGTGTTGAAAGTATTTGCCGGTAAGAAGGATAGCCCGGCTCGCCCAACCCGACCATGGCACCGGTATCAAACAGGGCGGTGAATGCCAGCAAAAAGGCCCCGGAGGAGCCGGGGGTAATGATCACCCGCGCCGGGTTTAGCTCAATATCATACCAGTCTTTATACAGGCTGGCGACGCCGGCGCGCAGCTCTGGCAGGCCAAGGGCAACGGTGTAGCCTAGCGGGTCAGTCTCAAGAGAGGCGGCCAATGCGGTGCGGGCGGCAAGGGGCGCGGGTGTGCCGGGCTGACCCACTTCCATATGAATAATGTGGCGGCCCTCGGCCTCGGCCCGGCGTGCCGCCTGCATCACATCCATCACAATGAAGGGATCAACCTCACTGCGGCTTGAATTTCGCATGTTTCCCCTCCAAAAGGTTGCTTCAGATTGGTTGCACTGGTCAGGGGGCGTGTCAATGGCGGCAGAAACCCTGCTCAGGATTTTTACGGGCGGCGTAAGGGCTGCTGAATATTGGAGAATGATGATGTTGATAAAACGCCTGACATTGGCGCTGATGACCGTGCTTTCTTTGGCAATTGCCGCCTCCGGCCCGGCCCTTGCCACCGACATCAAAGCGATGGATGACAGCGAGACGGCCGCCTTCGGGGTTGCCGTGCGCGCCTACCTTCTGGAAAACCCGCAGGTGTTGCTTGAGGCTATTGCGGTGCTGGAACAGCGCGATGTGCAGGCGCAGGTGGCCAATGATGCAAGCCTGATACAGGTGAATGCCGAGGCGCTGTTCAATGATGGTTTCAGCTATATCACGGGCAATGCTGAAGGTGACTTGACGATCGTTGAGTTTATCGATTATCGCTGCCCTTTTTGTCAAAAGGCCTTTCCCGAGGTTAAAGAATTGCTTGCCAGTGACGGCAATATCCGCCTGATCCGCAAAGAGCTGCCCATATTGGGCCAAGACAGCATTATGGTGTCGAGCTTTGCGATTTCAACCCAGATTTTATTTGGCGATGAAGCATATGGCAAGGTGCATGATGCGCTGATGGTTATGCGGGGCAATGTCTCCGAGGCCGCGCTGTTGGCGCTAGCAGATAAGTTGGAGCTGGACGGTCAGGCCATTCTTGCGGGCATGAGCAACCCGGAGATAAACCAGATCATCGGGGCCAATCACGCGCTGGCGCAACGTATGCAAATCTCGGGCACGCCCAGTTTTGTGGTCGGTAACCAGATGTTGCGCGGCTACCTGCCACTGGAAAGCATGCGCCAGGTGGTCAGCGAGGAGCGCGTGGCAGCTGAGCAGTGAGGGCTATGCGCCTCTTTGCCATTCTGGCAACGCTGCTGGCATTTCTGGCACCCAGTAGCGCCCGGGCGCAGGATCTGAGCGCTTTGGCCCGGCTGACGGCTACCGGGGTTAAAGCTTCTGAACCCCGCTCGGGTGGACTGAGCCTGATTCTGGGTATTAGTCAGCCGGTGCCATGGCGGGTTTTTACCATGGATGTGCCAAAACGGCTGGTGCTGGATTTCTCCGAGCTGGACTGGAGCGGCTTTGATGCGGCGGCATTGGCGGCGGCCAATGACAGCATCGCCAGCGCCAAGGCCGGGCTGTTTCGTCCTGGCTGGTCACGGCTGGTGCTGGAGCTGGCAGAGCCTCTCCGCCTGACTGAAGCCGAAATGGTAACCCAGATTTCTGGCGGCGCAGCAAAAGTGCGGCTGCACCTTGCCCCAACCACCGAGGCAGCTTTTAGGCTAACCTCCGGTGCGCCAGCGAATGCTTTATTCACGATGGCAGCCATTGAGGTGCCGGCTGTGCAGGCGCATCAGCGGCAAACTGGCGACCGGCCACTGGTTGTGGTGCTTGACCCCGGCCATGGGGGTATTGACCCCGGTGCTGTGCGCGAGGGGGTAACGGAAGCCGGCATCATGTTGATTTTCGCCCATGAGCTGAAAGAGTTGTTGCTGCGCAGTGGTAATTTTGAGGTGGTGATGACGCGCGAGATAGATGTATTCGTGCCGCTGGAAACCCGGGTGGCCATTGCCCGGCAGGCCCGCGCCGATGTGTTCATTTCACTGCATGCGGATGCGTTGGAAAAGGGCCGCGCCACCGGCGCCACGGTTTATACATTATCAAAGGAAGCAAGCGATCTAGCCTCGCAAAGGTTGGCCGAGCGCCATGACCGCGCCGATTTGCTGGCGGGTGTTGACCTTAGCTATCAGGGTGATGAGGTAGCATTGGTATTGATGGATATGGCCCGGATTGAGACCGCACCACGGGCCGCGAAGCTGGCGGATGTGCTGGTTGAAGGGCTTTATTCCCATACCGGTTCGGCCCACAAGACCCCGCGCCTGACCGCAGGTTTTTCGGTACTTAAAGCGCCAGAAATTCCCTCGGTGCTGGTAGAGCTTGGCTTTCTGTCATCACCACGTGACCGTGCTAACCTATTGTCACCGGTATGGCGCAAAAAAGCGGCAGAAGGCATTCGGGATGCGCTGCAATACTGGGCCATCCAAGATGCCGCCGAGGCGGTACGGCTGCGCCAGTAGCTGGCTGAAAGCTTTTCCCCGTCCTGTGTTTATGTCTAGGCTCCTACAACCCCCTACAGTCCCCCCTATAGCCCCTTGGCTTGGTAGCTTTTGGCCACCCGGTCAATGGCCACCAGATAGGCTGCTGTGCGTAAGTCGCTAACATCATCGCGGCTATGCCAGACTTCGCGCATGGCCTGATAGGAAATGCGCATGGTGTCATCAAGGCCCGAGCGCACCAGTTCCAACTCATCGGCCCCGCGTAGGTATTTCTCCTTGAAATCAGGTGACATTGACCAGGCTCCCTCCAGATAGCGGTCAAGACGCTCCAGTTCGTTCACCACAAGCTGGTGGCGGGATTCTTCCTGGCGCCGCTGCATGCGGCCAAAGCGGATATGGCTGATGTTTTTAACCCACTCGAAGTAGCTGACTGTGACTCCGCCGGCATTGGCATACATATCAGGAATGATGACACAGCCCTTGTTGCGCAGGATTTCGTCAGCCCCATAGGTGATTGGCCCGTTTGCGGCTTCAATAATAAGCGGCGCTTTGATTTTATAGGCATTGCTCAGGCTGATTACCCCCTCAAGGGCAGCGGGAATGAGAATGTCGCATTCCTCCTCAAGCACCAAGGCGCCCTCTTTGACATATTGCGCATCGGCGTAGCCCTTTACACCGCCATGCTGGGAGATCCAGTGCTGCACCGCCTCCACGTCCAAGCCTTTGGGATCAATCAGCGCACCGTCGCGCTCGATGATGCCGGTGATCAGGGCACCGTCTTCGGCACTTAGAAACTTGGCGGCGTGAAAGCCTACATTACCAAGCCCCTGCACAATGACGCGCTTACCATCAAGGCTGCCCGAGAGGCCGCTGGCAGCGATGTCTTCCTTGTGGCGAAAAAATTCCTGTAAAGCATATTGTACGCCACGCCCGGTGGCCTCGATACGCCCGGCAATGCCGCCCGCATGCAGGGGTTTGCCGGTAACACAGGCACGGGCGTTGATGTCTGAGGTGTTCATGCGCGCGTATTGGTCGGCTATCCAGGCCATCTCGCGCTCGCCGGTGCCCATATCGGGGGCGGGCACGTTTTGCGACGGGCTGATAAGGTCCCGCTTGGCCAACTCATAGGTGAAGCGGCGGGTTATCAACTCCAGCTCATGTTCTTCATACTGGCGCGGATCAATCTGCAAGCCGCCCTTGGAGCCGCCAAAGGGTGCCTCTACCAGAGCGCATTTATAGGTCATCAAGGCGGCTAACGCCTCGACCTCATCCTGGTTAACGCCCATGGAATAGCGGATGCCGCCCTTGACAGGCTCCATATGTTCAGAATGCACTGATCGGTAGCCGGTAAATGTTTGCACCTTACCGCGCAGGCGCACCCCGAAACGTACAATATAGGTGGCGTTGCAAACCCTGATTTTTTGCTCCAGCCCCGGCGGCAGGTCCATGAGGGCAACGGCCCGGTTGAACATCAGATCAACGGATTCACGAAAGCTTGGTTCTTTGGTGCCGGATATGGCTTTGGCGGACATGGGCCTATCAGCCTCCTTGAATATGTTTGGAATCACAATTGCGACAATATCGCACAGCCTATGCTGATTTGGTTAATATGGCACTCAGGAAATCGCCCTATTAACCAGAAATTCGGGCGGCACCGGCTTTCATCGTTTCGCGCGCAGCAACAAAGGCAAGAATCTGGCTGTATTTACCCCAAAAATTCAACAATTAGGCATAAAGAACAGCGATTTGCCCTAATTACGACACATCTGGCAGGTTAAGTGCCGAAACATGGGTAGGGGAAAATACGCGTTTCAGGGCGCATTGCGCAAGGGTACAAAAATGGTACGGATTGAAAAAAGTAAAGGTTTTTTGGCAGGCGCCACAAAGCAAAGCCATTTTCGCAAAAACCTTCTCAAAAGGTTTGGCCGTGATGAAGACGGCTCTCTGATCATTTTCGCACTGTTCCTTTTCATCATGATGCTGATGATCGGCGGCCTGGCTGTTGATATCATGCGCTATGAGACCCACCGGGCGCGCCTGCAATCAACGCTTGACCGCGC
>CAYNXK010000132.1:0-6311 GCA_964401125.1 uncultured Aliiroseovarius sp.
ACACCGCCATGATATGCCACCCAATCACTCCATCACCAACTTTCGGGCATTACTCGTCTGGCTCAATGCGATTCACTACAAGGTCAAGCAGGACGGGCACTATGTGAGCAAGGCAATCTACACGGTTCTGGGGCAAAATCTTGAGGGAAGGAAGGAAATTATTGGTCTGTGTTTATCTGAAACCGTCCCTCTCATGGTTTGCAAGGGCAAACCACTGCCCACTGCCCGGCGGTTGAGTGCAAAGCAATCAATGAGAGGGGGCAGAGAGGTGCGAACTTCTGGCTTTCGGTGCTGACTGACCTGAACAACCGTGGACTGGACGACATCCTGATTGCCTGCGCCCTGCTAAAAGGGGGATATTCCCCGCGCTATTCATTGCCTGGCAGGTGAGGGTCGCCCCGTGCGGCTTTTACTGACCGAAGGCCAGCAATTCGACCATAAAGGCGCTACGACATTGCTGCCGGATTTACCAGCGGTCAGCGAGGTGCGTGGCGACAAAGGCTACAATAGCGACGCTTACCGCGCCGCCCTGATTGAACGCGGCATAACCCCGCGCATACCACCCGGCGCCAAACGCAAGACCTCAGTAACATACTGTAAAGACTTATATAAACAGAGGTACAAGGTGGAGATCATGTTCGACAAACTTAAAGTTCCCCTCTCGAGCATGCATACATACCCTGTCCCATTGCCCGGCAGAGGGATTGCTTGCAATCCCTGAGAGGGGGGCCGCGGGCGACGCATCGCCATGCGCTTTGATCGTTGCGCGCATACTTTTCTATCAGCAATCCAAATCGCCGCAACCGTCATATTCCAGATCAATCAATGGGTCCTGAGCCTGAAAGCCACGCTGTACCAATATGCTTGACTTTACAACCAACAGCTCCCCCCAGCCAGCCAGCCTTGGGCAGCAACTCCCCCTTGCAAGCGATGCTTGCATCTCTGAGAGGGGGTATGTTTTCAGTGGTATTATCCATGTGTTGAAACGCGGGCTTCAATGGCGGGGTGCCCCACAAGTGAATATGGCCCTGCCTTATTTTTTATCAGCTCCTTCACCAACCTCAAATTTCTACCAGCTCAAAGCCTTGCGCAACATATTCAACGCCATCAATGTCAGGAATAAAGCAAACACCCGCCTGAGTGGTTTCGGATCCATCGAATGTGCCAGTTTCACCCCATACGGCGTTGTGAGAAATGTCATGAAAACCACCAGACCAAAAGCCGGCAGGTTTACCGCTCCGATAGTGAAAGGTGGCCGCGAGGCCGGCTCTATTTCGACCATCAAAAAACCCAACACTGAAGGCACGGCGATGATCACGCCAAAACCCGCAGCGGTAGCAACAGCGCGGTGAATGGCGACATTGTAAAGGCTCATCAACGGCACCCCGAACGAGCCACCGCCAATACCCATCAGGACCGAAAGAAAGCCGATAACAGGCGCCATCAGCGTCCGGATAATGCCGCCGGGCATAGCAAGCCCCAAACGCCAGCTGGGTCGGCCAAACCCCAGATAAGCCCCGATAACCACCCCCAGCACCCAAAATAACCCCTGCAAAACAACCGAGCGCAAATTGGCGGCGATCAGCACGCCAATAATCGCCCCCACCGCAATACCCGGGGCCCAAAGGCGCAGAATTTCCCAGTTTACCGCCGCCTTCTTATGATGCGCCGCAACCGAGCGCAGGGAGGTGATGATAATGGTCGCCAGCGAGGTTGCCAGACATATCTGCATCACCTGATCCGAGCCATAACCAAGGGCTGTGAAGGTATAAAAGAACGCCGGCACCAGAATGATGCCGCCCCCAACCCCCAGCAAACCGGCCATTACCCCGGCAAAGCCACCAATCAGCAGCAAAAGTGCAACCATGGGCAAAAGCGCCGCCAGATCAGGCATTATTGCACCATTTCCGGCTTTTCCGGCACCTGCCCCAAGGCTGCCAAAAACAAATCCGGCCCGGCGTCGGGCTTTGTTGCGCCCTCGGACAATATGCGCCGCCAGGCCCGCGCGCCGGGGCGAGCCATGAACAGGCCCAGCATGTGGCGCGTAACATCATGCAGCTTACCGCCGCGGCTTAGATGCCACTCAATATGGGGCAGCATTTCAAGCGCCACCTGATGTGCGGTTTTGCGAATGTCACCCCCAAATATCAGCGTATCAACTCCCAACAGCACCTTGGCCGGGTCGTGATAAGCGGCGCGGCCAATCATCACCCCATCCATGCCCGCCGCCAGATGCACCTGCGCCTGCTCCAACGTGGCAACCCCGCCATTCAGCGACAAATGCAGCTGCGGAAATTGCTGCTTCATGGCATAAACCAGCGGGTAATCCAGCGGTGGCACATCGCGGTTCTGCTTTGGTGACAGCCCCGCCAGCAAAGCTTTGCGCGCGTGAATAATCAGCCGTTTCACCCCGGCAGCCCTAAGCATTTCCAGAAAATCAGGCAGCACTTCATGGGGGTCTTGTTGATCCACTCCAATGCGGCATTTCACTGTTATTTCCACATCTTGCGCGGCGTTTTGCATCTCGCTGACACAGGCCGAAACCAGCTCAGGGTCTTTCATCAGTACCGCCCCAAAGGCCCCGGACTGCACCCGACTCGAGGGGCAGCCTATATTCAAATTGACCTCACCATAGCCATATAAGGCGCATATTTTTGTGGCCTCGGCCAACTCGGCAGGATCAGAGCCACCCAACTGTACCGCCAAGGGCTGTTCGCCGGGATCATGCTCCAGCAAATAATGCGCCCCGCCGCGCACCAAAGCCGCAGAGGTGATCATTTCCGTGTATAACAAGCTGCGCCCGCTCATCAGCCGGTGAAACCGGCGGCAATGAAGATCAGTCCACGCCATCATGGGTGCAACCGAGAGCCGCGCGGCCTGAGTAAGGGAGGCTGGTGTTTCCATGGGCAGGTTCTAGCCGGTCAGGGGCCTTCAGGCCAGCCTATCTGGGCCAGCCTATCTGGGAGCCATGCGAATAGCGCCATCCAACCGGATGACCTCGCCGTTCAGCATGGAGTTTTCAACGATATGGCGCGCGAGGGCAGCGAATTCCGCCGGGTCACCAAGGCGTGAGGGAAAGGGCACTTGCGCGCCAAGGCTGTCCTGCACCTCTTGCGGCAGGCCCTCAAGCAGCGGGGTTTTAAACAGGCCAGGGGCGATACATGCCACCCGCACCCCATCGCGCGCCAGATCACGCGCCATTGGCAAGGTCATGCCCACAATGCCGCCCTTGGAAGCCGCATAAGCCACCTGCCCCACCTGGCCCTCAAAAGCGGCAACCGAGGCGGTGGAAATCACCACGCCGCGCTCATTATCCTTGCCCAAAGGCTCGGCCGCCACCATGCCCACCGCCGCCTGGGAGGCGCAGTTGAAGCTGCCCAGAAGGTTGACACTGATGACACGCGCGAACAATGCCGCATCATGGGCCACACCTTTGCTGACGGTCTTTGCCGCCGGGCCGATGCCGGCGCAATTAACCAGCACCCGCTCCTGCCCATGAGCCGCGCGCAAGACCGCAAAGCCCGCCGCAACCGAAGCCGGGTCTGACACATCAACCTTGGCAAAGGTGCCGCCAAGCTCGGCTGCCAGCGCGACTCCCCCCGCCTCGTTGAGGTCAAAAATGCCAATAGGTGCCCCGGCTTGCGCAAAAGCCCGCGCCACTGCGGCCCCAAGGCCCGAAGCCCCGCCCGTAACCACAACCGGGGTGTTTTGTGAAATCTGCATGTGGCCCTCCTGCCTAAGCCATTCAGCTTAACAAAAAGTGAACAAATGTTCAATAAAACGCCGCACTGGTGACGCGGCGTTTTATTTATGTACTGCTATCTATTCTGCGACCTATTCTGCCACCAGTTTTTGTGGCCCGCGCACCGCATTCCACAGGATGGTCGAACGTCGGGCCGAGCGGCAATACATCAAGACAGGGCCATCAGTCGCATCAATCGCATCAGTCAGTTTTTGCAACAATTTTGCTGTCAGTGCCCCATTCAAGTACGGGATGTAAGCTATTGACAGGCCATAACTTTCAGCAACATCTGCTATATCATCATAGTCCGGCTGATCATCCACCTCGCCGTCCGGTCGGTTGCAAATGATGCCCTTGAAGCCAAGGGCATCGATCTTGCTGACATCTTCCGGGTCAATCTGGCTGGCCACATGAACTTTGACGTCCAATTGCTTGATATTCATGTAAACTACCGGCTAGAGTGTATTTATGGGTGTCTTGAGGTAAACAATGCCGTTATCTTCTTCCTGCGGCAAGTTACCAGCCCGCATATTCACCTGAATCGATGGGATAATCAAGCGCGGCATCTTCAGCACTGCATCACGCTCGGTGCGGAATTTGACAAATTCCTCACGGCTTTTGCCCGCGCCCACATGAATGTTCTCGGCTTTTTGCTCGGCCACCGTGGTTTCCCACTTAATTTCGCGGCCGTTGGGACCATAATCGTGGCACATGAACAGGCGGGTATCATCAGGCAGCGCCAGCACTTTCTGGATAGAATCATACAACACGGAAGCATCACCACCGGGGAAATCAGCCCGCGCCGAGCCGCCATCGGGCATGAACAATGTATCGCCCACAAAGGCCGCCTCGCCCATCACATGGGTCATACAGGCCGGGGTGTGGCCGGGGGTGTGCAGGGCTGTCACCTCCATATTACCAATCATGTAAGTATCGCCATCCTCAAACAGCGCGTCAAACTGGCTGCCATCGCGCTTAAACTCAGTGCCGTCATTGAAGACCTTGCCAAAGACATCCTGCACAATGGTGATACCGGCGCCAACGCCTATTTTACCGCCCAGCTTTTCCTGAATATAGGGCGCGGCCGAAAGGTGATCAGCATGAACATGGGTTTCGATCTGCCATTCCAGCTTCAGGTTGTTTTCCTGAATATAAGCGATGACCTCATCAGCGCTTTCATAGGAAAGGCGGCCAGCGGCGTGATCAAAATCCATCACACTATCAACAATAGCACAGGATTTTGAGCCGGGA
This sequence comes from uncultured Aliiroseovarius sp., assembly GCA_964401125.1. Classification (GTDB taxonomy): domain Bacteria; phylum Pseudomonadota; class Alphaproteobacteria; order Rhodobacterales; family Rhodobacteraceae; genus JAAEUB01. Next base: position 4,994 of record CAYNXK010000132.1, read on the forward strand.
TCGCGCACCACATAGGTAATAGTGTTGCTGTCATCGTCAAAGAAGGCTTTGACTTGCGGTACGATAGTTAGATCTTTTGCTGAATCTCGCATTTTACCATCCTTTAATATTGATTCGGGTGGGTGCCCGGTTAACATTCAAGATATTGCATGTTTATTATATTACAAGACTACGGCGAAAAATCATACTAAACCACTACCGACTGAAGTTGGTGGGATTGAAACAGTAGCCGACTGGAAGTCGACCTTTCTTAAGTGAGCATGCTCCGCATGCACGTTTGAATTTCTTGTCCGTTTGGAAAACGGAGGGTTTAAACCAAGGAGTGGATACTAAATCTTATTGAATGGTTCGCGCACTGCCTGAAACCTGAACCGATGAACCAAAGGCATCGCTTAGTTTCACTTTAATCAATGAAGGCTGGCCCATATCTTCACCTTGTCGGATTGTGAAGTTACCCCCATGAGGCCAGTTTTGGTCCCTCAGGTACCCCGCAAATGCAGCCGCAGCTGCCCCAGTGGCGGGATCTTCCAACACACCACCAGACGCAAAAGCGTTTCTGGCAACGAAAGTTTGATCTGCTTCGATGAAAACTAACATGATCGTAACAAGGTTATGCCTGCCCATAACGTCGCGACCGGCTTCGTAACTCATGTTTGCAAGTCGCACCCGGTCTTTTAGGGGCAAAACGATGTGATCTGCCCCGCCGTGAATTCGTGCGGGAGCCAGTCGATCATCAAGGTCATCTTGGTTTAGTCCAAACAGTGATAGCGCATCAGTTAACTCGTTTGGGGTGATTCCTCCGCTATTCGTAAGTGGAGAAGTAAGCGTTACCATCATGCCCACCCCCGAAGGTTTAGCCGCCACTGTGATGGAGGCATTATTGAGCGTTAATTTAAATGTTCCTGTACCATTTTTCTGACTCAGTGCTGCCCCAAGGGCGATCGTGGCATGACCACAGAACGGCACTTCAGATTCCGGAGAAAAATACCGAACACGCCATTTCCTTCCTGTCTTGTCTTGAGATACTGCAAAGGCTGTTTCTGAATAGCCAACTTCTGCTGCGATGCGGGCCATCTCCGCTTCGGAAATTGGAGTTTCAAGTAAGACAACCCCAGCTGGATTCCCGCCCTCATTACCTTGACTGAAGGCGGCGATTTTTTGGACGTTCATGACTCTCCCCTATGCCTGCTTGAGGAGTATTTTACCCAAGGATAATTGTGGGTAATCCCCCGGTAATCTCCCCATTTTTAATGGGGTCCGCTTGTAGAATTACGCGGCCATTTTCAGTTTCATGGCAGGTGTGATCCCGCCGATGCCC
>CAYNXK010000133.1:0-6292 GCA_964401125.1 uncultured Aliiroseovarius sp.
CCCGGTGGGGCGGCTGCCTTACGGGCTTAAAAAGCGGGTCGAGCTGGCCCGAGCCTTGGCGGCAGAGCCAAAACTGCTGCTACTGGACGAGCCGATGGCGGGGATGAATGTTGAAGAAAAAGAGGACATGAGCCGCTTTATTCTGGATGTGAATGACGAGTTTGGCACTACGATCTGTCTGATTGAGCACGACATGGGGGTGGTAATGGACCTCTCTGACCGGGTGGTGGTGATGGATTACGGCAAAAAAATCGGAGATGGCTCCCCAGACGAGGTGCGCGGCAATCAGGCAGTAATAGATGCTTATCTGGGGGTGTCACATGACTGATTTTTCACAGAAAAATCAAGGAGGTGAGGGCAATGCCTGAGCAGTTAATTTTTGCCATGGAGGTTACCCTGAATGGCCTGATGACCGGGGTGCTTTATTCGTTAGTCGCGCTGGGCTTCGTGCTGATCTTTAAGGCTTCCGGCGTGTTCAATTATGCGCAAGGCGTCATGGCACTGTTCGCGGCTATGACTTTAGTGGGCATTCAGAAGGGGCAAGTGCCGTTCGCACATTTGATCAACGCGGTTTTTGATACTGACCTGCATTACTTTGGCTGGCAGGTGCCGTCCCTTGTGGCAATCATATTGACGATTGCGGTCATGGTGCTGTTTGCCTGGATTGTGGAGCGCTACATTCTCAGGCATCTGGTCAACCAGCCTGGTATTATCCTGTTCATGGCGACCATTGGTCTGACCTACTTTTTAGAAGGTTTTGGCGACCTGATGTGGGGTGCGGACATCAAGAAACTGGATGTCGGCCTGCCTCAGGGCATCAACCTGGCGGTTGAAACGGCCACTTATAACTGGTTCGGCTATGGATTTTTCATTGATAATCTTGATATTACCGCCACCGTGATTGCGGCTCTTCTGGTAACTTCCCTGATCATGTTTGCCCAATACACCAAGCAGGGCCGGGCCATGCGCGCGGTGGCGGATGACCATCAGGCGGCGCTGTCGGTGGGCATCTCGCTCAGGTTCATCTGGGTGCTGGTCTGGTCGCTGGCCGGTATTGTAGCACTGGTGGCCGGCATCATGTGGGGGGCAAAATCCGGCGTACAGTTCAGCCTCAGCCTGATTGCGCTGAAGGCGCTGCCGGTGCTTATATTGGGGGGATTCACCTCAATTCCCGGCGCCATTATCGGTGGTTTGATCATCGGGGTTGGTGAAAAGCTGTTTGAGTTTTCCATCGGGCCGCTGATTGGCGGAGCCACGGAAAATTGGTTTGCTTATATGCTGGCACTTGTCTTCCTGGTCTTCCGGCCGCAGGGCCTGTTCGGCGAAAAAATAATCGAGAGGGTCTGACCATGATTTACCGTGAAGCCGGCGACTTCAAGACGTCCTACAGCAAAGACAGCCAGACATTCCCGATCAAGTTTGACCGGTGGGGGTTTTGGCTGGTGATGATAATCGCCTTTGGTATCATACCCTTTATCATCAACGATTATTGGGCCAATGCGGTCTTGTTGCCGTTTCTTATCTTCTCGATTGCCGCCCTTGGGTTGAACATTCTCACTGGCTATACCGGGCAGCTTAGCCTTGGCAGTGGCGGTTTTATGGCCGTTGGTGCCTATGCGGTTTTCAAGCTGATGACAGCCTTTCCCGATGTGCCTTTTTTCCTGCATGTCATCACTGCCGGGGGCATTACCGCCCTTGTCGGCGTATTGTTTGGCCTGCCAAGCTTGCGGATCAAGGGCTTTTACCTTGCCGTATCAACCCTGGCAGCGCAGTTCTTTCTGATCTGGCTGTTCAACAAGGTTTCGTGGTTTTACAACCATTCGGCCACGGGCATGATCAGCTCACCCGAGCGCACGATGTTCGGCTATGCCATTACCGGCCCCCATGCTTCGGCTGCGGCAAAATATCTGTTTTGCCTGGCCTTTGTGGTGGCGCTGGCCTGGATTGCGCGCAACCTGACACGCGGCTCACTGGGGCGTAAATGGATGGCGATACGCGATATGGATATCGCCGCCGAAATCATCGGAGTGAACCCGCTGGCAGCCAAGCTCTCGGCTTTTGCGGTGTCCTCCTTTTTTATCGGTATTTCCGGGGCGCTGTTGTTCTCGGTGTTTCTGGGCGCGGTCGATGTGAACGACACCTTTGGCATCAACGTATCCTTCATAATCCTGTTCATGGTTATTATCGGTGGGCTGGGGTCAATATTCGGCTCGTTTGCCGGCACGGCAGTTCTTATTCTGGGGCCGGTTTTGCTGAAAAATGTCATGGTCGGGCAGTTCGGTTGGGCCAGTGATCTGGCGGCACATCTGGAATTCATCATTATCGGTGGCCTGATCATTCTGACCTTGATTATCGAACCCCACGGTATTGCGCAGCTATGGCGGGTGACGAAACAAAAACTGCGCCTGTGGCCGTTTCCACATTAGGGCGGCTGTTAGAAGCTGCGGATCAACCGGAGCAAATAATGTAAACCTAAAGGGAGGAAGACATGAAACTTACAAAACTGGCAGCGATTGCTGTCGCCTTTATCGTCGCCGCCAATCCGGTACTGGCGGAGCTGGAATTTCCGAGCATCAGTTACCGAACCGGTCCATTCGGTGCCAATGGTGCTGAAGTTGCTGACGGGGTTGCCGATTACTTCACGCTTCTGAACGAGCGTGACGGAGGCATTGGTGGCGAACGTATTAACGCGGTTGAATGTGAAACCGGCTTTAACGCCCAGAAAACTCTCGAGTGTTATGAGGCCACCAAAGGCGATGGCGCCCTTGTCTATACACCCTTGTCAACAGCCGCCACATACCAGCTGATTCCGCGGGTGACGGTGGACGGCATTCCGATGCTGACCATGGGCTATGGCCGAACATCTGTCGCCAATGGTGACGTGTTCCGGTACGTGTTCAACTTTCCGGCAAACTATTGGGTTGCGGCCTCGGTTATCGTCAACCACCTGCTGGATATCAACGGCGACAGCCTGGAAGGAAAAACCATTGCGCTGGCCTATCACAATTCTGCTTTTGGCAAAGAGCCGATTCGAACACTGGAAGTTCTGAGCGAAAAGCACGGGTTTGATCTGACCCTTCTGGCCATTGATTCCCCCGGTCAGGTGCAAAAATCACAATGGCTGCAAGTGCGCCGTGAGAAGCCGGATTATGTTCTGCTTTGGGGCTGGGGTGTGATGAACCAGGTTGCCATTCAGGAAGCCTCGAATGTTGGCTTCCCGTTGGAAAACTTGATTGGTGTCTGGTGGTCCGGCTCTGAAAACGATGTGCTACCGGCAGGCATGGATGCTCATGGCTACAAGGCCGTGACTTTCCACAATGTGGGTACAGATTTCCCGGTCTTTGGCGACATCCAGAAATATGTTGTGGATGCAGGTAAAGCGGCAGGAGACGGCAGCAATATCGGCACAGTCCTTTATAACCGTGGCCTTTATCAAGCGGCCCTTCTGGCTGAGGCCGTACGGGTGGCTCAGGCCATGCATGGTGTCAGCGATATTACTGCGGCGATGATGCGTGACGGGTTAGAAAACCTCGTGATCAATGATGAGGTCATGGCGCGTGCTGGTCTCAAGGGTTTCGGCCCGAATTTTGAGGTGTCATGTGAAAACCACGGTGGGCCGGGGCTTGCGGCAATCCAGCAATGGGATGCAGAGGCCAACTCCTGGTCGCTGATTACCGATTTTATACTGGCGGATATGGATGTGATTGATCCGTTGATTGCGGCAGATTCGGCAGCATTTGCGGCTGAACACAACATCGAGCCGCAGTGCAAGTAAGCTGATATCTGAAACTAATGGTCCGGGCCCACGAAAATGCGGCCCGGACAGCACAGCAAATACATACGGGAACACCGCCATGCCAGATGCTGGAAAAGCCGATACCCTGCTGGAGATCAACAATATAGAGGTGATCTACTCGCACGTGATCCTGGTGCTGAAGGGGGTTTCCCTGAGCGTACCCAAGGGCGGTATCACGGCGCTTCTGGGTGGTAACGGAGCCGGCAAGACAACCACCTTGAAGGCGATCTCAAACCTGCTGCGCTCGGAGCGCGGTGAGGTGACCAAGGGCACAATTGAATATCGTGGCAAGGATATTACCAAGCTTTCTCCGGCTGCCCTCGTGCGGCGCGGGGTCATTCAGGTTATGGAGGGGCGGCATTGTTTTGAGCACCTGACAGTTGAGGAAAACCTGATGACCGGTGCCTATACCCGCAAGGATGGGCGTGGTGCTGTCGCCGCCGACCTTGAGTTGGTCTACACGTATTTTCCCCGCTTGAAAGAGCGGCGCAAGTCGCAGGCGGGCTATACGTCAGGCGGTGAGCAACAGATGATTGCCATTGGGCGCGCCCTGATGAGCAAGCCTGAATGCATCTTGCTGGACGAGCCTTCCATGGGTCTGGCACCGCAATTGGTGGAAGAGATTTTTGCCATCGTTAAAAACCTGAACGAGAAGGAAGGTGCGACTTTTCTGTTGGCCGAGCAGAATACCAACGTGGCGCTGAGGTTTGCACATTATGGCTATATTCTGGAATCCGGCCGCGTTGTTATGGATGGCCCCGCCGCTGATCTGCGCGAAAACCCAGACGTAAAGGAATTTTATCTGGGCATGTCAGACGAGGGGCGCAGGAGCTTTCGTGATGTGCGCAGCTACCGTCGCCGCAAACGCTGGCTGGCGTGAAGTAAGGTAAAGGGGCAGGTATGGAATATTTTGACGCGCTGGAAGTGCGCTCGGCAGATGAACGGGTGGCGGATCAGACCAGGGCGCTTCGCGCGCAGGTCGAACAATCTCTGCCAGAGTTGGCGGACGAGGTGCGGGGCATCGAAGACCTTGCGCGCCTGCCGATCTTGCGCAAATCAGAACTGGTTGAGAGGCAAACAAAAGCGCTTCCTTTTGGGGGCATGCCGGTGGCAAATATTGCGCATATTTTTCAAAGCCCCGGCCCGATATATGAGCCTGGCGGGATTAGCCATGATTGGTGGCGCATGGGGCGCGGGTTGTTTGCTGCTGGTATCCGCAAGGGCGACATCGTGCAGAATTGCTTCAGCTACCACCTGACGCCTGCTGGCATGATGTTTGAAAATGCGGCCCGTGCGGTTGGGGCCATTGTCGTGCCTGCTGGTATTGGCCAGACCGAGTTGCAGGTGCGCGCTGCACATGACATCGGCGTCACTGCCTATGTCGGCACGCCGGATTACCTGAAAGTCATTCTCGACCGGGCCGAAGCCGATGGTGTTGCCCTGAAAATCAGTAAGGCGGCAGTGGGCGGAGGCGCGCTGTTTCCCTCTCTCAGGCAGGAATATGCGGATCGTGGCATCTCTTGCCTGCAAGGTTACGGCACGGCCGATCTTGGCAGCATCGCCTATGAAAGCCCGGCCATGGAAGGCATGATCGTCGATGAGGGCGTGATTGTGGAAATTGTGCGCCCTGGTACTGGCGACCCTGTAGCCCCCGGCGAGGTCGGTGAGGTGGTGGTGACCACGTTGAATGTGGATTATCCGCTGATTCGCTTTGCAACCGGCGATATGTCGGCGGTGCTGGTGGGGCAAAGCCCCTGCGGGCGCAGTAATATGCGCATCAAAGGCTGGATGGGCCGGGCGGATCAGACCACCAAGATCAAAGGTATGTTCGTGCGCCCCGAGCAGGTGGCGGATTTTGTTACCAAACATGACGAGGTGGTGCGCGCCCGCGTGATTGCTTTGCGCGAGGGTGAAAGTGATGTGATGCTGGTGCAAATCGAAGCGCATGGGGGCAGCTCCGAGACCTATGCGGCGTCAGTGGCCGAAACCTTGAAGCTGAAAGGCCGGATCGAGCTGGTGGCACCGGGCAGCCTGCCCAATGACGGGCTGGTGATCGAGGATACACGCAGCTACGATTGAATTGAATTCAATTGGATTGGATTCGCTCTAGAACAGCAGAAAAAGCCCGACAGATTGCTCCGGCGGGCTTTTTATTTTGGCTTGCTGAAAGCCTAAAGCGCCCACAGCCATTGATATGGCATGGGTTTTTGACATTTCCCCTGGTTTAGGGAAATACAAAAAAGCTTCAGCCCTGGCGAGCTTTGAAGCGGGGCTGCGTTTTATTGATCACGTAAACGCGACCCTTACGGCGCACAATACGGCAGTCACGGTGCCGGTTTTTCAGCGAGCGGAGTGAATTGCGGACTTTCATGGTCCTTCTCCCTTTCATCGCGGCGCGGCCTTTGCGCCGGTTAAATTTGTGCCCGAATACCGGGCGGCTCATGGTGGGCGATACTGGGATCGAACCAGTGACCCCTTCGATGTCAACGAAGTGCT
>CAYNXK010000134.1:0-6256 GCA_964401125.1 uncultured Aliiroseovarius sp.
CGAATAGATCATCCGGCCTTCGCCCAGCACCACCCGCTGGATGTCGCGCTCAATCTCAACGGTGCGCCCGGCAAGATCGACGACGGTAATTTTTTCTGCAAGGGCGGGTGTGGCCCCCAATACCAGGGCCATTGCCCCAAAAACGAGCGCACGTATCCGGCGCGTAATTACAAAGCTCATAGCAAGCCCTCTTTGTTTGAATTTTATGAATGTATGGCTGGGGGGCTGGCTGCTGCCTGAGCTAACCGTGTTGTTAATAATTTATCTGACTTTTTTTGTAAAGTTTTTTATAAAGTTTTATTGTAATCACCAATTATGGTACCATATGTAGGGACACTCGATTGGTCAGGCCGCCCCTCAGGAGAGTGCGGCAATCCACTGTCAGCCAATGAATTCAGCCAATAAATTCGGTGCAACATGCTTTAAAGGTTGTGATATTGAGCGCCTTGACGTGCGGTCCAGCGCACCTCCACTTGCCAGCCATCCTCACCCGGAAGCTCGCTTTCAACCACCGCTTCGGCATGTAGCCAGGCCCGCTTGCGGCCATCGGCAAAGGGTAAATGCAATGTCTCATGGCTTACAGGGTCTTGCAGGGCGGCTTCAATACCTGCCAGCAAGGCCTTAACCGCCTCGCCGCTCAGGGCTGAAAGCGCAAAAGTGCCATCACAACGCGCCGCCTCAACCTCGCGGGCCGCATGGGCCTCTGGCGTAAGCAGGTCGGTCTTGTTCCAAATCTCAAGGTGCGGCGTGTCTTTGCTGACCCCGAGATCCGTCATGATTTTCTCGACATCCATAGCCTGCATTTCGGTCTCATTGTGGCTGATGTCGCGCACATGGCAAATCAGATCGGCCTCCAGCACCTCCTCAAGTGTGGCCCGAAAGGCCGCCACCAGCTGGGTTGGCAAATCAGAGATAAAGCCCACAGTATCAGACATGATCACCTTGCGCCCGCTGGGTAGCTCAATCTGGCGCATGGTGGGGTCCAGTGTGGCAAACAGCATGTCTTTCACCAGCACATTCGCCCCGGTCAGACGGTTGAACAGGGTTGATTTGCCAGCATTGGTGTAGCCCACCAGCGCCACCACGGGATAAGGCACACGGGCGCGGGCCAGACGGTGCAGATTGCGGGTTTTAACCACTTTGCCAAGCTGTCGCCGCAGGCGAACGATCTGGTCATCAATGGCCCGCCGGTCGGCCTCGATCTGAGTTTCGCCGGGGCCGCCGACAAAACCAAGCCCGCCACGCTGGCGCTCAAGGTGGGTCCAGGCCCGAACAAGGCGGGTGCGCTGGTAACTCAGCGCCGCCATTTCCACTTGCAACACACCTTCGCGGGTGCGGGCGCGGTCCGAGAAAATCTCAAGGATCAGCCCGGTGCGGTCAAGCAGCTTCACATCCCAGGCTTTTTCAAGGTTACGTTGCTGTACCGGGCTGACCTCGCCGTCGATCAGTACCAGATCAACCTCGGCCGCCTTAAAACCTGTGCCCAGCTCGGCAACTTTGCCTTTGCCAAACAACATGCCCGGTTGCGGCTTCACCAATTTGACCACCTGCTGGCCGACAACTTCCAGCCCCGGCAGCGCTTCGGTCAGGGCCACGGCTTCTGCCAATGCCGGGCCGGAAGCACGTCTTGCAGGGGCGCGGGTCAGATCAGGGTAAAGCACCCAGGCGCGGGTTGCCCGCGCGCGGCTTTCAATCAGGTCGCTCAGCTGTCATCGCCATCATAAAGGTTGATGGGTTGGCCCGGCATGATGGTTGAAATCGCGTGCTTATAGACCAGTTGCGACTGGCCATCGCGCTTCAGCAGCACGCAGAAATTATCAAACCATGAAATTACGCCCTGCAACTTGACCCCGTTGATCAGAAAAATCGTCACCGGGACTTTGGCCTTGCGAACGTGGTTAAGAAACGCATCTTGCAGATTTTGCTTGTCGGCAGCCATCGCTTTTTTCCTTTATTTTCTCGTGCTGCCAGCATTCGGCAGATGTCATCATATTGCCCCAGTATGAAACGGCTTGGGCTGAGTTTCCAGCCCCCATTTTTCAGATGATAAAATAAAACTGTCAACTTATTATTTTTGCCAAACTTGCCAGGTGCCGGGGTTCATAAGCGCAATGATTGCCAAAATTTCCAGCCGCCCAACCACCATGGCAAATGTTAGGACCATTTTTGCCGACGACGGCAGATTACCATAGCTTATAGGGTCTGCCACCGCCACCAGCGCCAGCGGGCCAGTGGTGGTCAGGGCCGAGACCGTCAGCACCAGCGAGGTTTCAAAGCTTTGCCCGGTCAGAGAAAATGCCAGCATGAACACTGCCACAGATATGAACATGAGCATAAAAAACACCCAGGCCAGATAGGCCCCGCGCGAGCGTATGTGACGCGCCTCGCCGCCGGCACCGGCCACCGAGGAAGGATGAACCAGTTTTTCAAGTTCGCGCCGCGAATGCTTGTAAAGCGCGTAGACCCGCAATAATTTAGCCCCACCTGCACTGGTTGCCACGCCGCCGCCCACCAGTGCCAGCCCCATCAGCACCAGCCCCGGCGTAGATAACCCAGACCAATTGCCCGCACTGGCCCAGGAGGCACTTTCAAAGCCCGTTGTGGTCAAAAAACTCAGCACGGTGAAAAATGTCCCCCAAGCGGCATTCAGCCCCGCCGCAAGGTTCAGCTCCTCCATGATCTCATAGGCTCCGACCCAGTGGCGCAGCAATAAAAACCCGCTGACAAGCAGCACAATGGCAAAGGCCAGGCGTACTTCCGGGTCGACCAGAAAGTTTTTTGCCTCCCCAGCCCGGCCCTCGCGCACAAAGGCCAGCCTTGAAATGGCGAAAATTAAAAACAAGGCAACCATCACCTCACCGGCGCGCCCCGCCTCACCCCCCTCAAGGCCGCCAACCGGGGAAATGCCGCTTGTGGCCATGGTTGAAAGCGCATGATTGAAAGCAATGAACGCAGAATCTCCGGCGATGATAAGGCCAACCCAAAGTACCAGAGTAAGCCCGGTATAGATGGGTACCAGCCGCCCGGTATAGGTGCGGATACGCTCGGAAATACCGGCAATTTCAGTGATTTGGCGCAAGCCCGGCACCAGCCCCGTGCTGACGTTCTGACCGGCGCGCACCTCAAAGCCGCCAAGCGCCATCGGGGCCAGTATAGCAATGGCCCCGACCCAGATGATCAGGCCACCAAGCCAGCCAACAAGTGCGCGCCACAGATGCACCGAATCCGGCAGACGATCCGGGTCAAACAGCGTCGCCCCTGTGGTGGTCAGGCTGGAAACCATTTCCACATAGGCATTGAGAAAAGTCGTGGTGCCAACCGCCTGATGGAACGGCACCGCCAGCATCAACGGCAGGATCAGAAACAAAGCCAGCAAGCCCAGCAGGTGGCGCCGGGCAAACCCGGCTGAGGGCCGTCCGGCCATGGCAATGGCCAGAAACGCGGTCAGAAAGCTAAACAATATTGCCGAATAAAAGAACACCTGAGCCACATATATATCCTGCGTGACCCCGGCATGGGCAGCCGGAATCAGCATAGCCAAAGCGCTGACGGCCATGAGATTGACCAGCAGGGGCAGCCGGGCAAACCGCCGGAACATCAGAAAAAATCGATCGTGACCTGCAACAGGCGTTCGACCTCCGGCACGTCTGCCGAGAGACAGAACAGGGCGACCACATCGCCTTCATCAATTCGGGTCGAGCCAACTGGCTTGATCACTTTATTGCCCTTCATTATGGCCCCGACCAAAACCCCCTCCGGCAGGCCCGCATCGCTAATACGCTGGCCGGCAATGGGCGAAGTGCCCATAATCTGCGCTTCAATCACCTCGGCTTCGGCATCGCCCACTGAATAGACCGCCCGCACCTTGCCATGGCGGATATGGCGCAGGATCGAGCTAACAGTGGTGGCCCTCGGGTTGATATAGGCGTCAATCGCAAGCGGCTCCATCAGCGGCACCAATGAGGGGTCATTTACCAGACAGATCGACATGCCAGAGCCAACCGATTTGGCCCTTACCGCCGCCAGCAGGTTGACTTTGTCATCATCGGTTACGGCCAGAATAGCATCGGCCCGGCCAATCCCGGCCTCTTTCAGCAACTCCAGATCCATGGCATCGCCATGCAAAACCACGGTGCGCTCCAGCGCGTCAGCCGCGCGCTCGGCCACCTCGCGGTTAATTTCTATCACCTTGGCGCGGATTCGCTCGGTGCCACTTTCCAGCTTCTGCGCCACCGCAAGGCCGACATTGCCGGCACCCAAAATAATCACCCGCTCGCGTTTTGGCACCGATTTTCCGAATATCTCCAGCGTGCGGTCAACATCCTCAATGACGGTGAAAACATATATCTGGTCGCCGCTGTAAAGCTGATCGCCGGCTTCGGGCACAAACAGGTGGCCCTCGCGGCGCACGCCCACCACCAGCGCACGCAGGGTTGAAAACAGGTCGGTCAACTGCCTGAGAGGTGTGTTCAGCACCGGGCAATCTTCCTCCAGCGTAATGCCCAGAAGCTCGGCCTTGCCATCCAGAAAGCTCTCGGTATCAAATGCCGAAGGTGCCGCCAAACGCCTGAGGGCTGCCGCCGCAACCTCGCGTTCTGGGCTGATAACCACGTCAATTGGCAGATGCTCGCGGCGGTATAAGTCAGAGTAAATCGCATCAAGGTAGGATTGGCTGCGCAGGCGGGCAATTTTACGCGGCACACTGAATACGGAATGCGCCACCTGACACGTCACCATGTTGACCTCGTCTGAATAGGTGGCGGCTATGATCATATCGGCGTCAGAGGCACCGGCCCTGTCAAGCACATCCGGATGCGACGCAAAGCCGACAATCCCCTGCACGTCAAGCGTGTCAGTGGCGCGGTGTATGAGGGCGGGGTTGTTATCAACCACCGTCACCTCGTTGTTTTCCCCGGACAAATGACGGGCGATTTGCCAGCCGACCTGCCCTGCCCCGCAGATGATAACCTTCATTGCCTCAGCCTCCAGTAAGCGGACACCAGCCATGACAGAAGACAGGCATGGCGTCAATTCTGCGTCAATTCTGCGGCTTATTCACCCTCGCCACCCTGCGACCCATCCGCCACATCCGCCACATGCGCCACCCTGGTGCCCAACTTTTTTGAGGTCACTACGCCAAGGCTTTTCAGCTTTCTGTGCAACGCCGAGCGCTCCATGCCAACAAAATTGGCGGTGCGGCTGATATTGCCACCAAACCGGTTGATCTGGGTCAAGAGATATTCGCGCTCAAACGTCTCGCGGGCCTCGCGCAGCGGCAACATTGCCAGATTGCCTGACAGGGCCTGCCCGCCCTGCGCGGCATTTACATTTTCATCAACGCTAGTATTGGGTATTTCTCTGCCCTGAATATGCCCAGCCCCCTCGCCCAGTATCAGCACCCGCTCGATAATGTTTTTCAACTGCCGCACATTGCCAGGCCAGTTCATGGTCTGCAAAACCGCCAGCGCCTCGGGCGAAAGCTCGCGTAGCGGCAAGCCTTGAAAGTCATTCAATTGTTCAATGAAATGCGCCACCAATACCGGAATATCCTCCAGCCGGTCGACCAGGGGCGGCACATTTACCGGCACAACGCTAAGACGGTGAAACAATTCCTGTCGGAAGTTTCCGGCACTCACCTCAGCCTCCAGATCGTGGGTGGTGGACGATATGAAGCGGATATCCACACTGATCCGGTCACCACCGCCCACCCGCTGAAACTTCTGATCCACCAGCACCCGCAGGATTTTTGATTGCGTGCCAAAGGGCATGTCCGCAACCTCGTCAAAGAACAGAATGCCGCCATTGGCCTCTTCAAGCAGGCCCGGCTCGACACCGCGCTCAAGGCTTTCGCGGCCAAACAGCACCTCCTCCATGCGCTCAGGCTCGACCGAGGCGGAGTTGACACAGACAAACGGCGCATTTGCCCGGTTTGAATTGGCGTGAATATAGCGCGCCGCAACCTCTTTACCTGAGCCAGCAGGGCCGGTCAGCATGATTCTACTATTTGATTTTGTGACCTTTTCAAGGTTTGTTTTCAATAGCTTGAATGATGTTCCTGATCCAACCATTTTGACAGCAATGGTATCACGCTGACGCAGTTCCGTGTTTTCACGCCGCAGATTTGCAGTTTCCATGGCCCGTGAAATCACCACCAGAAGTTGGTCAATGTTGAACGGCTTCTCGATGAAATCATAGGCGCCTTGCTTGATCGCCGCCACGGCGATTTCAATGTTGCCATGGCCGGAAATGATCACCA
>CAYNXK010000135.1:0-6193 GCA_964401125.1 uncultured Aliiroseovarius sp.
TCCAAAGTCCGGACCAGCGGCTGTTTTTGGGGCTGGTGGTGCTGCGCGCGCCGTTCTTGCCTCTCTTATTTAGGTAGGCGTGGATGAAATCCGCCTGTCTAACCGCACAAAAACCCGGGCTGAAGATTTGCGAGCCGAATTTGGCACAAAGATTACGGTGGTTGATTGGGTGCAGGCAGGAAATATGCTTGAGGGCGCAACACTGGTGGTTAACACAACCTCTTTGGGTATGGTGGGCAGCCCGGAAATGCGCGTGCCCCTTGATGCTTTCACGCCCGGTGCGGTGGTCACTGACCTTGTTTACACGCCTCTTATTACACCTTTTTTGCAAAAGGCAGCTGATATGGGCTGCGTCACCGTTGATGGCTTGGGTATGTTGCTGCACCAGGCTACGCCGGGGTTTGAGCGCTGGTTTGGCAAGCGGCCTGTGGCTGATGAGGCCGCGCGGCAGGCTGTTTTGCGCCAATGAGCAAGGCCAGGCCATTTATAATAGGCCTGACCGGGTCCATCGGAATGGGTAAATCCACCACAGCAGAAATGTTTCGTGCTGAGGGTGTGCCGGTTTGGGATGCGGATGCGGCGGTTCATCGGCTATACGCGCCCGGCGGAGCTGCTGTTGAGCCGCTTGCCGCGCTATACCCTCGGGCAACAACCGGCGGTAAGGTTAGTCGGGAAGCCTTGAAGGGGTGGATAGAAGCTGACAACAATGCGCTTGCCCAGATTGAGGCAATTGTTCACCCTCTCGTTGCCGCAGACAGGGCTAGGTTTTTAAAGGCCACAGAAGAAAGTATTGTGGTGCTTGATATTCCCTTGCTGTTTGAAACCGGCAGCGACAAGAAGGTTGATTGTATCGTGGTAGTGTCGGCCCCGAAAGAGCTGCAAATGCAGCGGATTCTTGCCCGTGGATCAACAAACAAGGCAGCATTAGACACTATTATTTCTGCACAAATGCTCGATTCAGAGAAGCAGGCTCGGGCAGATTATATTATAGAGACTCTGACTATTGAGGGTGCTGGAAAAGCTGTTAAAGACCTGTTGAATGACCTTCGGGAGAGCCACATTAATGCGTGAAATCGTGCTGGATACAGAAACTACGGGGTTTGAGCCTGAAAGCGGTGACCGGATCGTCGAGATTGGCGCGGTTGAGCTGATTAACCACATGCCTACAGGGGCCACCTACCATCAATACATCAACCCTCAGCGCGCCATGCCGAAGGGTGCTTTTGAGGTTCATGGTCTGGGCGATGAGTTTCTGGCTGACAAGCCAGTATTTGCTGCAATTGCACAGGAGTTTTTAAACTTCATAGGTGATTCAAAGCTGGTTATTCATAATGCTGCCTTTGACATGAAGTTTCTGAATGCCGAGCTGAAAAAAGTAAACCTGCTACCGCTGCCCTGGGAGCAGGCAATTGATACTTTGGCGATAGCGCGCAAAAAATACCCCGGCTCACCAGCGTCACTTGATGCCCTTTGTCGTCGGTTTGGTATTGATAATGCTGCCCGCACTTTGCACGGAGCCTTGCTGGACAGCGAAATTTTGGCCGAAGTTTACTTGGAGTTGATAGGGGGGAGGCAACCAGATTTGGTATTGCAAAGCGAAGTCAGCCCCAGCGCAAAGGCTTCCAGCGAAGAGAGTGGATGGAGGCCGCTCCCTCGGCCAACCGCCTTACCCACACGCCTGACCGCACAAGAGGCCATGACGCATGAGGGGTTTGTAAAAAAGATGGGTGAAGCCGCTTTGTGGCGAAACTTTAGTTGACCTGCTTGCTTTCTTTCTCTGCTGCAGCCCGGCGATTGATTTCCTGCCGGTAGAGATCCAGAAAATCAACCGTATCAAGGTTAAGGGGCGGGAAGCCACCATCACTTGTAATGTCAGACACAATCCGGCGCACAAAGGGAAATAACATGCGCGGACATTCTATCATCAGGAAGGGGTGGAGTTGGTCTTCACGGACATTTTCAATATGAAAAATCCCACCATATTCCATTTCCAGCAAAAACAGCGGCTCACCGCCGTTTTTGTTTTTTGAGGAGACTTTGTACTTGGTTACAACCTCATACTGGTGTTCGGTCGGCCGCTTGTTTGCGTTCAGACTTACCTCAACATTTATTTCAGGCTTAACCTCACCCTCGATGCCTTTGACAGCAAGCGCATTCTCAAACGACAAGTCACGGATGAACTGCCCCATGACGCGCATGATTACTTGCGGCGGTGGCGTATCGGCGCCATTTTCTGTTTTTGTGACTTCGTCGGCCATAGGTAAGCTCCTGATAAGTTAGGTTTGAGTGTCCTTATCAGGTCACTGGGCCGGCCTCAATCAACAAACAATGAGTAAAACTATTTTAGTTCTTGGCCCATCCCGATGAGCTTTTCATGGCCGGCTGAGCGTGACCTGCTGGCGGAGCGTGGCTTGAAGGGGGCGTGGTCACCACCCTTCCTGCTTTAGCCGGTGAACCACACACCCATCCATAAGCCTATGCCTTGGGACAAGACCCTATCATGCCTTACCGCCCTATTCGGCAAGCAGGCCTTCAATGATTTCAGACATATCTGAAAAGTTCATATTTGAGTGTTTTTCGCCATTGATTACAAAGGAAGGCGTTGAGTTTATTGCGTGCTTCTCTGCATTTGTTTGATATGCAGCGACTAGGCTTTGCGCCATTTCTTTGTCTTCCAGGCAGGCATTGATCTGCTGGTCATTCAGTCCGGCGGTGCGGCCAAGCCGGCGCAGGTTGGTAAGAACCTCCTGTGGATCACCAGAGCCGATCCATGCCCTCTGATCCTCATAGATCAGGTCGTTGATGCCAAAATACCGCGCTTCATCGCCGCCGCAGCGCGCAACCAGTCCTGCCCACAGGCCAAAGCGGTCAAAATAGACCTCGCGGTGGACAAACTTTACCTTTCCGGTGTCAATAAATTCGGTTTTGAGCTCCTGGAAGGCACCCTTATGAAAGGTTGCGCAATGGGGGCAGGTAAAGGACGAATAGACGATGAAAGTAACGGGCGCATCTTCAGCGCCTAAAATCATGTCAGCGGCCATATCGACTGTCATATCAACACTACTTGATGATTCTTGTGCAACGGCAGCCGAAACGCCAGGTAGGGCGATGTCATTTTGTGCTATGAAATATGCTGTGCCTGCGCTTAGCAGAAGAGCACCAAGAGTTATGGGAAGAAACTTGTTCATTTGAGAGCCTTTTCTATTTTTTGGTGGGTCAGGATATTCTGGCCAAGTTGTTCAAGCGCCGCCTTGAGGTTTGCATCTCCAACACCGCTGGCTGTTTTGGCCATGTGGGCCAGTTGTTCGGGGTTAATTTTTCTGTTGGGAGGGGCAGGTTTGGTAGCCGGGCTGAAATCCACACGCCCTTCAGAAAAACCCGACGGTGCTGTCTGGGTGATGCGAATGCGTGAAATGGCTCGATAACCGTAACAGGCATTCACCCGTTCGCGCAGCTTTTCCTTCTGCATTTCAAGCATAACCGCCTGAGCGCCGGTGGTCAGTATGGTCAAAGTCGCGCCAAACCCGTCACGCCCGTATGATACGTCAACGGGGCGGGCAACGGCAGCAAGGTCTTCACCCGCAATTTCAGCCCAATGGGTGAGCAGGCGGGTGACAGCAAAGCCACGCGATGCACCGGCATCACGTACCTGCGCCTGCACAAGGCTAGAGGTGCGCTGAAATCCGCGCTTACGCCGCGCCTGAGGTTTTTGCCCCGTCATTTCTGGCTTATCCAAAACATAGTTGTATTCTAGCCCGACAAGGGGCGTATGCCAGCCAAAAGCAGACAGGAGCGATAAAACTTGCGTGAGAATGCTGATCCAGAAGGTTTGTTAAGTTGGTATGATGGTGCAGCCCGCGACTTGCCGTGGCGGACAAGCCCTGAGCAAAGCTTACGCGGGGTGCGGCCTGATCCTTACGCTGTCTGGCTGTCTGAGATCATGTTGCAGCAAACTACAGTTGTTGTTGTCAGAGACTATTTCAGCCGATTTATGCATCTTTGGCCGAACATACAGGCCTTGGCGGAGGCTGAAGATTCACGTGTAATGGGTGAGTGGGCTGGGCTGGGCTATTATGCACGTGCCCGGAATTTGTTGAAATGTGCGCGGTTAGTGGTGGATGTACATGGCGGTGTGTTCCCCAATACCCACGCTGATTTGCTGACCTTGCCGGGTATTGGACCATATACTGCCGCAGCTATTGCGGCTATTGCCTATAACCACAGCGAATGTGTTGTTGATGGTAATGTTGAGCGGGTAATAGCGCGCTTGTTTGCTATAACAGACCCTATGCCTGCGGCAAAGTCGGTTATTCGCACTCATGCAGAGCGGCTGACCCCCCAAATTCGACCTGGTGATTATGCACAGGCAATAATGGATTTGGGAGCAACAATTTGCACACCAAAATCTCCTAAATGTGGTAAATGTCCTTGGAATAGTCCCTGTTTAGCGCGGGATCTGCGTATAGAAGCCAGCCTTCCGGTTCGCCCACCCAAAAAACCTAAACCAACCCGTTATGGCATTGCCTATATCGCAAAGCGCCATGATGGCAGGTGGCTGCTTGAGCGCCGACCAGACAAGGGGCTTCTTGGTGGAATGTTGGGGTGGCCAGGTACGGAGTGGCGGGAGGAGTCAGCGCCGTTAAGCGCCGACACTCCGCCAATTGCCGCTGAATGGTGTGACCCTGGCGTTGAGGTGCGCCACACATTCACGCATTTCCATTTGCGCCTTTCCTTGCGAATCACATTCGTTGGTGTCGATGTCCGGCCTGATCGGGGGTTCTTTTCTCCCCTGGAAGATTTTCGTGTGTCTGACCTTCCCAGCGTCATGCGCAAAGCCTTCAATATTGCCTGCACCGCGATTGATTGACCCACAGGCCCGCACCATATTGAGCGGTTGGCGTAATGGGTGTAGCGTTTGTCTGCATGAATTTTGAGGTATAGTTATGATTCCAGCCGCAAGTGTCGCAAAAATCAGCCGAGCGCTGCCGTTCTGGCTTTCACTTGCGCTTATCCCCCTAGTGATATTAGCTGCAAAATATGGTGGCTGGGCGCTGATATTGCCCGCTGCTGGCGCATGGTGGCTGTATTCGGCTCTTGATGCTGTTCTGGGTCGCTATAGCGAAAATGCCGATCTTGAAACCACTGAGGATCAGCTTTTTTGGTATCGTTTCATTACCCTGATCTGGTTGCCCATTCAAATAGTGTTAATTTTTGGCACCCTCTATTACGCCACACACGCCACACATCTGAGCGGTTGGGAAAAGCTGGGGCTGTTTTTTGGAGTTGGCGTGGTCAGCGGTAGCGTTGGAATTGTCTATGCCCATGAGCTGATGCACCAATCTAACAAGCTGGAACGCTGGTTGGCGGATTTACTGTTGGCCAGCGTGCTATACAGCCATTTCCGCACCGAGCACCTGCTAGTGCATCACCTCTGGGTTGGCACAAGGCGCGATGCGGTTACGGCGCGCTACAATGAAGGTTTTCACCGTTACTTTGCACGGGTTATGCATGAGGTGCCGGCGTCGGCGTGGCAGGCAGAAAAGGCGATGCTGGCACGGAAAAAATTGTCTGTCTGGAGCGGTGGAAACCCGTTCTGGCGTTATGGCGTGCTGCAACTGGCAAGCTTGCTTCTGGCGTTTCTGATCGGGGGTTGGGCCGGCTTGGGGCTGTTCTTGTTTCAGGCGGTGGTGGCAATCTGGCAACTTGAGCTGACCAATTATGTGGAGCATTATGGCCTCACACGAAAATATTTGGGTGATGGCAAATACGAGCATGTGAAACCGCACCACAGTTGGAACGCGGACCATAGGGCGACCAACTGGCAATTCATCAATCTGCAACGCCATTCAGACCATCATTACAAACCCGCCCGCCGTTTTCCCCTGCTGCAAAGCTATGATGAAAGTGAAGCGCCGCAACTCCCCTTCGGGTATCCACTTATGACCATGATCGCGATAGTGCCACCAATTTGGCGCCGGGTGATGAACAAGCGCGTGCGCAAATGGCGCGGTATGTACTACCCGGAGATCACCGACTGGAAGCCGTATAAAAAGGGCACCCTACCACTGCCGGTCATTCGTTGATTTGATGTGCCTTGGCTGTATAGTCTTGGCTTTACCTTGAATCTCTGCGGTTCAGGTTTTGCAGGTGTATTCGAACAGTGTTAAGCAGGGCAACGCTTTTACGGCCGCCA
>CAYNXK010000136.1:0-6140 GCA_964401125.1 uncultured Aliiroseovarius sp.
ATGCTTGTGGGGCGAATGGTGCCACGGTCGATACAACTGCCCGCGCAAATTTCCACATCATCACCTATCACCACTGCCCCCAACGAATGTACCCGCGCCCAATGATGCGAACCTTTGACCGAATCTTTTTCACCCCCGGCCTCACGCAAAGTCTCGACAGCGCTTTTTTCGACGGTGGTTTTAAAGGAAAAACCATCGCTGCCAATACAGGCATTATACTGCGCAATAAAGTTGTCACCAATGCGCACGTCTGCGCCAATGCGAACTCCGGCATGAATCAGGGCATTGGCACCAATGCGCGCGGCCCTTTCCACGCAGACATGCGAGGCAATGCGCGCATTGGCGCCAATACGAACATCGCGCCCGATCACAACAAAAGGCCCGATGGCAGCCCCTGCCCCGATGCTGGCGCTTTGATCAATTACCGCAGTTGGATGAATGCCGGCAGCAATATCCGGCCCCTTGTCCATCAGCCCTGTCAGCCCAACCATGGCGGCCCCGGCGCTGGCCATGATGATCGCGCCCTCAAGGCCAAGGGCGCGCCAATCGGCCCCCGGCCAAAGAATTGCCGCGCGGGCCTGACCTTTGGCCAGATCATCGGCATAGGCAGCACTCATCACCAAAACAATATCGCCCGGCCCGGCAAAAGCAGGTTCGGCAACAGCATTGATAATCAGGTTGCCGTTTCCCAGCAGCTCGGCATCAAGGGCAGCAGCAATTTCAGCGAGGCTAAAGGGCATGGCGCGGCTCTCGGGTTAGGCGGGCTTGCGCCCTGTTTGGAGGAACGCTTATCCTTCAGTGGCGCGAAGCACCACCCCGGCATTGACCAGAGCCGAGAATACCTTGGCGTCACGCCCGTAAATATCAACCCGAAAATTGGCCCGGCCCTTGGCTGGCATGATCGCGGTACGGTAAACCAGATGCACGGGAACCTCTGGCACAAGATTAATCCGGGTTTCCCGGCCCGAATTCAGGGCTGTGTGAAACACGTTCTCAGGGTCGCTGGTTTGCTTGGTCAGTAAGGCATAGGCAAATTCAAACGGCTGGTACAGCCGGACACAGCCACTACTGAAGGTCCGCACCTCGCGGGAAAACAGGCTTTTTGCCGGGGAATCATGCAGGTAGATATTGTACTTATTGGGAAACATGAATTTGACCAGCCCCAGCGCATTACTGTCCGAGGGCGGCTGGCGCAGCCTGTAGGGGAATGTTTTGCCGGTATAGTTTGCAAAATCCACAGTAGAGCGGCTGACCACCCGGCCAGAATTATCAAGAATTTGCATATAGCTGGCCGCATTGGGATTGCGCTGCATTTTGGGCAGGTAATCTCGGGCCATGATCGAGCGCGGCACGTTCCAGCTTGGGTTGATCACCATGTGATCCATCATATCGGAAAATTCCGGGCTGCGCTGCTCGCTGTTGTTTTTGCCAATCACGGCACGGGTGCGGAAGGTCTCGCGGCCATTATCCATGATAACGGCGGAGAAATCTGTCAGGTTAACCCAAATATGGCGCTCCCCCCGGTCAAAATTCATCCAACGCTCGCGTTCCATTGCCACCAGAATGCTTTGCAGGCGTTTTTCGACCGGCACGTTAAGTGCGGCAAGGGTGCCCTCTCCGGTTACCCCATCGGGGTTTAATCCGTGGTCAATCTGAAATTCCTGTACCGCGCGCTGTATGGAAAAATCATATGTTTGGGTTGATGATCGGCTTAGGTAGTCCATAGATACCAATCGGTTGCGCAATATTATCACGGCGTTTCCGCTGTCACCGGGATTCAGCTTGTTGCCCGGAACAACCTGCCCCCAACCACCTGTGGTCAGCAATTTTTCTAGCCGCAGTTTTTCTTTCATCAAGCGGGCATACTCGCCGGATTTTGGCGGTAATGCCTTGATAAAGCCCGCAGGCGAGGATTTGGCAAAAGCTGCAAGAAGCGCCGTACGCCCACGCAAAGGCGCATCGCGCACGATTTCGCTGTCAATCCGGCGTGGGGTTAGCACACCGGTTTGAACATGGCGGGCATAGAGCAGAAAAAGGCGACTCATTTCAACCTCAAGCCGCCCCAGATCACGTTGAGAGCCGACCTGACGCAAGTTGGTCTTGAGCAGATCCATGTTATAGGCCGAAGTCGGCAGGCCATGGTCGCCCGCCCGGGCCAGTGCCTTCAAAAGGGCTGTGCGGCGCTGGCGTTGCTTGTTTGAAGTGCCTGTCCAAAGCGCCTGATAGCCGTTTTCACGGTAGAATGCGGCAATATCATCATCGCGCGCCGCCGCCTCGGCCACGGCCTGAGCAAAGGCCGGAATTTGGGTCTGAGCCTGAGCCGGCTGGCTGGCGCCAAGAAACATTGCAAACATGGCAAGTATCATCAGCCCTGACAGGGGGCGCAGTCTCATAGACGAAATCATTATAAACCCTCAGTAATATATCTGGTATGTTGCAGCAGCATTATACCGTTGTTCTTACGAATTCAGCCCTTAAAGCCTTTTTCGTTTTTCCTGTGCCGGTAAAATGGAAAAGGCCCGCGCCCTCTGAGTGTTGTGGGCGTTTTGCATCCAATATGTGGCTCAGATTAAATGCAAAACGCTTTAGTGTCTATTCACAATGAAGTTGGGTCAGGTTCTCATACCTTTTTTCATAGAAATGTCACAATTCGGGCACGCTTCGCCATATATTTTGGCGCACCTCGCCACACTTAATGAGATGTAAGCAAATTTTTGCCTATTTTTCATGATTTTATACTTGTTAGCAAATCCACACTTGGCCTGTGATTCGAGGTGTGCGATAAGCTCCCTGCACTTGGGGAAGATGCAACAAGGGGTCGGTTTAAATCCGGGCTATCAGGCGATGGGACACGCTGAATAAATGACTGAGTTTATCAAGACAGGTATGACGCGGCGCACTTTGCTGGGGGCATTTGCAGCCAGCGCGGTTGTTGCCGCCCCAACATTTTCCAAAGCCTCCGGGTTTTTACGTGGTGCCGGTGACGTACGCCGCATTGCCATGTTCTCCGGGCGTACAGGTGAATCAATCAATACGATCTACTGGATCGAAGGTGATTACATCAAGGAAGCGCTGAATGAGATTAACCATTTCATGCGTGACTGGCGGACCAATACATCCATCGGTATTGACACCCGCAACATTGATATAATGGCCGCCGCGCATGGTTTGCTTGAAGTGGACGAGCCTTACACCATGCTTTCAGGCTATCGCTCGCCGCAGACCAATGCGATGCTGCGCTCACGCTCACGCGGGGTTGCGCGCAACTCACTGCATGTGAAGGGTAAGGCCGCCGATCTGCGCCTGAAAACCCGCAGCGTCAGCCAGATGTTCCGCGCTGCCAAAGCCTGTGCCGCAGGTGGGGTTGGCCGTTATTCGCGCTCGAATTTCGTGCATATGGATTGCGGTGTGGTACGGACATGGGGCCGCTAGAAAACCGAGGGTCGCTAGAAAACCGCTAGACCTGCCAGGCTTTCCTCTGTCCCGCCCCTCTGGCCCGTCAGGTCTTGTTGTTATCCAGCCGCCAAGGCTCGTTTTCCGCCAGATAAGCCTCCTGCTCATCCGTCAGGTCCACCTCATCAAAGCCGGTAATCATTGGTTTCACATGGGATTTGAAGCCGTGACCGATGGTCAGCATATAGACATGCGCAATGACAAAAGCCATGACCACATAGGCAAACAGCAAGTGCAGGTTGGCGATGATTTCCAGCAAAAAACCGCTATTTGGCAGATCCTCCCAGAAATTATAGGTAAGATAAAGGATGCCCGTGGACCAGATCACCGGAAACACCAACATCTTCATCCCAAAATAGGCAAAGACCTGTAACGGGTTGTGCTTGCGCCAGAGTATCTTTGTGTGCGGGTGCTCTTCCCCCTTGAAAACGCCGTAAATATAGAAGCGCCCGACCGACAGAAGCCCATCAAACTTTGGGATAAACTGCTTCCAGGTGCCGGTGGTAAATAACCAGAAGGTGGCGAACAACCACAGTGCCAACAGAACAAGAGCCGCAATCGTATGGGCCATTACTGCGGTCTTGAACGATATCAGCCCGTGCATTCCGTTCATGCCCATGCCGGTAAAAATCAACGTCATGATCAGTATCATCTGGCTCCAATGCCAGATGCGCTCAAAGCGCGGATATATTTTGACCTTGCGACTAGCCATGATGGTTATCCTTTCTGCGGCGCCCGGCAACAACCCGGAGCATCCAATGGCCAAACACCCCGAACCCCGTGGCCAGAACCAGGGCCATGCCCAGCAATCCTACCGGCGAAAACGGGTTGGTGCCCGGCAGGTGGAAGCCTGTCAGATTGGCCAGACGGCCGTCAGGGGTGTGGCATGCGGCACAATCAAGCGCATCACTGGCCGGGGCCACCATGTGAGTGATCGGCCAGTACATGTGGGTATCAATAAAGCCATGCTCGCCGGAAAATTCGGCCCCGGCAGCTTCCATACCCGCCCCAATGGCGCGGCTCCAGTCAAAGTTTGTCCAGAAGGCGGTATCGGTATCTGGCCCCCAGACATGGCTGACAACCAGAGTGTTCAGCACGCTGTCATAGGGCTGACGGCCCTCCATGCGCTTGAAAGGCCAAATGCGGCCATCGCCATATTCTCCGTGTATCTGGTTGATTTCCACCGGCTGGCTTGGGTCAATTTCCTGATTTACCAGAGTATATTCAATATGCCCGTCAAAGAACCGGTACTCGGGCACCACGTTTTCTTCCCAAACCGCATCACCCTTTCCTGAAGTATAGGTTTTCAGCGCCGTGCCATCACCCTGAGTGTAGCCAAATACGCTCATGGGCTTGCCTTGCCCATCCATCTGCCCGGCTGTGGACCAGTCCCATACAGTTTTTGTCGCCACACCACCACGGGCGAAGGCCGGAATGTGGCAGGTCTGGCAGGCTACCTTGTCGGTGTGATCATCAAGCTTGATGCCAACCAATGACAAATCATGCGGCGTGTCGGTGTGACAGCTTTCGCAGGTTGCCGCCTGCCCCCGCTGTCCCGATACTTCCAGGGTCTCATCATGCTCGACTACCATATCATAGCGCGAGCCGGGCCATTTGTGGTTCTCGCTTACGTGACAATCCTGACAGGTGAAGTTCAGCCCGTCCGGGGCCATATGCACATCAATCGCCTGACTTGGCGCAAACAGAACTGACGATAAATCACCATGCTTCACGTTATCGCCGCCACCGCCGTAAAAGTGGCAGGAGCCGCAGTTTTCACGCCCCGGCACACCAACACTTTGCGCCGCCATGGTAAGATCCACCGGCCAGGCCAGAGCGCCGGTAATGGTTCTGGTGCCCTCTGGAACAGGGTAAAGCGGCGGATGCCCGGCTCCGGTATTTACTTTGGTATATTGTCCGGAGCGGTCATGGCAGACCAAACAATCAACCGCCGAAGGCTCCATGGGCGGGCCTGCTGCCACATCTTCCTCCCAGCCATAGCCGGTATGGCAAGAGGTACAGCGTGGCTCGTTGCTGGCAACACCACCGCAAAATGAGTTGACGACATTTGCCTTGCCTAAAAGTTGGCCACGTTCCGAGATGTGTTCCCATTGAAAGTGGATCGAGTGCATGAGCTGGTCATCTGCCTGAGTGTGGCAGGTCAGACAGGCCTTTGTGACATCCGGCCCGGAAGCAAAGCTTTGCTGCAAAACCGGGAAGCTCGAATGGTCAGCGGTGCTGTCTGTCGGAATGGCCGGCGGCTTGGGCGGCGGCATTGGCCCGGTGTCTTGGGCGGCATCACCGGCAGCCAGAATCATGGCAGGCCAGAAAATGGCTACAAGGAATACCATTGCTGCTCGTTTAAAGAGTGGCTTAGTCATCATTTGCTCCTCACTCCGGTTCGCGCCGCGGAGGATATTTTTTTGGTCACGACAGATCACTTAAATGTGAAGTCTCTTGTGGAAAAAGACAACAGCTAATTGAAATATTGCATTTTTAATATATTAGGGGGGTGATTGCCCCACAGGGGCAGTATTGCCCTTATCAGACCTCAGACCTCAGAAAACGGAAACCCGGACCAGATGAAACCTTTCTGATCCTGCGTAATTTCGGGCTATGTTTTCAGAGCAGTTGAGGAAGTAGGGCACGAAAAAGGGCCACCCGCAGGCAGCCCTTTTCCTGAAATT
>CAYNXK010000137.1:0-6115 GCA_964401125.1 uncultured Aliiroseovarius sp.
AAAAATGCTCACCCGCATTGGCCAAAGCCTGCCGCCCCAGCGCTTTGTAAGGGTTTTCACGCCAACTTTTGTCACCGCCATTCAGCAGGTCAAACAATATAGCACCGGGCACGATCGGTACGCGCTGGCCACCAACATCAAAGCCACGCCCGGCCTCGCGTAGCGCATCAGCCACGCCTGAGGCAGCATCCAGTCCAAAGGCGGAACCACCGGACAATACTAGGGCATCCACCTCCTGCACCAACTTGTCCGGTGCCAGCAAATCGCTCTCACGAGTGCCTGGAGCGCCACCCATTACGTGCAGTCCGGCAACAAAAGGCACCTTCGCCACCAGCACCGTCGCCCCGGTCTTCACAGCTTCATCATGTGCATTGCCAACGCGCAACCCCGCCACATCGGTAATCAAATTAAGCTTGCCCGGCTTCATGCTTTCCCTTTCATCTTGGTTTAAATACTCCGGGGGGCGTTGAAAATGCGAGCATTTTCAACGTGGGGGGCTGGCCCCCCGCCTCAAATACAGCGTCCGCCATCAATTTCCATCACCACGCCCGTTACCATACTGGCTTCATCCGAGCACAAAAATGCCGCCGCATTTCCCATGTCCTCGGGCGTTGAAAATCGGCCCAGTGGGATGCTTGCCAAAAATTTGGCGCGCATCTCTGGCGTGTCTTCGCCCATGAATCTTTGCAAAAGCGGCGTCTCGCCTGCCACCGGCGCAAGCGCATTTACCCGCAAGCCCGCCGGAGCCAATTCCACCGCCATGGTTTTGGTCGCGGTTATCATCCAGCCTTTTGAGGCATTGTACCAGTTCAGCATTGGCCGCGGGCTTAAGCCGGCGGTCGAGGCTATGTTCAGAATAACGCCTCTGCCGGCCGCCTTCATGGCCGGCACAAAATGCCGTGCTGTCAGAAAAACCGATTTGGCATTTACGGCCAGCAGCCGGTCAAATTCCTCCTCGCTCACATCCTCCAGCGGTGTTGGCAGGTGGGTGATACCAGCATTATTTACCAAAATGTCCAACCCACCCGAGGCCAGCACTTCGCGCGCCATAGCTGCAACCGAGCCGTTATCGGCCACATCAACCTGTATGGCCTGCCCGTCAATTTCTGCCGCTATTTTAGTTGCCGCCACATTGTTGATATCAGCAACCACAACACGCGCGCCCTCGGCGGCAAACTTGCGAGCAATCCCGGCCCCAAAGCCTGATCCGCTGCCGGTAACCAAAGCTGTCTTTCCTGTTAGTCTCATATTCACCCTTTCGCAGCACCCGATCATTGCGCCCGCCGATCATTGCGCTCAATGGGCAGATGTGCAAGCTCACAGAGGGCGTGGGGCTGACCATTCCACCTGTGCAAGCCCCGCAAAACGGGCAAACCGTGCCAGCTCGGCATCAAGCCTTCCATACCGCGCCGGACTCCATTTCAGGCCCGGCTCTGGCCAGAAACCTGTGACGTAAAGCTCACCTGCCTTGCGGTCTGCCTTTAGCTCGACCCGGCCAACAAATCGCGCGCCTTCCAGCAAGGGATAGACGTAGTAACCCCAGATGCGTTTGGCTTTTGGCACGAACATTTCGTTGCGATATTCAAAGCCGAACAGGCGGGCAAGGCGAGCGCGGTCGCGGATTGCTGGGTCAAATGGGTTAAGCAGGCGCAGGCGACGGGTCGGGGCCGGGCAAGAGGCAAGCCGGGCCTCAATATCAGCCGGGGCAATAGCTTGGCTGAGACTGCCATTAGCCGCTTCGATTTCAACCCTGACAAGTTCCGCTGTTGCCGCCACCCAGCTTTGGCTTGCGCGCCGGTCCACAGCTCCCCAAAATCGCTGTATTTCACCTGTTGTAGCGAAGCTCAGGCGCTGCAATGCTGCACGGTTCAGCCAGTCAACCATTTCGTTTTCAGATGGGGCATCATCGGCTAATGGTGGGAAAACCCGGCTGCCAAGGTCATAGAATTTCACAAAATTCTTTCGGTGTGAGGTTGCCAACTTGCCCGCATACCACATTTGATCCAGCGCCTTTTTATGTGGCGGGCGGGCCCACATTTCACGCTTACCTTCGATTTTGCTGTCAAAAGCATGGGTTGAGAGCGGCCCTTCTGCCTCAATCCGGCCAATGATTTCACGGATTTGCGCCTCTGCTAACCCTGAGCGATACCATTCATTGCCTGCCACATGCTGGCCAAGCCGTGCAAACTGGCCTTGCCACCAGGGCAGTATTTCAGCCGGAATCAGGCTGGCATCATGGGTGAAATGTTCAAATAATTGCCGCTGTTGCAGAAGTGGCCAGAGCTGGCCTTCACGGAAATTCTGGTTGCGCGACCAGATGATGTGGTTATGCGCCCGGGTGACGTTGCGAATGGTGTCAATTTGCACGAAGCCCAGCTGCCGGACAATGGCCATGATATCTAGTGCCCCGGTGGGGGTGCTGGACAGGCCATTGGTCCACAGCCACAAATGCCGGGCCTCATAATTGCTGATCCGCAAATTCACGCCTGCTCAGCCATGCCGGGCAGCGATTGTTTTCAGGGTGGAAAAGCCATAAAGCGCTGTAAAACCTTTTTCGCGGCCATGGCCAGATTTTCCGCTGCCACCAAACGGCAGCTCAACCCCGCCGCCAGCCCCGTAATTGTTGATGAACACCTGACCGCTGCGCAGTTTTTTGGCCATACGCATTTGCCGCGCACCATTTTCGGTCCAGATAGAGGCAACCAGCCCGAAATCAGTGCCGTTGGCGATGGCGATGGCCTCTGCTTCCGTGTCAAACGGGATCACCACCTGAACCGGGCCAAAAATCTCCTCCTGCGCCAGCTTGTGGTTGGGCGGTACATCGGCAAACAGGGTGGCCGGCACATAATAGCCGCCTTTGGGAGTGTCCGCATGGATGCTGCCCTGACCGGCACGGCGCAAATCATGGCCAGCCTCCATATAGCCCGTAACAATGCTTTTCTGGCGGGCTGAAATCAGGGGGCCAAGATTGGCATCCATCTGCGCCGGGGCCGAGACCATGCTGTCAAAGCTAAGGCCCATGCGCGCCACAAGGTCGTCATAAATACCGCGCTGGATCAGCACGCGCGAGCTGGCCGAGCAGGTCTGACCGGCATTTTGGATGCAAGCACCCACAAGAAATGGCAGGGCGGCATCAATATCCGCATCGTCAAACACGATCTGGGGTGATTTTCCGCCAAGCTCCAGCGTCACCGGCACCAGGTTTTCCGCAGCCGCTACCTGCACTAACCTGCCCACGCCGACAGAACCGGTAAAGCTGATATGGTTGATGCCGGCATGTGACGTGAGTGCTGCGCCCGCTTCTGCCCCCAACCCCGGCACCACGTTTAGCGCCCCGGCGGGCAGCCCGGCCTCTTCGGCCAGCGCCACAAAGGCCAGCGCCGTCAGACAGGCCTCTTCGGCAGGCTTCAGCACGCAGGCATTGCCCATGGCCAGAGCGGCCCCCACGGAGCGGCCAATGATCTGCATCGGGTAGTTCCACGGCACAATGTGGCCGGTCACCCCGTGCGGCTCGCGCAGGGTATAAACCGTGTAGCCATCAAGGTAGGGAATGGTCTCGCCCATCACCTTGTCGGCGGCGCCGCCGTAAAATTCCATGTAACGCGCCAGCGCCACCGCATCATTGCGCGCCTGCGTCAGGGGCTTGCCCACATCCATCGCTTCTATCATGGCGAGGTCATCCAGCCGGGTCAGCACCAACTGGCCAATTCGGGTTAGAATACGGCCGCGTTCCAGTGCTGTGGTGCGGCCCCATTCGCCCGCGAGTGCCGCCTGTGCCGCCTGCACCGCCGCGTCAATATCGGCGGCATTTCCCCGTGCGATCGTGCCAATTTTTTCACCAGTCGAGGGGTTTTCAAGCGGTAATTGCTGCCCGCTTGCTGGCGCGCGCCAAACCCCACCAATGTAGACCTGAGTGGTGTCATACCAGAGGTGTTTATGCATGCTGGTTCTCCTTCCATGCGGGGGGAATGACCGGCGTGGCCTCTATTAATGTCTGTGTATAGGGGTGGGCGGGGCAGGTGAAAACCTGCTCGGTCGGCCCGGCCTCAACAATCTCGCCGGCGCGCATAACCAAAACCCGGTCGGTGACCGAGCGCACTACGCTGAGGTCATGAGAAATGAACAGATAGGCCAGTCCGTATTCCTTTTGCAATGCCGCCAGCAGGTCAAGAATCCGGGCACGGATTGAAACATCCAGCGCCGATACCGCCTCGTCAAGGATGATGAGTTTAGGGCGCAATATCAAAGCCCGGGCAATGGCGATACGCTGGCGCTGACCGCCGGAAAATTCGTGAATGTAGCGGTCCATGGCACTCGCTTCGATACCAACATCATGCAGGGTGTGGCGCACCTGCGCACGCCAGTCCGCCGGGCGCTTATCCAACAAATGAAATGGCTCAGCCACTAGGCTTTCCACCTTCCAGCGTGGGTTGAAGCTTGAGTAAGGGTCCTGAAAAACCACCTGAATACCGGCGCGCAGCATGTTGGGAAAGCCCGCCCCGACCAGCTGACCAAAGGCGTGGATCTCGCCGCCCTGAAGCGGCTCCAGCCCCAGAATGGCGCGGGTCAGGGTGGATTTTCCGCAGCCGCTTTCGCCCACCAAACCAAGGCTTTCGCCTTTGTTCAGGCTGAAGCTGACATTGTTGACCGCGCGGAATTTTGGCACCGGGCCAAGCAGGCTGGTGCGCGGCTGGGTGTAGTCGCGCACCGCGTTGCGCACTTCAAGAATTGGCTCGGGCCTTGTGGTTGCCGCGCGTAGAGGCTGGTGGCCGGAGGCTGCAAGAAGTTGCCGCGTATAGGGGTGGCGCATGGCGCGAAACAGCGCCTCGGTCGGGCCTTGTTCAACAATTTCTCCGGCCTGCATTACCGCCACATGATCGGCCAGCCCGGCCACCACCGCAAGGTCATGGCTGATCAGAAGCAAGCTCATGCCTTCGTCCTTTATGATGCCGCGCAGCAGGTCGAGAATTTGCGCCTGCGTGGTCACATCAAGTGCTGTGGTCGGCTCGTCGGCAATCAGCAATTCCGGGGAGAGGGCGATGGCCATGGCAATGCAGACGCGCTGGCGCTGACCGCCGGAAAGTTCGTGCGGGTAGCGGGTGAGTGGGAACTGTACTTCAGGCAGGCCAACGCGGCTCAGCTTTTCGCGGGCAATGGCGCGCGCCTTGGCGGGGCTGGCATCGGTGTGGATCAGCAAGGTTTCCATCACCTGATCTCCGATGGTTTTGAGCGGATTCAGCGCCGTCATCGGTTCCTGAAATATCATGCTGATCCGCTTGCCACGGATGGCGCACATATCACGCTCGGATATGCTTGAAATGTTCGAATTATCCAACTCAACTCGGCCTTGAACCTTTGATCCGCGCGGTAAAAGTTGCATTATTGCAAGCGCGGTCATTGATTTTCCCGAGCCACTTTCCCCCACCAACCCGGTCACTTTGCCCGGTGCGATGTCAAGCGAGATGTCCTTGATAATAAGGTTTCCATGGATCGACACAGAGAGGTTTTTCAGCTTTATCATTGCCGCGCCCTCCTGATCCTCGGGTCAAGCAGGTCGCGCAGACCGTCGCCCAGCAGGTTCAGCCCCAGCACCATTAGAATGATAGAAATACCCGGCAGGATGGCAAGGCGGGCGTCGAGGTAGATCATGGTCTGGGCATCTGCTAGCATGCGGCCCCAGCTTGGTGTCGGGGGTTGTGCGCCAAGGCCGATATAAGACAGGCCCGCCTCGGCCAGAATGCCAAGGCTGAACTGGATAGTTCCCTGTACTATCAGCAGGTTGGCAATATTTGGCAGAATATGCTCAAAGCTGATACGGGCGGTATTCTTGCCCGCCACGCGCGCCGCCATGATATAATCCAGCGTCCAGATTGAAAGCGCTGCCCCTCTGGTGACGCGGGCAAAAACCGGGATATTAAAAATGCCAATAGCAAGGATTGCGTTAAGGGCCGAGGGGCCAAAAACGGCAGTGATTAGAATGGCAATTACCAAGGATGGAAAGGCAAAAATCAGATCATTTCCGCGCATGATTATTTCATCCAGCAGCCCACCTTTGTTGGCGGCGGCCATTAAGCCCAGCGGCACGCCGATGCCGATGCCGATGCCTACAGCAACA
>CAYNXK010000138.1:0-6026 GCA_964401125.1 uncultured Aliiroseovarius sp.
AGGGTAGGGTTTAATAGGGCCGTGAATGTGGGTCACGTATGTATATAGGTCCCAATAAAATAGCCCACTAAACCTGCGTGAATTATGCGCCTGTGGTCCGTTATTTTATTATAGAATGGGGGCGCTGCCCCCATACCCCCGGAGTATTTGAGCCAAGATGAAGGGAGCGTCAATGTGCCGTGATGTTCTGGAGATTCTTAAAGTGTTTCGCCCATAATTTGAACCGATAAGGCGCAAAACCTTAACAAAACAATATGTTAGAGCGCGTTGTCGAATGCGTCTGAGTTGACTCTCGGCCTCATTTCACGTATAGGTTGTGGCAGGCTAGAAGGAATTGGCAATAGTCCGAGGGCGCAAAGCTCCGTGATTATTTTGGTTTCGCTCGTGCGGAAAATAGCATGAGAGGCAAGATCAATACATGGCAGACAAAACACCCAATGGGGCGGGCGCGCCGCCGGAGAAGGCTTTGGCGCGCGTGGAGAAAGTTTTTGACCGGGTTCTGGATGAGCTGGAGCGCATTCAGGATGATCTGGAAGAAGATAACAACAAACGCATACCCGAGGCCGGAAAGGTTTCGTCTGAAGCCCGAAGAGCCGCGATTATCGTTTATGAAGAAAGGTTGAGACTTGAGAAGTTCCGCAAAAAAGAAGCCGGCAGTGACAATAGCTATGCCATCGACCTTGATGCCGCGCGCGCAGAAATCGGACGTCGGCTGGCTTGCCTGCGCGACGCCGCAGATTCAACAGAAATTTCTGAATGATCTGGATGATAACGCCCTGTTGGCGCTGCCCTATTTGTTTGAGTTCTGGGCCATGCCG
The DNA here is from genome assembly GCA_964401125.1 of uncultured Aliiroseovarius sp. Classification (GTDB taxonomy): domain Bacteria; phylum Pseudomonadota; class Alphaproteobacteria; order Rhodobacterales; family Rhodobacteraceae; genus JAAEUB01. Next base: position 819 of record CAYNXK010000138.1, read on the forward strand.
CATCAATTGCCGCCGGAGGGAGATTGGCGCTCATGGGTGATTATGGGCGGGCGTGGGGCCGGAAAAACCCGCGCCGGGGCCGAATGGGTGCGTGCCGAGGTTGAGGGTGCACGCCCGCTGGATCCGGGGCGTTCACGCCGGGTGGCGCTGATTGGCGAAACCATGGATCAGGTGCGCGAGGTCATGGTTTTCGGAGAAAGTGGCATATTGGCCTGCTCGCCCCCGGATAGGCGGCCAGAATGGCAGGCCGGGCGCAAGCGGCTGGTCTGGCCCAATGGCGCGGTGGCGCAGGTTTTCTCGGCCCACGAGCCTGAAAGCCTGCGCGGGCCGCAATTTGATGCGGCCTGGGTGGATGAGCTGGCCAAGTGGAAAAAGGCCGGGGAAACCTGGGATATGCTGCAATTCTCTTTGCGGCTGGGGCAGCATCCGCGCCAGGTTATTACCACCACGCCGCGCAATGTGGCGGTGCTGAAGGCCATCCTTGCCAACCCCTCAACCGTGACCAGCCACGCCGCCACCGAGGCCAACAAGGCCTATCTGGCCACAAGCTTTCTGGAGGAGGTGCGGGCGCGGTATGACGGCACGCGGCTGGGGCGTCAGGAGCTGGACGGGGTGTTGCTGGAAGACGCCGAGGGGGCATTGTGGAACATGGCCGGGCTTGAGGCGGTGCGGCTGGAAACTGCACCGGAGCTGGGCCGCATCGTGGTGGCGATTGACCCGCCGGTAACCGGGCATTCCGGCTCGGACGAATGCGGGATCCTGGTGGTCGGTGCGGTGACTGAAGGCGCGCCGGGTGAATGGCGGGCGGTGGTGCTGGAGGACGCCTCTGTTGCGGCTTCGTCACCTAGTGAGTGGGCGCAGGCAGCACTGGATGCCATGGCGCGGCATGGGGCGGATAAGCTGGTGGCCGAGGTCAATCAGGGCGGCGACATGGTTGAAAGTGTAATCCGCCAGCTTGATCCGCTGGTGCCTTACAAGGCGGTCAGGGCTTCAAAAGGCAAGGTGGCGCGGGCCGAGCCGGTGGCCGCCCTTTATGAACAGGGCCGGGTGGCGCATCTGCGTGGTTTGGGCCAGCTGGAAGAACAGATGTGCCTGATTACGGCGCGCGGCTATGAAGGCAAGGGCAGCCCTGACCGGGTCGATGCGCTGGTCTGGGCTATACATGAATTGATGATCGAGCCTGCCGCGCATTGGCGCCGCCCGCAGGTGCGTACGCTGGGTTAAAGGCTTTTTTAACCACTCGTGGCAGAGTGCATTCATCGGAAAGAGGCGCCCCACATTGTCGGGGAGGGCCAGACACCGAGAGCGAGATATTGGCCCGGCTGGTCCGGGAACATCTGAGAAAAATGATTCTGCGCCGCCGTTTGGCGGGCCGGGAAAGCTGTGCCTGCTTTCAGGCAAAATGCGACACAATAGGCAACACTGAGGAGCGATCGGGAATGGTTTTTGATTTTCTACGGCGAGCAGCGGCAGATGTGCCAGAGGCCAAGGCTTCGGCCACCGGCCCGGTGATTGGCTATCAGGGCTCAGGCCGGGTGGCCTGGACTGCACGCGACACGGTGAGCCTGACGCGCACTGGCTTTATCAACAATCCGGTGGGCTTTCGCGCCGTCAAGTTGATAGCAGAAGCGGCAGCGGCTTTGCCTTTGGTTTTGCAGGATAATGAGCGCCGCTATGAGGTGCATCCGGTGATGGATCTGATAAAACACCCGAATATGGCCCAGGGACGGGCCGAGTTGTTTGAAGCGCTTTATGGCCAGCTTTTACTAAGTGGCAACGCTTATCTGGAAGCGGTTGGGGCCGAAACTGGTATACCCGGTGAGTTGCATGTGCTGCGCAGTGACCGGATGAGCCTGGTGCCCGGTGCTGATGGTTGGCCGGTTTTCTATGAGTACAAAGTGGGGGCGAAGAAGCAACGTTTCGCGGCAAACGAAGATTTTTCCCCGATCTGTCATATCAAATCTTTTCACCCGCAGGATGACCATTACGGTCTCAGCCCGATCATGGCGGCGGCCACGGCGATTGATGTGCATAACTCTGCCAGCCGCTGGTCAAAATCGCTGCTGGATAATGCGGCGCGGCCATCAGGGGCCATTATTTACAAGGGCGCGGATGGTCAAAGCCAGCTTTCGGCCGATCAATACGACCGGCTGCTGAGTGAGATGGAAAGCCACCATGTGGGTGCGCGCAATGCAGGCCGCCCGATGCTGCTTGAGGGTGGGTTGGACTGGAAACCAATGGGTTTCTCCCCCTCGGATATGGAATTTCAGAAAACCAAAGAGGCTGCTGCGCGTGATATTGCCACGGCTTTCGGGGTGCCGCCGATGCTGATGGGCATACCGGGGGATGCAACTTACGCCAATTATCAGGAAGCCAACCGGGCCTTTTACCGCCTGACGGTGGTGCCGCTGGTGACACGGGTTTCGGCCTCGGTGGGGGCCTGGCTTGCGGGCTTTACCGGTGAGGTGCTGAGCTTGAAGCCAGATCTGGATCAGGTGCCGGCTTTGGCCGGGGAGCGTGACCAGCAATGGGCGCGGGTGGCCAGCGCCAGCTTTCTGAGTGAGGCCGAAAAGCGCGCCCTGCTGGGCTTGCCAAAACTTTCTGAAGATGAGGCTTAGAACATGAGTGAATTGCAAAACAACATGGGGCTGGAGCATAAATTTGCCCGGCTGGGTGAGAGTGAAGCCGTCAGTGATGGCGTGCAGGTTGAAGGCTATGCCAGCTTTTTTGGCCAACCTGACAAGGGCGGCGATGTGGTTGTCAAAGGCGCTTATGCCGCCAGCCTGAAGGCGTTGGCGGCCAATGGCGGGCGCATCAAGATGCTGTGGCAACACGACCCGGCGCAGCCCATTGGCATTTGGGACGAGGTGCGTGAGGACGCGCGCGGCCTCTATGTGAAGGGGCGTATTTTGAACGAAGTGGCCAAGGGCCGCGAGGCGGCTGCATTGATCGGGGCCGGGGCGATTGACGGCTTGTCGATCGGCTACCGCACCCGGCGCGCCACAAAGAACGACAAGGGCCAGCGGCTCTTGAGTGAGCTGGAGCTTTGGGAGGTGTCGCTTGTGACATTCCCGATGCTACCCGATGCGCGGGTGGTTGAGGCCAAGGGTGAAAACCTGGATGCCGATGCCACTTTGCGTGAGCTGGCCGTGTCAATAAATGACGCGCGCCGCATGCTGGCCTTAGGTGAAAAGCCAGCGATCTGAACCCTCTAAACAGGACCAAAACATGAGCAAGACAGAGAAGAAAGCTCTAGGCCAGACACGGGCATCTACGCCTGCCAGTCTGTCACCGGCTACGGAGGTGAAGACCGCGTTGGCCGATTTCATGAGCGATATCAAAACCTTTCACGACGACATTGACATTAAACTTCAACAACAAGAAGAGCGATTGACCATGCTGGACCGTAAATCCCAACCCCTTATGCGCCCGGCTCTGTCGGCCGCCGCTGAAACTGAAGCTCCGCACCAGAAGGCCTTTGAGTCTTACCTGCGTTCGGGTGATGACGATGCTTTGCGCGCCCTTGATCTGGAAGGCAAAGCCATGTCCACCGCTGTTGCTGCCGATGGCGGCTATCTGGTGGACCCTGAAACCGCGGCGACCATTGCCAGCGTCTTGATTTCGACTTCGTCGATCCGTCAGGTGGCTAATGTGGTCAATGTTGAGGGCACTGCTTTTGACGTGCTGATTGACCAGTCGGATATGGGCTCGGGCTGGGCTAATGAAACCACTGCCACCACCGAGACCGGCACGCCGACCATTGACCGGATTTCCATCCCGCTGCACGAGCTTTCGGCCCTGCCAAAAATCTCGCAACGTCTGCTGGATGACAGCGCTTTCAATATTGACGAGTGGATGGCCGGCCGGGTGGCCGAGAAGTTTGCCCGCGCCGAGGCTTCGGCCTTCATTAATGGCAACGGGCTGGACAAGCCCACCGGCATTTTGAACCACACGGCCGTTGATAATGATCTCTGGACCTGGGGCAACCTTGGCTATGTGCCCACTGGCACGGCGGGTAACTTTGACGCCACCAATCCGGGCGATGCTATTGTTGATCTGGTTTATGCGCTTGGGGCCGAATACCGGGCTGGCGCGAGCTTTCTCATGAGTTCAAAAACCGCCGGCGCCGTGCGCAAGATGAAAGACCTCGATGGCCGCTTTTTATGGTCTGATGGTCTGGCCGCTGGCGAGCCTGCCCGCCTGATGGGCTATCCCGTGCTGATTGCCGAGGACATGCCTGACATTGCGCTGGATAGCCTGTCCATTGCCTTTGGCAATTTCCACGCCGGCTATACCATCGCCGAGCGCCCCGATACGCGCATTCTGCGTGACCCGTTCTCGGCCAAGCCGCATGTGCTGTTCTATGCCACCAAGCGTGTGGGCGGTGATGTGAGCGACTTTGCCGCGATCAAACTGCTGAGATTCTCGCTCACCTAGAGCCGGGAAAACAGGTCTGCACACTTGCCTTCGGGTAAGGGTGCGGGCACCGGGCGCGCGCCAGATCTACCCCCGCGTTGTCTAGCTGCTCCCCCTCCGTCCGAGCAATGCGGAGGCGCGCGCCCGACCCTATGAATACGTTGACGTGAGGGGCCCGAAATTTCGGAGAAAATCCATGATGTTAGTCGAGCTGACCACTTTGCCGGGCACGGCCATACCGGTCTCGGAATTCAAAGACCACCTGCGGCTGGGCACCGGGTTTGCCGATGACGGGGTGCAGGATAATGTACTGGAATCCTATTTGCGGGCGGCCATGGCAGCGATTGAAGCGCGCACCGGCAAGATGCTGATAACCCGCAGTTTCAGTTGGAATCTAATCGCCTGGCGTGATCTGGCAGCGCAGGCTTTGCCTGTCGCCCCGGTCAGTGCCATTACCTCGTTGACCATTACCGACCGGCTGGGGGCTGAGGAAATCATTGCTCCCGAACGCTATTATCTGGAGCAGGACATGCACCGTCCGCGTCTGGTTTCTGCCGGTATTTGTCTGCCTTCAATTCCAGTGGCGGGCAGCGCGGTGATCGTTTTTGAGGCGGGGTTTGGAGCGGCATGGGCCGATGTGCCCGCCGACCTGAAACAGGCCGTGCTGCTGCTGGCAGCGCATTATTATGAGTTCCGCAATGATACGGCCGCCAGCAATGGCGAGATGCCGAACGGGGTTTCATCCCTGATCCAGCGTTACCGCACAATACGCCTGTTTGGCGGTGGAGGTGC
>CAYNXK010000139.1:0-6007 GCA_964401125.1 uncultured Aliiroseovarius sp.
TTCAGGCGGTGTTGGCATTGGTGGTGTTTTGGAGCCGATGCAGGCGGGCCCGACAATCATTGAAGACAATTGTTTCATCGGGGCGCGCTCCGAGGTGGTTGAAGGCTGCATTGTGCGCGAAGGCTCGGTGTTGGGCATGGGCGTATTCATTGGCCAGTCTACCAAGATCGTTGACCGCGAGACCGGCGAGGTTTCTTACGGCGAAGTGCCTGCGGGATCAGTGGTGGTGGCCGGCTCACTGCCCTCAAAGAATGGTGTGAACCTGTATTGCGCAGTGATCGTAAAGCAGGTGGATGCCCGCACCCGCGCCAAAACGTCGATCAACGAGTTGCTGCGGGACTGAGGGCAAGCATGACAAAAAAGAACTCCCGCCAGCAGGTCTATACCTTGCTGATCGAGATTGGCCGCAAGGATGGTGACGATTTGCCTGATGGTGCCACCGGAGCGGCACTGGTTTGCTATGCCACAGGCATTGATGAGGGGGAAGCGGTACGCGAATGCGTGGTGGTCCTGAAACAAGCGGGCCTCGCACCACTGGATGTGTCGGGCTACGGCACATTGGATGAGCGGCTGGAGGAAGGCCATGACATACCTGATGAAGAGCGCCGGCTAATGGGCCGCGCATTGGCGGAAAATGCAGTAATCATTGCCCAAATGACGCCGTTTTTTACGGATGCCAATGATGCCCATGATGACAATGTTTCCTGAATGTGATGGCATACTGACCTGTTGATACGGTTAGCCCTACAAGCACGGTTAGCCCTACAAGAAAGCCGTCCGCGAGGAAGATACCGCCGCGTAGGGCAGGCTGGAGCTGTGAGGCTGATCAGGAAAGCCGCGCCGGGCGCTTAGGCCGAGATTCGGTCATCCACATCATCGCCGGTTGCCGCCAAAAGCCGGTCTATATTCGGGATGATCACGCGGCGCTTGCCCTCAAGCCTGATCACGCCCTCGCGTTTCAGGCCGGACATCTGGCGGCTGACGGTTTCCAGCGTCAGGCCAAGGTAGTCGGCCATAGCTTCACGGGTCAGAGGCAGCTCGAAAGATGTACCATCGCCGGGTTTTTTGCGGCTGAGGGCAGCATCGCGCGTGGCCAGTATAGCCAGCAGGCTGGAAATTTTCTCATGTGCTGTCTTGCGCCCCAGCAGCAGCATCCATTCACGCGCCGAATCAAGCTCGTCCAGCGTCATCTCCAGCAGGCGTGCGCTAATATGCGGTGTTTCAAGCATCATTTCTTCAAACGGCTTCTTGCGGAAGCAGCAGATTGTCAGGTCAGAAACCGCAACCACATCATAGGGTGCCGTATCGCGCCCCGGCCGGCCAATGAAGTCCGAGGGCAGCAACAGCCCAACCATCTGCCTGCGCCCATCTTCCATGCCCTGGCTGAGCGTGGCAATGCCTACAACAACGCTGGCGACAAATTCCATATGGTCGCCGGCCCAGATGACTGGCTGCCCAGCCTCATAGGAGCGATAATATTTGATAGAATCCAGCATTGACAGCTCATCAGTATCGCATTGTGAGCAAACCGCACGGCGCCGAATCTGGCACGTGTTGCAATTTTTTTTGTCAAAATGAATCTTTGTCATGGGAAGGTAGTCCTAGTTTGATCCTGATCAATGTAGCGCGCTGTATAGTTACTAAATCATAATCGAATGCAGACCTATACGCAACTTAAACGCTTGGGGCTATTTGACGCCCGTGTGCCGCGCTATACCAGCTATCCGACGGCGCCGCATTTCAAGCCGGGGCTGAGCGAGAAGCAGGTGCAAACCTGGCTATCGGCAATCCCCGCCGGGGCCCAGGTCTCGGTCTATGTTCACATCCCGTTTTGCCGTAACCTGTGTTGGTTCTGCGCCTGCCGCACGCAAGGCACTACAAGCATCACCCCTGTGGCCTCGTATCTGGAAAGTGTGAAGCGGGAGTTTGAGCTGGTAGCACGGCATTTGCCCGCTGGTGTCAGCATTGAGCATTTGCATCTGGGCGGCGGCACTCCGACATTGATGGAACCGGCCATGATAGCCGACCTGACCGCAGCGATTTTTCATATGGCACCGCTGGCTAAAGGGGCGCAGTTTTCGGTTGAGATTGACCCCAATGAAATTGATGATTCCCGGCTTGATGCTTTGGCGGCGGTCGGAATGAACCGGGCCTCGATTGGGGTGCAGGATTTTGACCCGGTGATACAGGAAGCCATTGGCCGGCCACAAAGTTTTGAGGTTACCCGCAACGCTGCCCTAGGCCTGCGGGCGCGCGACATCAACAGCCTAAACGCCGATATTCTTTATGGCCTGCCACACCAGACCAAGGCCCGCATCACGGCCTCTGTTGAAAAACTGTTGACCTTAACGCCTGACCGGGTGGCGCTATTTGGCTATGCCCACGTGCCATGGATGGCGCGGCGCCAGAAGCTGATCCCGACCGAAGCCCTGCCCGCGCCCGAAGAGCGGCTGGAGCTGTTTGAGGTGGCGCAAAAGCTGTTTGCAGCGGCAGGTTACCGCCAGATTGGTATCGACCATTTTGCCCGGCCAGACGATGGGTTGGCCAGCGCCCAAGCCAACGGCACCATGCGACGCAACTTTCAGGGCTATACCGAGGATAAATCAGAAGTTCTGATTGGCTTTGGAGCCTCTGCCATATCGCGGTTTCCGCAAGGCTATGCCCAGAACGAGCCTGCCACGGCAAAATATGTCGGTAAGCTGCGCGATGGAGTTCTGCCGGTCAGCCGTGGCCATGTATTCGCCGGGGATGACCAGATTCGCGCCCGCATCATCGAGCTGTTGCTTTGTGATTTCCGCGTTGATTTTGCTGCCGTGGCTGATGAATTTGGTACCAACCCCGCCCCGCTATGCGCCATGGCCGATGGGTTGGAGGCGGCAATGCCCGGCACCACCGGCCTTAACGGCAGCATCCTGACCATCCGCCCGCACGCCCATATTATGGCCCGCATTATCGCCCGCCATTTTGACGCCTACGCTATGGAGGCCTCAGGGCATTCACCGGCGGTGTGAGGGCACCGGCAGTGCAATATGCTCTGGATCAGAATTTTCAGCCCAGCCGCAGCAATATGCTCTGGATGCTTGAGGCGACGTCAAGAACCGGGATGTTTTCTCCCGGCCCGCGCAGCTCACGCGATGTATATTCTGCACCAATGAACAGGTTGTCACCCAGCCTATAATCAATCCCCACCCCAAGGACATGCCCGGTTTGTATGGCGCATGGGAGTGAATTTTGAGTGCAAAATTCATGAAGCATGCGCGTAAAATCAAAGACTTATAGCTTGACATCAGAATCAAAATTAAGTCGTCAGGCTACACAAAGGTGGCAAAGCCGCCATCATCGAAATGCCCTCTGGAAAGCCCGCCACTGCCATAGACCAGCAGATTGCCAAAACTATAGCCCCAGCCGCAATTTGACATCGGCATAAAAGGTTTGCCCGGCACCAGGAGGGCCCAGCACATCAAGGCCGGGGGGCGGTGTAGGATAGCTCGGCCCCATAAATCAGCGCCCCGCGCTGCATGTTGTAGCCGGCAAAAGCGCCATAGCTGGTACTGTTGGCGAATGCCCAATGGGGGCCAGAAAATCTGTGGCTGTTCTGTGGCTGTAAGGTTGAGTCCCGCCGCCAATTCGCCGTGAGTGAACTTTTAACTGCCGCCGCGCCGGTGCTCCGGGTGCAGGCTGGCCCCCAGAATATGCTCCGAGCCATAAATCACTTGGCTGGCATGGCCGATGATCAGGGGGTCCGGTTCTGTGGCAATACTCAGGTCCTTGTCGGGGTAGTCAATGGTCGACAGGAAATGGCGCATGGTCTCAAGGCGAGCGCGTTTCTTGTCGTTTGATTTCACGATGGTCCAGGGCGCATCAGCGGTGTGAGTATAAAAGAACATCGCCTCTTTGGCCTCGGTGTAATCGTCCCATTTTGATAGCGACGCGACGTCAACCGGGCTCAGCTTCCAGCGTTTCAGTGGATCATCCTCGCGGCTGTCAAAGCGGCGTTTCTGCTCGTCCTGCGTGACCGAGAACCAGTATTTGTACAAGTGGATACCGGACCGGACGAACATGCGTTCCAGCTCCGGGGTCTGGCGCATGAACTCCAAGTATTCGTTGGGTTTGCAGAACCCCATCACCCGCTCAACCCCGGCGCGGTTGTACCACGAGCGGTCAGAGAACACCATTTCGCCCCTGGTCGGCAGGTTCAGCACATAGCGCTGAAAGAACCACTGACCTTTTTCTTCTTCGGTCGGCTTGTTGAGCGCCACCACCCGGGCCTTGCGCGGGTTCAGATGCTCCATGAAGCGCTTGATAGTGCCACCCTTGCCGGCAGCATCGCGCCCTTCAAAAATCAGCAAAAATTTCTGCCCGCTCTCGCCAACCCATTTCTGCACCTTCAAAAGTTCGGCCTGAAGGTCGGCCTTCTGGGCTTCGTACTCAGCTTTCTTCATTTTTTTCTGGTACGGATATTCGCCATTCTCAAACATCTGGCGAATCTGATCCCGCGTCACCGTCGGAAAGGTCTCTTCTGTCTGAACGGGCGCGGTTTCAGCCGCAACTGCCGTTTGGGTTGTTGCGGTTGGTTTTTTTGCGGAACTCACCCGCGGCGTTGGGACTACCATGCACATCTCTCCTGTTATGTTCAGGTATACCCTATCAGCCGGTGACCATTTTCACATTGATCCCGGTCAAACACTTTTGCTTTCATAGCCTAGCCCATTGGCGTTAAATAACCAGGCAGATGCAACAATGCCACCCACCCCGCATGATTGTCGCCAGATCTTGAAAAAGCAAAAACTTTTTCCAATTTGGCGTCATCTTTACGTCACTTTCTGCATCAATACAGAAACCGCACAAATCAGGGTTACCAAGATGATAAATGTTTTGAGTAGTATTAGTTTTGACCAGCTGCTGGTCAGTATGATGGCGACGATCGCGGTCAGAGAGATCATGATCATCCTGCTGCCCGATCACATTGCGGGACCAGATGGCTGGCTGATCCGGCTGCGCGAAAAAGGCTGAAACTGATAAAGGCTCCGAGCTTTCGCCCGGAGCCTTGAGACCTGCGCCTTGAGACCTGCGCCTGGCCGCCGTCAGATGGGCTTGTCCACCCGTATTGTCACATGTGCGGTGCCCCGGCAGGCCTCTGGCCAAACCAGTTGCACAAATTTGGCCTGCGAGCCGGCATTGACATTTACATAAGGCATCGCCGTCACTCTGGCATTGGTACCATTCAGCACCTCGCCCTCAGTCACCACCGATGTAATCGTGCGGGCATTGCCACCAAACGGCAGATAGCCTGAAGGGTCCAGCGTCCAGGTGGTGGCGTTGGTGTTCTGATCAAACTCAAGGTTGACCGGGCTGACCGTGCGCTGGCTGACGCCGGTAAAGGTGTTGCGTTCAAAGGTAAGGTTGCGCATGCGCCAGTAATTCAGCCCGGCAATGCTGTCATCCACGCTTTCCACCCGGTCAATCGAGCCGAGAATTGTCTTGAAGTTGTTCTCATTCACATGCAGCCCCGAGATAAAATGGCCGCTGCCATAGGGCTTTACCACGATCCAAGTGAACCAAGAAGCCACGTCGATTGCCAGAAAGATATTGCCCGTAACCGTCAGGCCACCAAAGCTGAATTCAGAGCCATAATTGGGGTTGGCATCGTGCTCATTGGTCCACTCAATCCAGCAATTATCAATGTAATTACCGGTAATCACGGTTGCGATGTTCTCATTGGTAAACACCATGCCTGGCATTTGGGGACCGTTGGTCACATCATCGCCCTGAAACCAGTGATTGCCCACAATCAAATGGCCACCACCATGCAAAACACCCGTCAGCCCCATGCGCTGAAAGCGGCTGTCGCGGATTTTGGCATCATTGGCATTAACGTTGAAGGCCACTGAAATCCGCGCCGGGGCAGCAAGGCCCTGCTCATTCGAGATGAACTGGCAACGGTCAATATGCAAATCCTGACAGCCGCGCCCATGCGAGGTGATGCCGCGATGCCTGGGCTTGATAA
>CAYNXK010000140.1:0-5996 GCA_964401125.1 uncultured Aliiroseovarius sp.
AGCTATTGCATTGCCGCACGCATCCGCCTATACGCCTCCGGTGGCATCTTGTCACAGAATCAAAATCAAAAAACGCCGTGGTTGGCCCATTCGCTTCTGGGGTCACATCCGGCTCAGGAGAAGCGATATGAAACTGCATGAACTCAGAGATAATCCCGGTGCGACCAAAAGACCTAAGCGCGTTGGTCGCGGTCCTGGCTCCGGCAAGGGCAAGACTGCCGGGCGTGGCATTAAGGGCCAGAAATCCCGTTCGGGCGTGGCCATCAAGGGTTTTGAGGGTGGCCAAATGCCGCTCTACCAACGCTTGCCAAAACGCGGCTTCAGCTCGCGCAACAAGAAAAAATTTGCCGTTATAAATCTGGGGCTTATCCAGAAATTCATTGACGCTAAAAAGTTCGATGCCAAGGTTGAGATCACCGAAGATGTGCTTCTTGAAACCGGGGCAATCCGGCGCAAGCTTGATGGCGTACGGGTCCTGGCCAAGGGCGAGATCACTGCAAAAGTGATACTCACAGTAACCGGTGCATCAAAGGCCGCCATTGAGGCTGTTGAGAAGGCTGGCGGCAAGTTGACCGTCACAAACCCGGTAGCCGCTGAATAAGTGCTTGTGAGAGCCGCCTTGGCTTCTTACATATAGCTGACGTTTCAAATGCCGCCCTAGCTGGAAACGGGGCCCGGAATCGGGTCGGCGGCGTTTATCACAACAGGGGGCCATCACATGGCATCTGCATCAGAACAAATGGCCGCAACTACGAGCTGGGGGGCTTTCGGAAAAGCCACCGAGCTGCGCCAGAGAATATTCTTTGCCATCGGACTTCTGATCATCTTTCGGTTGGGGACCTTCATTCCAGTGCCGGGGATCGATGCAATTGCCCTGCAGGAATTCATGGAGCAGGCGGCCACCGGCATTGGTGGCATTTTGTCAATGTTCACCGGCGGTGCGCTGGGGCGGATGGGTATTTTTGCCCTTGGTATCATGCCCTATATTTCGGCGGCGATTATCGTTCAGTTGATGACTGCGATGGTGCCAAAGCTTGCGCAACTCAAGAAAGAGGGCGAGCAGGGCCGCAAGAAAATCAACCAATACACGCGCTATGGCACCGTGGTTCTGGCAACATTCCAGGCGCTTGCCCTTGCTGCCAGCCTTGAAGCGGGTGGCCTTGCTACCAGCCCCGGCCTGTTCTTTCAGGCCAGTGCGGTAATGACGTTGGTGGGCGGCACTATGTTCTTGATGTGGCTGGGCGAGCAGATCACCGCCCGGGGGGTTGGTAATGGTATCAGCTTGATCATCTTTGTTGGCATTGTTGCTGAAATCCCCGCTGCGGGAGCGCAGTTTCTCAGCCAGGGTCGCTCTGGTGCCATCAGCCCCGGCGTGATCATTGGCGTTCTTGTGCTGATAGTCGTGGTCATTGCCTTCGTGGTCTTTATGGAGCGCGCCCTGCGCAAAATCCATATCCAGTATCCACGGCGTCAGGTGGGCATGAAGGTATATGATGGCGGCTCTAGCCACCTGCCCATCAAGGTCAATCCAGCCGGTGTGATCCCGGCCATTTTTGCCTCAGCCCTGCTCTTGCTACCAACCACTATCGCGACCTTCAGCACCGGCCAGCAAGGCCCGGTCATGTCAACTCTGCTTGCCTATTTCGGCCCCGGACAGCCGCTTTACCTGTTGTTCTTTGCCGCCATGATCATCTTCTTCACCTTCTTTTACACCAAAGAAGTATCGTTCAAGGTGGATGAGGTAGCGGAAAACCTAAAAAACCAGAACGGCTTTGTGCCCGGCATTCGTCCTGGTAAGAAAACTGCTGAATACCTTGATTATGTGGTCAACCGTCTGCTGACGCTCGGCTCGTTGTACCTGACAGCGGTTTGCCTGCTGCCAGAAATTCTGCGCAGTGAGCTGGCTATTCCGTTCTACTTTGGCGGCACCTCGGTTCTAATTGTGGTGTCGGTAACAATGGACACGATCAATCAGGTTCAAAGCCATCTGCTGGCGCACCAATATGAGGGCCTGATCGAGAAGTCACAGCTGCGGGGCGGCGGCAAAAGGCGTGGCAAACCCGGCCGAAAAGGACCCGCTCGCAGATGAATATTATCCTTTTGGGGCCACCCGGCGCAGGGAAAGGCACGCAAGCCCGTATTCTTGAAAAAGAGCATGGTCTGACTCAGCTTTCAACCGGTGACATGTTGCGTGCCGCCAAGGAGAGTGGCACCGAGATGGGCCTGAAGGTTGCTGCCGTCATGGCCGCAGGGCAGCTGGTGACTGACGATATTGTCATTGGCCTGATCGCTGAGAAGTTGGCAGGTGAGCATAACAGGGGCTTCATCTTTGACGGTTTTCCACGCACGCTGGCGCAGGCAGATGCCTTGAATGAGCTGCTTTCAGATCATGGCACCAACCTGCATGCGGTTGTTGAAATGCGCGTCGATGATACTGCTTTGGTGGCGCGGATAACGGCGCGCTCTACCTGCGGGGATTGTGGCGAGGTTTACAATGACCTCTCGAAGCCGATCCCGAAGGAAGGAAGATGCACCAATTGCAACGGAGTCGAGTTCAAGCGCCGGCCTGATGACAACGCAGAAAGCCTGCGCACCAGGTTGATGGAATACTACAAGAAAACATCACCCCTGATCGGGTATTACTATGCCAAGGGTGATCTTAGGTCGGTCAACGGGCTGGGCGAAATTTCTGAAGTGGCGGCAGAGATCAAGGCGGTTTTGAATTCGTAATGAGGGGTGGATTGTCTGCCCTGCGCTATGGCTCTTGACGCCGCTATGAAACCCATCTAAGCCGCACCATCCCTGATGGGAATCGGCGATGGAAATGGGGTCGCTCCCCGCTCGCCGAAATCAAAAATTCAGCGTGGCCCGCGGGAAATATCCGGCGGGCTTATGTTGTGAAAAAAGGTTCCGGAGTTACGGAACCGCAACGAAAAGGAAAGCTAACGTGGCACGTATTGCCGGCGTGAATATCCCGACCCATAAACGGGTCCCGATCGCCCTGACTTATATTACTGGAATTGGCCATACTTCGGCCAAGGTTATCTGTGAAGCCGTGAAAATTGACGCCGCCCGGCGTGTGAACGAGCTCAGTGATGCCGAAGTTCTGGCCATCCGCGAGCACATCGACGCCAATTTTGCCGTTGAGGGTGACTTGCGTCGTGAAACCCAGATGAACATCAAGCGCCTGATGGACCTTGGTTGCTACCGTGGCCTGCGCCACCGCCGCAACTTGCCGGTTCGTGGTCAGCGCACCCATACCAACGCGCGCACGCGCAAAGGCCCGGCGCGCGCTATCGCCGGCAAAAAGAAATAGGGGGCTGAGACATGGCACGAGATAAGACACGCGTTAAACGTAAGGAACGTAAAAACATCGCCGCTGGTGTGGCACATGTGAATTCGTCGTTCAACAACACAAAAATCCTGATTTCTGATGTGCAAGGCAATGCGATTGCTTGGTCATCTGCGGGTACAATGGGCTTCAAAGGCTCGCGCAAGTCAACGCCCTATGCGGCGCAAATGGCTGCGGAAGACGTTGGCAAGAAGGCGCAAGATCATGGCGTGAAAACGCTTGAAGTTGAAGTGCAGGGGCCAGGTTCCGGGCGCGAAAGTGCGCTGCGCGCGCTGGCCGCTTGCGGCTTTAACATCACTTCTATCCGCGATGTGACGACGATTGCCCATAATGGCTGCCGGCCACCGAAGCGCCGCCGCGTCTAATAATTTTCCGGTGCGCGGGCTGTGCTGTATTGCTGCCCGCGCCCATTGTATTTCAACCTCGGGCGTCCTGCCCTTTTGGACATGAAGGCAGGACAAGAATGGAGGGACACATGATCCATAAAAATTGGGCAGAGCTTATCAAGCCCACACAGCTTGACGTAAAGCCGGGCAATGACCCGGCGCGTCAGGCCACCGTGATTGCTGAGCCGCTTGAGCGCGGCTTTGGCCTGACAATCGGCAATGCGCTGCGCCGCATTCTGATGTCGAGCCTACAGGGTGCCGCCGTGACCAGCGTGCAAATTGACAACGTACTACACGAATTTTCCAGCGTTGCTGGTGTGCGTGAAGACGTGACTGATATTGTGCTGAACCTGAAAGGTGTGGCCATTCTGATGGAAGTCGAGGGGCCAAAGCGCCTGTCGATTTCAGCCAAAGGCCCAATGATCGTAACTGCCGGCGACATTTCGGAAAGTGCGGGCATTGAAATCCTGAACAAGGATCACGTCATTTGCCACCTTGATGAGGACGCCGACCTTTACATGGAGCTGACGGTGAATACCGGCAAGGGCTATGTGGCGGCAGACAAAAACAAGCCGGAAGATGCGCCAATTGGCCTTATTCCGATTGACGCAATCTATTCTCCGGTCAAAAAAGTCAGCTATGATGTGCAGCCAACCCGCGAAGGTCAAGTGCTGGATTATGACAAGCTTACTCTGAAGCTGGAAACCGATGGCTCAATCACGCCAGAAGACGCCGTGGCGTTTGCTGCCCGTATTTTGCAAGACCAGTTGACCATCTTCGTTAATTTCGATGAGCCTGAAGCCACTGGCCGCGAAGCCGAAGAAGAAGGGCTGGAATTCAACCCGCTTCTCTTGAAGAAAGTTGATGAGCTGGAGCTTTCAGTGCGGTCCGCCAACTGCCTGAAAAACGATAATATCGTTTATATCGGAGATCTTATTCAGAAGACTGAAGCCGAAATGCTGCGCACGCCAAACTTTGGCCGCAAGTCGCTGAACGAGATCAAGGAAGTGCTTTCGGGCATGGGGCTGCATCTTGGCATGGACGTTGAAGAATGGCCGCCGGAAAATATCGAGGACATGGCCAAGAAGTTTGAAGACCAGTTCTGAAACGGGCCTGAATACCGGGCAATCCTGCCCATTCCAAAGGAGGGGCTTCGCACGCACGAAGCCCCAGACAAAGTATAAAAAGGAATGAACCATGCGCCATAAAAAAGGTTATCGTCGCCTGAACCGCACCCATGAACACCGCAAAGCGTTGTTTGCCAACATGGCCGGGTCGTTGATTGAGCACGAACAAATCAAAACCACTCTGCCGAAAGCCAAAGAGCTGAAGCGCGTAGTGGATAAGTTGGTCACATTGGGCAAACGCGGTGATCTGCATGCCCGCCGTCAGGCTGCCGCCCAATTGAAGCAAGACGCTTATGTGGTAAAGTTGTTTGAGATACTTGGCCCGCGCTACAAAGACCGCCAAGGTGGTTATGTACGTGTTTTGAAAGCCGGTTTTCGTTATGGCGACATGGCTCCGATGGCGATCATCGAGTTTGTTGACCGGGATGAAAGTGCCAAAGGTGCTGGTGACAAAGCTCGCGTAGCTATCGAAGAGGCTGCCGAGGCATAATATGGCTGGCCTTAAAGCCGGCCTTCAAAGACACTGACCGGTATTGCCAAGCTGTTTGTTTGGCGTGACAGCACTATGCCAAAGGTATGAAAACACCGAACCATATGCCATGCCTAAAGGGCTACCGCTATCCTCATGAAATCATTGCTTACGCGGTTTGGGCTTACCGTCGTTTCGCACTGAGCACAGCAGACGTTGAGGATCTGCTGGCCGAGCGGGGCGTGATTGTAAGCCGTGAAGTAATCCGGCTGTGGATAAACCACTTTGGCGCGCGATCGGCACAAATGGCGATACTTTTGATATTATTGTACAAACGCGCCGGAATGCCAAAACTGAAAAGCGATTTTTTCAAAGACTGGTTGCCCGGTTTGGCGAACCAAGGGTTGTCATCACCCCCTTTCGTGACATTGCGGTGCAATGCACTGTCGGGCAACGGACAAATTGCGCAGCTATATCAAACCCATCAAAACACGAGCCCCGGACGCTGACCACCGCGCTCAGGTTCTGTCGCAAAGTTTCGCGCTGTTTCAATACCGCTTTGAATCAAGGGCACCTCTAAAAATTGCACCTGACCTTAGGGCATTACAGAATCGGGCCATGATGCAGCGGAGGGATGGCAGTCATGGCACAGATGGGTTTCT
>CAYNXK010000141.1:0-1930 GCA_964401125.1 uncultured Aliiroseovarius sp.
CATGGCGGATGCCGCGGCGGAGAAGCTGACAATGCCAATCAGCACCAGAAGCAACGACGACAGGGTGAAATCATGGGCTGCAATCAACGGCACAAACAACAGCACATTCTTGAGCCATTGCAGCGGCCTCAGGGCGCGCAGCACATCGCGCAGTTGCCAGCCGCCGGAAAATGAGCGTACCAGCTTGCCATTGCGCATCAGATTGCGCGCCGCCTTGCTGTGGCCAACCACTAGGGCAGTATGCGCCTCAGCCCAGATATCCTGATCCACCGGCGCATTGCCGGCATAGTCAAAACCACCCTCGCCATATGCGCCCACCAAAGCCCGCGCCTTGACTGCGCCTTTCATGTTTTTCGTGGCCGACGAGGCAAACACTCTCTCACTCAACCCATAATCACGCGCAAGGCCCGCTACTAGACCCTCGTTCGAAGCCGAGGCCAGCACCACTTCACGCCCTTCCCTGAGCGCCTCCATAGCCACATCGGCCACATCCGGGTTGACTGGCATGAGATCGGTGCGCACATGCGCTATCCGCGCCAGTTCCGCCTTCAGCATGGCCGGTTTGGTAAAGTTGCGCATGACCACCTTCAGGGTTGCGCCCGGTGCCTGCCCCATCCCGGCCCAAAAACTCTCATATAATAAGTTTGTCTTCAGGAAAGTCCCGTCCACATCCAGAACAAGGGGTTTGTTCTCATCCATTGCTGGGGTTTCCTTTCACCGTAAAAACACAACCATCGGTAATCAATTCCGGCCGGGTTTGGCAGAGGCCGCGCGCCACCTGCCAGGCCGACAATACTTTGGGCACATAGGCCCGGGTCTCGTTGTAGGGTGGCACGCCATCGTGGTTTCGCACCGCACCTTCACCGGCATTATAGCCCGCCAGTGCCAGTATCGGGTCTTGGTCGAAATGCGCCATCAGCCAGGCAAGGTAGGCCACCCCGCCGCGAATGTTATCGGCGGAATTTGCGCTATCTTCAACACCAAAGCGCTCGGCAGTCGCAGGAATAAGCTGCATCAGACCATGGGCACCCGCCGGGCTGAGCGCTGCTGTATCACCAGCGCTTTCAACCGAGATCACCGCCACCACCAGGGCGGGCGATATATTGGTGCCTATCGTCGCCAGCAGAATATCCGTGCCGTGCGCCGCCGCTATATCTTGCAAATGCTGCAAACGCGGGGCCGGGCTGGCATCGTTGTTCTGCAAGACATAGAGGGCGCGGGCGAAGTTGGCGGGGCCAGCCTCAGCGCGTGCCGGTGAGACCTCACCCCAGAACCACTCGAAACCACTGAGCGTCGGGAGCGCCGGGAGCGTTGCGGCTGCCACCTGCTGCACCGCCTGCCCTGCTGCCGGGGCTATCTGGACATTGATCCGGCTGCCCGCCCCCGGTGTCGGCAGGCCAACCCGCTTGAAGGTGAAATCGGCAAATGGTTGCGGTGAAGACACCCCCGGCCCCTCGGCCAAAGCCGGTGTAGCGCAGATTGCGCAGACACACATGATTATCCGTAACCCGCGCCGCTTCATGCGGATACCGCTCTGCCTCATTATTATTATGTCTGGTTTAAGCAAATTCCGTGCGAAAGCACCAGTTTTTCCTTAACATAAACCAGATTATCCATGGAATTTAATGCCATATCAATATTTAATCCTGACATGGTTAACTTTTTTATTGATGTATTTCAATGTGTTATAAACTTTTTGTGTGAAAAAATAGTTAACCGCAAAATTGTACGAAACCTGCCCAATTCCCGCCTGATTTCACTGGCTTATTACACCCCATGCCAAGCAGGCAATCGGATCGGTTCAC
Source organism: uncultured Aliiroseovarius sp. (assembly GCA_964401125.1). Classification (GTDB taxonomy): domain Bacteria; phylum Pseudomonadota; class Alphaproteobacteria; order Rhodobacterales; family Rhodobacteraceae; genus JAAEUB01. The sequence goes on from CAYNXK010000141.1 coordinate 1,806, forward strand.
AGGCGGTTCGAGAGGTTGCAAGGCCCAACAGACCATAACCGCTCAATGAGCAAACTTTTAAAGGGACTAGAAACATGAAACTCTTCACAAACTTCCTCAATGACGAATCCGGCGCTGTAACAGTT
>CAYNXK010000141.1:2030-5956 GCA_964401125.1 uncultured Aliiroseovarius sp.
AAACATGAAACTCTTCACAAACTTCCTCAATGACGAATCCGGCGCTGTAACAGTTGACTGGGTTGTTCTGACAGCCGCCATCGTTGGCCTCGGCATTGCCGTGCTGGTCGCAGTTTCCGGTGGCGTTAACACTCTGGGCGCTACCATCGCAACCGACCTGACTGCCATGTCAACCGGTGGCGGTGTTGCCCCATAATCACCAGCAATAAACACTGACAGGGCCGCGTCTTGCAAAAGGCGCGGCCTTTTCTATTGGCTGAAATTCATGCCATTGATGCTAATTTGGCAAAAAATCTCCCGAAATTCATCTTTTGTCCAAAGTTTTGCCCTATTTCCCGGGTATGCAGGGTGAAATAAGTAGCTGCCCCGCAATGTGGGCTTGCCAAATTAGTAACTGAAAGGACTTAATCATGCGTTTGGTTTTTGGACTGGTCCTGATCCTCGGCATTGCCCTGGCCGGCTTTGCCGTCTATATGGCCCGCGACTTCATTGGCGTGCAAAATGCGCAACTGGCCGCAGAGCGCGCGACACAGGCCCAAATCGTGCCGACGGTCGAGGTTTTTGTCATCAACAAAGCTCTGCGCTATGGTGACCGGCTGACTGAAGAAGAAATCCGCGCCGTCAACTGGCCCAAGGATGCCATACCAGAAGGCACGTTCCTGTCACTCGAGGCCTTGTTTCCCGAGGGCGAGCGCCGGTTTCGCACGGTTTTGCGCAGTATGGAAAAAGATGAGGCGGTGCTGGCAGTCAAAGTCACAGCTCCCGGTGCCGATGCCGGGGTTTCCTCGCGCCTTGGTATTGGCATGCGCGCCTTTGCCCTCCGGGTTGATGTGGCCTCCGGTGTGTCCGGCTTTCTGCGCCCCGGTGACCGGGTTGATGTTTACTGGACCGGCCAGGCCGACCTTGCCCAGCGCGGCGGGCGTGGTCAGGATATCACCATGCTGATTGAAGCCAGCATCACTATCATCGCCATTGACCAAATGGCCGACAGCGACCAAGTCGCGCCGACCATTGCCCGCACCATTACGGTCGAGGCCACACCGCAACAGGTGGCCGCCCTGGCGCAGGCGCAATCAACCGGCAAGCTCAGCCTGTCGCTGGTTGGCGCTCAGGATGAGACCGTGGCCGGCTCTGTAGAGATTGATCAGAACACCCTGCTGGGAATTCAGGTGCGCAAAGAACTGATAGCCCCAGAGCTGGCGCAGGTCTGTACCATTCGCACCCGACGTGGTGGCGAGATTGTCGAAACCCCGGTTACCTGCCCCGAAGGCTAAAGCGTTTTGCATCTTAAAGCGTCCCGCCCAAAACCTGAGGCACGGGTTTTGGGCGGGACGCGCGAAACGCTGATACGGCGTGCTGCGTCCCGCCTCATCCCTGTATCAGCCTCTCATGAATTGCCGTGCAATCCACTAACGGCCAACGGGTATAAGGCGGGACGCTTTAATCCATTGGCCTACAGTACAGTACAGTGGATTGCAGTGGATTGCAGCGCACCCATGAGCGGCTGAGGCACAGATTGGCGCAAGGGCGTTAGAAAAACAGGCAGGTACGCCCCACAATATCTGGGTGCGTATCTGTTTAATTCACCATATCTGGGGTGAACCCCGCCTTCTCTCTATAAGTGTTGCCACATATCCACATTAAATAAGTCCCTCAAGGCTTTGATTCTTGATTAAAAATCAAAAGCGGCGCATATTGCTCCACATAAGGGCAACAAGACCCGAGCAGAATATCAAATGTGGCGTGATCGGAGAGGCAGGATCACTAATGAAAAGCAATATTATCAGAGCTGGCCTTTTGGGCTTGGTGGTTGGGCTTGCGTCGATTTCGACGCCGCTCAGTGCAGAAACCCTGCGTGTCATGCAAGGCACCACCTCAAGCGCGCTAAACGTCCCGATGAACCGCGCGGTGGTGGTGGAAAGCGATCAACCTTTCGCTGAACTTTCCATTGCCAACCCCAGCATCGCTGACATTTCAACCCTTTCGGACCGCACCATATATGTGTTGGGCAAAGCGCCGGGGCGCACGACATTGACTATTTTGGGGCCGGACGGGCGCCTGATCACTTCTGTTGAAGTGCATGTAACCCCCGACATTGCCGAATTCAAAGAGCGTCTGCGCCAAATATTGCCGGGTGAGCCGATTGAAGTGCGCACCGCCAATGATGGCATCGTGCTTTCAGGTACGGTTTCATCAATTGCCCGACTTGACCGCGCCCTCGATCTGGCTAACCGCTACGCGCCTGACCGGGTCTCTAACCTGATGTCGGTGGGCGGCACCCAGCAGGTCATGCTAAAGGTGCGGTTTGCCGAGATGAACCGCTCGGTCTCCAAATCACTTTCGGCCTCGCTGGCCATGCGAGGCGGCGGCGGGCTGGGTGTAATTGCCGAAACCGGCACCTGGCTGGCTGGCAACAACGCCCTTGGCACCCCGATCACAACCGGGCCCGGCACTGAAGGCATGCTGGCGCTGGGCTTCAACGCCGGCGCCTTCGAGTTTGGCATTCTGCTGGAAGCCCTTGAAAGCAAAGGCATGGTGCGCACTCTGGCCGAGCCGAACCTGACCGCCCTTTCCGGGCAGGAAGCAACCTTTCTGGCCGGCGGCGAATACCCGATTCCGATAATTGACAGGGATGGTGGTATCTCCATCAGCTACAAACCCTTTGGGATCGAGCTGAGATTCACCCCGCGGGTGATTGACGATGACATCATCAATATTGAGATGGTGGCGGCTGTTTCCGGCATCGACCCGACAATCAGCTTTGTCAATGAAGGCTTTGCCGTCAACGGCTTCCGGCGACGTGAAACCTCGACCACGGTTGAGCTGCGTGACGGCGAAAGCTTTGCCATTGCCGGCTTGTTGCAGGATGATTTCCGCGATCTCAGCGGTCAGGTGCCTTGGCTTGGTGACATCCCCATCCTCGGGGCGCTTTTTCGCTCGGCCGAATATCAGCGCGAGCAAAGCGAGCTGGTGATCATCATCACCCCGCATTTGGTAACCCCGACCCGCGGCGAGGCCTTTATTCTGCCCACAGACAGGGTGCGGCCACCAAGCGAAGCTGATCTGTTTTTATATGGACGCACCGCGGCACCAAACCGGCCCACAACCGGGGCGGCAGGCGAAGTTGCCAGGCAGGATTTCTCGGGTTCCTTTGGCTATGTGATGGAGTAAAGAGCCATGAACATGAAACGTATTACCGCCCTTCTCGCCGCCGCCTCGACCATAGCGCTTCTGGCAGGTTGTGAGAATAGCTCCCGGTGGAACAACGAGGCCGGGGCTTTCATCGACGAGGGTGCTTTTGGCAACCCAACCATGAACAACACCCAAATGCAGTCGGGTGAACGCAGCTATGTAGTCAATTTAGCCGGGCGTTTTGCCAGTGAAGTAGCGCCGATGATCAACTTTGCCTTCAACTCGACGGCGCTGGATGAGACCTCGCGTGCGGTGCTTCGCCAGCAAGCTGGCTGGATCCGCCAATTCCCCGAAGTGCGCTTCAAGGTTTATGGCCATACGGATCTTGTTGGCTCAAACGCCTATAACAAACGTCTTGGTCTGAGGCGGGCGCAGGCCGTTGTCTCCTATCTGGTCAGTCAAGGCATCAGCCGCTCACGGCTTGAAGCGGTGGTCTCACACGGTGAAACCCAGCCTTTGGTGGTGACAACGGAGCGCGAGCGGCGTAACCGGCGCACTATAACCGAGGTCACGGGTTTTGTGCAAAATCACCCAATGGTGCTCAACGGCAAATATGCCCAGGTGATCTTCCGCGAATATATTCAAAGCGCGGTGCCACCAACGGGCATAGATATCACCACGCAGCTTGGCGGAGGATAAAACCTCCCTCCCTCCCTACCTACCTACTTGCTAAAACGAAAACCGGCGCCCATTCGCCGGTTTTTTCGTGAAAGCAAGGCTTTTCAGAAAAATTT
>CAYNXK010000142.1:0-5949 GCA_964401125.1 uncultured Aliiroseovarius sp.
TAGAGGAAGACGTCTAAAGACATGGTATTCTCCTTTTAAACTAATTGACGGGCCAATTATACATTAGTTCAACATTGGCTATCGGTTACTAGGCTTTTGGTAGTTTGGAAACTAGGCTCATCCCAATATCCATTCCTTCCATTTGGAAGTGAGGTTTGAGGTAGAATTTCCCCAGGTAATATCCTGGGTTAAGTTCGTCCTCGATAATTTCGACTTTTGCGCCGGCCAGAGGCTTTTGCGCTTTCTCCATCTCATCCGCTGTTTCCGGGTTGGCCGAGACATATTTGTTAATCCACGATTGCAGGCTCATTTCCAACTGCCGGCGGTCAGGGCTTTCGCCAATTTTATCGCGCACCATGGCTTTCAAAAAATGGCTGAACCGGGAAACCGCAAACATATACGGAATACGTGACGACATGTTGTCAGAGGCGGTTGCCAGATCATCGACATATTTCTTGGGCCGGTACAGGGATTGTGCGCCAATAAAGGCTGCCTTGTCTGTATGCTGGCGGTGAATAAGCCCGATCAGGCCCATTTTGCTCAGCTCGCCTTCGCGCCGGTCGGTAATGGATACCTCGGTTGGGCATTTCAGGTCTTTGGCACCGCCACCGGAATCAAACAGGTGTGTCGGCAATTGCTCGACCTCGCCGCCCGACTGCACACCGCGGATTTTCACCGTCCAGCCATATTCCTTGTGGGCCCGGTTGATATTTGCCGCCATTGCGTGGGCCGCGTTCATCCAAGAATACATCTGGCCGCCATGGCCATCAGTTTCTTCCTCGAAGTTGAACTCTTCAACCTGAGCGTTCGAGTTCTGCCCGTAAGGCTCGCGTGCCAGAACGCGGGGCATAACCAGCGCCAGAAAGCGGGCGTTTTCACTGTCGCGCAGGCTGTTCCACTGGGCATATTCCGGGGTGTCAAAAACTTCGGACAAATCCGGCGGCACGCCAATTTCGTTCCAGGAATCAAGCCCAAGAAGGGTCGGAGATGCGGCCGAGATGAAGGGGGCCAGCGAGGATTCTGCAACTTTTGAAATTGAAGTCAGCAGGTTTACATCTGCACTGGACTGGTCAAAATAATAATCCCCGATCAGGCAGCCAATCGGGCGGCCACCAAGGGTGCCGAGGTTTTTCTCATAAACCATATCATGCAGCGGGCTTTTATCCCATTTAGCGCCGGGATAGCGCCGCATCATCTGCTGCAATTCTTTTTTCGAGGCGTTCAAAACCTTGATGCGCAAAGAAGCATCCGTCTCAGAATTATTCAGCGTATAGGCAAGGCCGCGCCATGAGCTTTCAAGCGTCTGAAAGGTCTCATTGTGCAAAATGGCGTTCATTTGGTCGGAAAGCTTTTTGTCCAACTTGGCCAGCATCGCATCGATCGTGTCGATCATGTCATCAGCAACGATGGTCTGGTCGTCCAGTGCCTCGCGCACCAGTGCCACTACGGCATTATCAACCTCTTTTGCCGCCCGGTCGCTGCGCGGCTTGATGGTTTGTTGCAGAATATCCGAGAATTCAGATAATTCATTTAGGGCTTCACCCGGTTGCGGGGCGGATGTTTGTGTTTCGTTCGCCATTTATATATCCCTGTCTGGCCTGTCCGCTGGTTTTGCGTCCTCTGGCCCCATTCCTTTTATGCGTCGTCTTCTGGCTTTTCACGTTCCATGAGCGCCGCCATAAGCTCAGGGTCATCCAAAAGTTTCTTGATATGCTCCTGAGCCTTGGGCTTGGAGCTCATATACCGTTGCAGATTGGCTAATTGCTCACGTGCCTCAAGCAGCTTTTTCAAAGCAGGCACCTGACGTGCGATCTGGGCCGGGTTAAAGTCTTCCATTTTCTCAAACTTGAGAGACACACCCATTTTGGAATCTGAATCCGGGTCTAGCCGGTTTTCGGCCATGAAAGTAATGCCGGGTTGGACCTCGGCAACGTATTCATCAAGCGTGTCTTTGGTAACGTCAGTAAACTCGCGCTCTTCAACCGCCTCTTTTTCAACCCCCGGATCATTTCCTGAAAGGTCAGACATGACACCCATGGTAAAGGGCAGCTCGACCATTTTCTCACTATCATGAGGGTCTTCATAGGCGATTTGGACCCGTGGGGGGCGATTTCTCTTGATGAAACCCGAACCGGAATTTGAAGGCATCTAACGCTCCTGTTTTCAAGTAGTAAAAATTACAAATTTACCTTTGTTATATTATGGCACGAAATAACCTGCAGGAAAAGGGTTCATAGGGCGCAGAATAGCCATGCATTGTAAGGCGTCAAGGGTTTTCAACCAGAGCATGTGGGCAATCCGGCATAGGCAGCCCCGGCCAGTTTTAGGGTCATTTTTTCTTTTGCGGCATTAGCTCATCAACCAATGCTTGAAAATCCTTATCCAGATAAGAGCGGGCGCGGCGCAACAGGACCGGCACGGCGCTGCTCTTTTCTTTAAGGTGAAAGAATTTCTCGACCTCGCGAATGAGTGCGGCTGCATCTGCCCCGGAAGATACTGAAACTGGTTCAAAATCTGCCTCGGCAGGGGTTTCTGCCGCAGGGGCCGCCTCATTGGTCAAGGCCCGCAGCCGGTCGATATTCAGCGCAAAGCCAGCCTGTGGACCAAACTCGACAACCGCGTGGCTGGCCTCTTCGGGCAACAGGGTTTCAAGGGCTTCGACCAAAGACTTGCCAATAAGCAGCCGGGCCTGAGTTATGAGCAAAACCGCCGCAGACGAAGGCTCGTGCGCGCGAAAGTACTGCTCGCAGGTCTCAAGCGCTTTACTGGCCTGAAGGTGAGAGCCGATGGCACCAGCTTGCGGGGCCACCTCAGCGGCGGCGGCGGGCGCATTGCTGCCGGTACTATCTTTGTCTTTGTCTTTGTCAGATGACGTGGCTTGGGAGGGCGCCTCTGCTGAATCGTAATCAGCTTCAGTGCCGCGTAGGTCCGGACGCACGGCCGTTATCGCCCCCCGGATTTCGTCCAACACCATGATGAGGCCGCTAAATTCTGGGGTGAAGGGGGCGTTGGGCTGGGTCCGGCTCAACGTGGTGATCCGCTCAAGCGCCTGCGCCATGTTGAGCGCCGCTTCATGAGAGGCCTCGACCTGCTTGCGCACCGATGGCTGGCTTAGCGCGGATTGCAGCATATCCAGCGATACTTCTTCCTCGAACGAATAGGGCGTGGCGGTTTTTTGTGCCAATTTGAGTTTGCGCAGGGTGACTTCGGTAGAGCCAACAAGACCGATAAACTGAAGCGGCAGGGTAAGGCTGTGCCGCCCCACTTCTCCGGCCAGATCGCTCAGAGCCTCGCGCCGCTCACTTGCAGAGGAGGTGATGGCCGGATGCACGGCAGAACCAAAGGTCTCCAGCAGGTCGGCAATAGCGCAAACCGCCTCGGAGGACTTCACAAGGCGCCCGGCCAGACATTCCCACTTGGCTTTCAGCACCAGCAGGCGAATATCGCGGCTGCGCTTCAGCAGCGCGTCGATATTCTTGTTCTCATTCGAAATATTGACGGATTCAACTTTGAAAACAGCATCCGCACCACGGTCATCATCATTATTCGACCGTCTGACGCCGGGCTTGATATATTGTTCCGGTAAGCGGTTGAGCGCATCATAATAATAGTCAACGAAATCCATGTCATCCGTTGCATCGAGGTCCGGGCCGCAGACGTCACTCTCATCTACCGGCTTGATAATCCAGCTTGTCACCATCAAAATGCTACCCGTTGTAATTGATAAACTCTCGGCGCAGTTTTGTCGCCTTTCAGACTTCGGTCAAGCCGAATTTCTCCTGAATCTCTTCCGGCAGGGGTTATATTTGGGTGTTTGCCTTGCTGTAAGCCTTGGCGAAGGCTTCAAGAAACACATCCAACATGCCGTTGTCTCCGGTATCGGCCTTTTCATCCCAACGCTCAACGAAAGTCTCCCAGGCTTTGGTGCGCGAAGCACCTCCAAGCAGGCCTGAGCCGACATTCTCGACAATTTCGTCTGGTGACAGGCCCTTGAGCAATGCGGTCAGTGCCGGTTGCAGTGCGGCAAAAACCGCGCCTTGGTGCGCGCGCAAATCAGCCAGCGCGTTTTCAAAGGCTTCCGGCCCGGTCAAAAACCCGTCGCGAGGCCGCAGGAACATGGCCTCTACCGCCTGATCTGCTTCCGGCAAAAATTTCATGGGGTTGTTGCCTTTGGCGCTGCGCATGGTCCGCTCACCGCCCTTGGTGAATTGTTTAACGGCGGCCCTATCCTGCAGCATCGTCATAATTTCTCGAGTTGCTATATCAACACATTTGCCAATATTTTCAGCTAGTTCCATGGTGTCAGTATCAGAGAAATTGTTAGAGTTAAGTCCGGCACCCTTGCAGAATGCGCGCAGGATGTCGTCCTGCTGCTGTGGGGCTGCTGCGGTCTGAGGTAGCGGGGTCTGGGGCAGCGGGGGCTGGGCTGGAGGAACGGGGGGCTGGGCCGTGCTAAAGCCGCCGGCAGAAGCCGCATTGGCACCGGAATTGGCACCGGCACCGGAATTGGCACCGGGCATCTGTGCATGCGGCAGCGAGGTCTGATGTTGCGGCGGCCCAGGCATTGCAGGTGGCATGGCAGGAGGTTGATATTGTGGCGCGCTCTGATTGGCCGCTCCGGCAGGCATTTGTGGCGGCGGTATTGCGGGAACAAAGGCGCTGGCTACCGCATTGATGCTGGCCGAGGGCCGGGCGGCTTGGGGCATCGGGTCGATAGGTGCGCCGGGTTCTGAACCCATGCCCCAGAAATCGGCATCCTCAACCGGTGCGGCGGCGGGCATGGCGGCCTGCTGGTCCTGCAATTCGGCAATAATAACGAAGTGGCCAACCGTAAACCGGTCTCCATGGCGGATCTGGTGCTGGCCTTCGATACGGTGCCGCTGAACCTGCAGGAATGTGCCGTTTGTCGAGACATCCTGCATCAGGTATTGCCCGCCGGAAAACACAATATCAAAGTGGTGGCTGGAAATATGCCGCCCCGGATCGGGCAGTACCCAATCCATAGCATTGCCGCGCCCGATGCAGCCACCCTTACCATTGAATATAATGGAAACAGGCCCGCCATTCTCCAGCGTGTCAAAGTTTTCGATTCTCAGTGTCAGTGTCATGTCGCGGCCTAAGCTACAATGCTGCATCCGCCAAGGCCAGAGGGCCAGCGGACGAATTTAAAACCCGGATTTTCAGGTCATATCCGAAAAAGACTGTTGGTGAGTTCAATGAAGCGCGCCAGATAGAATGTGCGCCGGTCAAGGCTTGCCTGAGCCAGGCAGGACAGGACCGCCGAATTTATTGCCCGTGGTGTGCGCCATGGTGGAATTTTAGCCGGATCGTTTGGGGCAAATTGCCCGCCCGACCAGCCCACCGCCAGCGCCAGAAACACGGTTGGGGTGGTTTTGGGCGCCCATAAGGCAACTTTCATGGCGCGATAGCGGTTCTCGGCATCCGGGTAAGAGGTCCAATCTGCAACCAGCTTGAAAAGCTCCCGGTCGGCCTCTTTCAGAAACTCCGGCATGGTACGCAGACATTCATAGGCCCACCATACAGCCATTTTTGGTTGCGCGGCAAAGGCGGTTAATGTCAGAACTTCTTCGGGAGTTGTGGATGATTTCACACGGTTTATGAAATCAAAATAACCTTCATTTTCCCTGGGCTTATGCTGGGTAAAGTTTTGAATTTGCGGCATGTTGATATAAAGTTCTTCCGGCGTATTAAAACGCAGGTGCGAGACTGGGGGCTGGGTTTTTTCGGCTTCCATATTCATGAAGTCTTTGCTTGTGTTTGTTTGGTTCAGGCCTGCAATGGTATTGCTTATCAATATACAGCACGTTTACGAACAGAAGCCACGAAAATTCTCAGGCGCACCATTTTTTATGGCCTGTGGTAGATAGTTAAGCCAGCCATTGAAGGTTTCAGAGGTTTTCCTGATGCTGCTCAAAAATCGCGTTTGCC
>CAYNXK010000143.1:0-5945 GCA_964401125.1 uncultured Aliiroseovarius sp.
GGTGCGTGACTGGCTGAAGCGTGACGAGCTGACCGAAGAAATCTTTGATATTCTCGATTGCATCGGCAAGGGTTTTTCCTTTACCGAAATCATCTGGGATACGTCCGGCGGTCAATGGCGGCCACAACGGCTGGCATGGCGCGATCCGCGCTGGTTTAGGTTTGACCGGGTTGATCTGAGTACGCCGAAGATGCTGGATAGCCACGGTCAAGAGGCCGAGTTGCCAGCCTTCAAATTCATTTATGCCGGGATCAAGGCCAAATCCGGCCTGCCTTTGCGCTCGGGTCTGGCCCGGGTGGCGGCGTGGGGCTGGATGTTCAAGGCCTTCACCCAGCGTGACTGGGCCATATTTACCCAAACCTACGGCCAGCCCTTGCGCATCGGCAAATGGGCGGCGGGGGCCTCGGAAAAAGACAAGGACACCTTGTTCAATGCGGTGGCCAATATTGCCGGAGACTGCGCCGCCATCATCCCCGAAAGTATGACAATAGATTTCGTCGAATCCAAGAATGTCGGCGCGGCACACCAGCTTTATAAAGAGCGCTCGAACTGGCTGGACCAGCAGATTTCCAAAGCGGTTCTGGGCCAGACCGGCACCACCGATAGCGTGACCGGCGGTCTGGGTTCGGGCAAGGAACACCGCGAGGTGCAAGAGGATCTGGAGCGCGCCGATGCAAGGGCGCTGGCGGCAATTTTGAACCGCGATCTGATCCGGCCGTGGTGCGATCTGGAATACGGGCCGCAAAAACATTATCCGCGCATCAAAATCGCCCGCCCCGAGACCGAGGATCTGGCAGCACTTTCCAACGCTCTGGGCATTCTGGTGCCGTTGGGGCTGAAAGTCGGGGCTAGCGAGCTGCGTGACAAATACGGGCTGGCCGAGCCCAAGGATGGCGATGAAATTCTGGGTGTTACGGCCCAAGACAGTGATCCGGCAGCACTGGCGGCTGATTTACAGGCCTCAACGGCCCCTGAGAGCGCCGTTAAATACCCATTTAATACCCGAGAGACAAATTTACGACCCTACATGGCCTTGCAAGCCCAAAGCCCGCCAGCGACCGCCACAGCGATTGACGATCCGGCCGATATTCTGGCCGAGCGGTTGGCCAAAGAGGCAGCACCTGCTGTGGGCGCAATAATCGGGCAGATCGAGATCATGCTGGCCGCGGCAGGTTCGCTGGAAGAATTTGGCGAAATGTTGAAGGCCGGTTTTGGTGATCTGGACGCAGAACCTTTACGCCAGGCTGTCGGTCAGGCCATCACTGCGGCCGAACTGGGTGGTAGGGCCGGTGTCATGGAAGAAAACGATGGGCAGAGGGATAAAAACGATGCGTAAACCAATGCAAGCCGGATTTATTCGGCCGCTTGACTTTAAGTCTGTGGATCTGGGCCAGCTTTTTGACTGCCTTGATACAGCCCTTGCAGATCATCTGCCCTATTCAGAATATAGGCAACAAATGGCTCGCCTAATCTCGTTGATGACGAGCCATGCGTGAATCCGTCATGATATGGCAACGGCTGACCTTGCATGGCCTGAAGGCGCTCAACAATCAGCCAGCTTTTCAGCATTTCGCCAAGTGCACTCCGATCTGGCGCGGGCCAAGAGCAGAGCGTCCGGGCTTGCAAACTGCGGCAGCGAGAAAGACGTTTCAGGGCGGCCTCAAAGTCAGGCTTTGCTGTGCATTGCGCCTCCCCGAAAAAAGCAGCCTGCAAAAAGCCGTACAAAATGGGCTCAATATCGCTCACGTCATTATTTTTCATGGAAAACGCATAAATGTCGAATGATGATTCGTCCATACGCGCCACATTGCGCAAACCGTTCGCAGCACAGGTTGCAGCGTTCCGGTTGCGGCTGGGTGATCTGGTGCCAACAGAGCGCTATGACGACATTGTGCGCTCGGCCCATGACCGGTCTTTTATGGTGGCTGGTGCGATGAAAGCCGATCTGTTGGCCGATCTGGGTTCTGCGGTTGACAGGGCAATTGTCGAGGGCACCGGCATCGAGGCATTCCGTGCGGATTTCCGGCAGATTGTCGAGCGCCACGGCTGGCATGGCTGGACCGGCGAAGGCACCGCCAAGGGTGAAGCCTGGCGCACCAAAGTGATTTATCGCACCAACATGGCCACCTCGATGGCGGCCGGTCGCTGGGCGCAGCTGGTGGATGGCAAATTCAAATATCTGGTCTATGTGCACAGCGGCGCGGCGCATCCGCGTCTGGAACATTTGGCGTGGGATGGGCTGATCCTGCCTTTCGATCACGAATTCTGGGCCACGCATTACCCGCCCAACGGCTGGGGCTGGGGCTGTGGCTGTCTGGTGCGCGGCGCGCGCACATTGGCCGGAGCAAAACGGGTTGGCGGCAAAACCGGCGTCAAGCTGCCGCCAAACTGGAACGCGCCGGATCCCAAAACCGGTTTGCCGCGCGGTATCGGCAAAGGCTGGGATTATGCGCCCGGGGCAAGTGTGGCCAGTATGGTGCTTGCCTTGCGTGGCAAACTTGATCTGCTGCCAGAGCGCCCCGCGGTTGATCTGATCCAAAGCTGGCTGCAAGCCTCGATATTTGAAAACTGGCTCAAATCGCCGGTCGGTAACTGGCCGCTTGTCAGGATCACTGCCAAAGACGCCAAGGCAATCGGCTCAAAAAAGACCGTTGCAGATATTTCGGCCCAATCCGCCCAGAAACAAATGGCAAAACATCCCGAACTTACGCCGCTTGATTATGCGCAAGCGCAGATAACTGTAAGTCAGGCCAGCAATAAAATTCAGGATGGAGTTAACAGCATGATCTATGTGCGTGAAATATTCGAAGGCGGTGGCTATGTTCTTGTGGTTAAAACTACGAAGACCGGTAAGGGATTGTTTGTTACCAGCTTCAGGCGTTTAAGCCGTGATCAGGCGCGGCGTGATCGCACAATCGCACAATTGTTAAGAAAGCGATGATGCAGGTGGCGGGGCCTCGCACCCGGCAAAACCGGAAACCCCGCAAAGCGCTCCGGTCCAAAAAACCGTGCTACGGCCGCGAGAATATCACCGTGTCGCACCTGCAATCGGGAATATAGTTATGATCGAGATTGAAATCAAGGAAGACGAGGTTACGGCAGTGCTGGATCGTCTGGCCGCCCATCTGACGGATATGTCCGATCTGATGAACGAAATCGGCGAGCAGCTGGAACGCCAGACCAAACAGCGGTTTTTTGAGGGCAAATCACCGGACGGTGTGCCTTGGGCCGCCAAATCGCAAACCACCATCAATGCTTACAAACGGCGTGGCCAGACGGTGGATTTCCGCCCCCTGTTCGGGCCAAACGAGGATGGCATGCCATTGCGTAACAGCATTTCGCGCAATTACGGCCCTGATTTTGTCGAGATCGGCAGCAACAAGATTTATGCCGCCGTGATGCAGTTTGGCGCGGCCAAGGGCGCGTTTGGCGATAATCAAACCGGCCATCCAATCCCGTGGGGCCGGATCCCGGCACGGCCTTATCTGGGGATTTCCGATATTGACCGCGCCAACATTATCGCTACGGTCAACGAGTGGCTGGCCGATGTGGCCGGGCCGTCCGGGGCCAAGGATTGACCTTTATCCGCTCTCGCGCATGCTGGCCGCCATGCTGATAAAACACCCGTAAACCGGCCATCCCCGCAAGCCGTTGTGGGTGTTTTACCGCCTGTTAAGCGGTAATTATCACCGCATGAGCAATCACACCAAATACGCCCTGATGACCGAAATAGCCCTGACGCCGCCCGCGCAAGGTGCCGATGTGCCCGAGTGGATTCATCTGCTGCCGACACTTGCCGGTGCGATCCGGACCGTGGACGGGCGCGGTCCATATAGTATGGCCGCAGCTGAAGATATCATATCGGCAAGCTTCAACAGCAAGGATGCGCTGGAAGTAGATATCAACCACTCTACATTTCTGGCGGCAAGAAACGGTGGTCGCTCGGATGCGGTTGGCTGGATCGTTGAAATGCAAGCCCGCAAAGACGGTATCTGGGGCAAGGTTGACTGGACCAAGGCGGGCGCGGCTCTGGTAGCTGAAAAAGCTTACAGACGCATTTCACCGGCTCTGGGCCTTGATCCGACCAACCTCAAAAAAGTTATCTCGCTTTTAAATGTTAGCCTGGTCAACCGCGCAAACCTGCACGGCCTGACCGCGCTAAACCAACAACAGGAAAATCAAATGGACTGGATCAAGTTTCTGGCGGGGCTGCTGGCCCTGAAGGATGATGCGACTGAAGATCAGATCAAATCTGCTCTGAAGAAAAAGCTGTCGGCCAAAACGGCCGCCGGTGACGGGGATAAAGGCGATGAGGGTAAAAAAGCCCTGCAATCGCAGCTTGGCGAAATCGGCGCGGCCCTTGGTTTGGGGCAGGATGTCGAGGCGGGCGCAATTCTTGCGGCTGTCAAGCTCAAGGGCGAGGCTGGCGAAGCTGGCACTGGCGCAATTATTGCACTGCAAAGTGAAATTGCCGATCTGACCACCCAGCTCAATTCGGTAAGTGCAGCGCAATCCAAGGATAAGGCCACCGCCTTTGTCGATGGTGAAATCAAAAAAGGTCGCGCGGGCGTCAAGCCGCTGCGTGATCACTACATCGCCATGCACATGCAGGATGCGCTGCGCGTTGAAAAAGAAATCGGCGCTCTGCCGGTTTTGAGCGGTTCAGGCGCATTGGCCACTCCGCCAGAAATCAAGGATGGCAAAATCGCCCTGAATTCCGAGCAGGCCAATTTTGCAAAAATGCTGGGTGTTGATCCTGATGCCTATGCAAAAACGCTCGCCCAAGAGCTTACAGAACAGGAGGCAATCTGATGGCCCCACTTACTGCTGATAGAAATACACCCGCATCTTTGGGCAATAACCGCGTAGGCGGTGTTGGAGCTGCGAGCAGAATATTTGCCGGCGCGCTGTTGATGCGAAATGCGGCCGGGTTTCTGGTTGCCGGTCAGGTGGCTACCGGTCTGATCGGAGTCGGCCGGGCTGGCGAGCAGGTGGATAACAGCGCCGGTGCTGACGGTGCTCTGGCTGTGAAATACGAGCCGGGCATTTTCCTCTATGCCAATTCGGCTGGTGGCGATGCAATCACAATCGCCCATATCGGTGATCTGGCCTATGCGGTGGATGACCAGACCGTGGCCCTGACCCACGCTGTCAATACCCGCTCAGCTGCGGGCATTGTCGATGATGTGGACGAATTTGGCGTCTGGGTGCGCTTTGACGAAGCCCTGACCAAAGCTGTTTAAGGAGCAATAAAATGATTATCAATTCTGCAAATCTCGACAAGCTGCGGGTGGGTTTTAAAACCAGCTTTCAGGGGGCCTTTGATGCGGTGCCTGTGCTGCGTGACAAAGTTTCCGAAACCATCAACAGCAGCACCGGCGAAAATATTTACGGCTGGATGGGCGAGCTGCCCGGCATGCGCGAATGGGTTGGGCCGCGCGTGGTTCACAACCTTGAAAGTTCGGATTACCGGATCAAGAACAAGAGCTGGGAATTCACGGTCGGTGTTGATCGCGACCACATCAAGGATGACGTTCTGGGCCAGTATGCCACCCGGTTTGCCATCATGGGGCGGACAGCCGCGCGCCACCCCGAGCAGCTGGTTTGGGCGGCACTGAAAGACGGCTTTAACACCGAGTGTTACGATGGCCAGTACTTCTTTGACACCGATCATCCGGTGTTGGATGAAAATGGCAATGTTACGACTGTGGCCAATACCGATGGCGGCGCTGGTGCGCCGTGGTTCCTGCTGGCCACCAACGAGCTGATCAAGCCGATCATCTTTCAGGAACGCGAGAAGGTCAGCTTTGTTCACAAAGACAAGCCCGATGACGAAAATGTCTTCAACAACAAGAAATTCGTCTACGGGGCCGAAGCGCGTCATGCGGTTGGTTACGGGTTCTGGCAAATGGCCTGGGGCAGCAAACAGGCGCTGAATGCGAGCC
>CAYNXK010000144.1:0-5834 GCA_964401125.1 uncultured Aliiroseovarius sp.
GCCTCAACACCATACGGCCCACCCCCCAAGCTTGCAGCACCGGCCAGCAACATCTGCCACAAAGCCGCGCCAAAGCGGGCCGGCACGGCAATTTCATAGGCATGTTCGCCGGAAAACGAGATACGAAACAGCCGGGCATCAACACCAGACAGGCGCAGGGTGCCGCAGGCCATGAAGGGCCAGGCGGTGGCGATCAGGGGCTTGGCCAGCAACGCATTCAGCAAATCTCGTGCTTTTGGGCCTGCCAAGGAAAATTGCGCCCATTGCTCGGTGACCGAGATCAGTTGCACATCCCAATCAGGCCGCAACCCCTGAAGCACAAACTCCAAATGTGCCATGACCTGGCCTGCCGCCGCAGTCGTGGTGGTCATCAGATAATGCTGCCTGCCCAGCCGGGCGCAAGTGCCATCATCCAGCACAAAGCCATCCTCGCGCAGCATCAGGCCATAACGCACGCGGCCGGTTTTCAGGCTGGAAAATGTATTGGCGTAAACGAAATCAAGCAGTTTTGCCGCGTCGCGCCCCTGAATATCAATTTTACCCAGGCTTGATACATCACAAACCCCAACCGCTTGGCGCACCATATTGACCTCGCGGTCACAGGATTGCCGCCAAGTTTTTTCATCCGGTTTTCCATCCGGTGCCGGGAAAAAGCTCGGGCGATACCACAGCCCGGCCTCAACCATCGGTGCCCCGGCAGCCAGACTTGCCTTATGCGAGGTCATGTGGCGCTCCGGCGCAAAGCCCTTGCCCTCGCCCCCGGCCCCCAGCGCTGCCAGCGCCACCGGCACATAGGGCGGCCGGTAGCTGGTGGTGCCGGTCTCAGGAATGCTGCGCCCGGTGGCATCCGCCAGCACCGCCAGCGCGCTGACATTAGAGGTTTTGCCCTGATCCGGGGCCATACCCTGGGTGGTGTAGCGCTTCATATGCTCAACCGAGGCAAAGTTTTCGCGCGCCGCCTGGCGCACATCGCTGACAGTCACATCATTTTGAAAATCAAGCCAAGCGCGGCCTCGCCTGCCTTTCTCGCCCTCCACCAACCAAAGCGGGCTGATGACACAGGCCTTATCTTCAGCTCTGGATATGGGCATTGAAAGTGGCTTTATACCAATGTGTTGCAAAGCCTTCTTGGCGTGAAAGACGCCAGATTCCAACGCGGCTTTGGTAGAGAACTCACCCAATGCAGCACCCGCCACATCCAGCCCAGGCACCATGTTTGGCGGCGGGGTGAAAGCCTGAATATTATCATTCCACTGCGGACGCGCGCCCATATGGCAAGCCAGATGCAGGCTTGGGTTCCAGCCGCCAGAAACCGCAAGACAATCGACCAGTATTTTCACCTCGCTACCAGGTTGGGATGTGGGTTGGGATGCGGGCTGGGATATAGTGATCTCACGTAAAGCTTTCCTGCCTCTGGTGGCTATCACCTGCGCGCCGCTATAGACCGGAAAATCGCCCTCAACCACGGTATCTGTTCGGGAATCAATCAGTGCCACCACCTCAACACCCGCCGCCGCCAAGTCATGCGCGGTACGGTGAGCATCGTCATTATTGCCAAACACCGCCAGCCGCTGCCCCGGAGCCACGCCGTAATGATGCAGATATGTGCGCACGGCCAGCATCACGCCGGGGCGATCATTGCCGGCAAAAGCCACCGGACGCTCCAGCGCACCGCTTGCCAGAATGGCGCGCCGAGCAACAATGCGCCAGAAAGTCTCCAGCGGCGCGCCTGCCGGGTCAGCCAAATGTTGCGCCACGCGCTCCAGCGCCCCGTAAGTACCACCGTCAAAAGCGCCGGTCACACTGGTGCGCGGCATCAGGCGCACATTGCCCAGCGCCGCCAGCTCGGCCACAGTTTCCGCCGCCCAGACATGGCCGGGCCTGCCGCCAACCTCAAATGCCTCGCCATTCAGGCGCCCGCCCATCAGGGCACCCTCATCAGCCAAAATCACATCGGCCCCGGACCGGCCCGCCATCAGCGCCGCCATCAGACCAGCCGGGCCAGCCCCGATCACCAGAATATCGCAATGGGCAAAAGCCTTGTCATAATGTCCGGTATGGGGCCGCCCCGAAAGAGCCCCCAGCCCGGCTGCACGCCGAATCAGCGGCTCATAAAGTTTCTCCCAAAAGCTGCGGGGCCACATGAAGGTTTTATAATAGAACCCGGCTGACAAAAATGGTGCCAACAGGTCATTGAACGCCAGAATATCATGTTTCAGCGAGGGAAAGGCGTTTTGGCTGCGCACCTCCAACCCGTCATATAGCTCCAGCATGGTGGCGCGTATATTTGGCTCCTGTGCCCCGCCCCGCCCAAGCGTCATCAGGGCATTTGGCTCCTCACTACCAGCGCAGATTATCCCGCGTGGCCGATGATACTTGAAACTGCGCCCCACCAACCGAACATCATTCGCCAGCAAAGCCGAAGCCAGCGTATCACCCTGAAACCCCTGCAAATCCCGGCCATCAAACCGGAACGATACCGGCTTGCTGCGCTCAATCAGCCCGCGCCCTGCAAGCCTCATACCCCCGCCTCCCGCGCCAGCCCAACGGATAGCACCGCATGGCTCACCGTATCGCGCTCAACCACCAGCCAGGCCGTGCAGCCAGCCTGATGCTGCCAAAGCTCGCGCGTTACCCCGGCTGGATTGTCACGCAGATGTAAATAATCATCCCAACCCTCGGACCAATCAGGTATATCCGGGCGCGCCAAAGCCACAGCATCCCCCTTATAGGTAAACTCACGCAGATCACGCGCGCCACAAAGGGGGCAGCTCAGACGCATGGCCCAACCTCTCTTTCTCCGACCTTTCCTTCCCCTGATTTCATCTTGGCAAAATACTCTGGGGAGCGCGAGGGGCAACGCCCCTCGCCCCGGTCGCATCGCGCCCGCGATGCGAAACCGCAATCAATGCAGGTTATGCTGTGCACCCGTACCCTCCTCGTCCAGCAGGCCACGCCCGGTGGTGAATCTGTCCAGCCGGAACCCGGCGGCAATCTCATGCGGCGTGCCTGTGGCCATAAGATGCGCCATCGCCCAGCCTGAAGCCGGTATTGCCTTGAAGCCGCCATAACACCAGCCCGCATCCAGATAGAGCCCGTCAACCGGCGTGCGGTCAATGATCGGGCTGCCATCCGGCGTCATATCCATAATCCCGCCCCAGCTGCGCAAAACCCGTGCCTTGCCAATCATCGGCATCAAAGCCATGGCCGCCTCGGCCACATGTTCCTGCATCGGCAGGTTACCGCGCTGAGCATAAGAAGCATAAGCATCCAGATCACCGCCAAACACCAACCCACCCTTGTCTGACTGACTAATATAGAAATGCCCCATGCCAAACGAGATCACATGATTGATGACCGGCTTCAGCCCCTCCGTCACAAAAGCCTGCAAAACGTGGCTTTCTATCGGTAGGCGCAGCCCGGCCATCGCTGCCACCTGCCCCGAGCGCCCAGCCGCAACCAACCCAACCTTAGCGGCGCGCATAGCCCCGCGCGTGGTCTCAACTCCAACCACCCGGCCGCTATCCACCGCTATCCCCGTGACTTCACAATTCTGAATGAGATCAACGCCGTACATATCCGCCGCGCGGGCATAACCCCAGGCCACCGCATCATGGCGCGCTGTGCCACCGCGACGGTGCAACAGCCCACCATGAATCGGAAAGCGGCCATTGTCAAAATCCAGATAGGGCAGCAGGCGGCGCAGGTCTTCGCGCCCCAGCAGTTCGGCATCATCGCCCTGATTGAGCATAACATTGCCGCGCCGCGCCGCGCTGTCCCTCTGGCCATCCGAGTGAAACAACCTGATGACGCCGCGCTGACTCATCATCAGGTTGTAATTAAGCTCTGCCTCCAGCCCCTCCCATAGCTTCAGAGAATGCGAGTAAAAGCCCGAATTTCCCGGCAGCATGTAATCAGCCCGTACAATTGTGGTGTTGCGCCCCACATTGCCGCCCCCCAGATAACCCTTTTCCAGCACGGCAATGTTTTTCAGCCCGTGGTTTTTTGCCAGATAATAGGCGGTTGCCAGCCCGTGCCCACCGCCGCCAATAATGATGATGTCATAAGCAGGCTTCGGGGCGGGGTTGCGCCAGGCCGGCAGCCATTTATGGCCGCTCAACGCCTGCTTGACCACCTGCCAGCCAGAATAGCGCATCACCGCGCCTTACTCTTGTTACTTTGGGCCAAATCCAGCAATTCCACACCACTGGCAGCAACGCTTTTCAGCACCATATTGGCATAAATCTCACCCACTTCTTCGCGGCTCAGGCGCCCCCCCTCACGGTACCATGTGTTCACCCCGGTCAGCACCGCAATGATCGACATGGTGGCAAGGCGTGTATCAGCCACATCAAAATCGCCGCTCTCGCGCCCGGCTTGCAATATGGCCCCAAGCTCAGCCTCATAAGTCTGCCGCAAAGCCTCGATAATGGCAAAATTTTCCGGTGTCAGACTGCGCAGCTCCATATAGGCAATGAACACCGCCTCCGGGCGCTCCAGATGAAAGCGGATATGAAAGCGACAGAACCCGGCCAGACGCGCAGGCGGTGTTTTGCCGGGTTTTTCAGCCTGCCATACCGCAAGCAACTCGTCCATATGCGCCCGCATCAGGCCAAATAACAGGGCTTGCTTGTCTCGGGTATACAGGTAAAGCGCGCCGGCCTGCACCCCGACCTCACCGGCTATTTTGCGCATGCTCACGGCACCGTAGCCGTGACGGGCGAATAATTTCAACGCCGCCTCGCGAATGCGCGGGCCAGTAATGTCACCGTGAGAGCCGATTTTTCGAGCCATGGCTGATTTTAACTGAACAGGCGTTCAGATCAAAGTGGTTTTCTGCAAAGACCCAAAGCCCGCCTTGCGCAGGGACATACCGCAAGGCTATTGTTGCGCATGGGTTTTCACAGGGTCAAAATTTTGCACCAGATTCTGCACCGTTCTTTGCTTTTTACGCTTGTTTTAGCCCTGCCGGCCTGCGCCGATTTCCCCCTGTTGGACGCAGCCGTCTCTGACCGCGCGCGCATAGCAGATTTTCCACGCATTCTGCCACTGGATGCCCTCATTGCCTCAGTGCCACCACATCAGGGCGGGCTGGGAGTGGGTGATTTGCCCACCCGAATTCAAGCCTTGCAGGCCCGTGCCACCACCATGCGGGCACATCCCGTGATTGATGCGGCGACCCGCGCCCGCATGCAGGCAGCCCTTGCCCGGCATCGCTAACCGCATTGCACCGCTTGAACGCATTGGGTAACACCCACTCACACAAATATAACGGAGCCTGCCATGACCAGCGATTCCCCCAAACCTTTGCGCCTAGGCATTGCCGGACTTGGCACCGTCGGCACCGGCACCATTCGCATTATACGCAAACACGCATCCCTGTTGGCAGCGCGCACCGGGCGGCCCATCAGCATCAGCGCGGTTTCGGCCCGCTCTCGCAGTAAAACCCGCGCCGTCAATATCAGTGATTACGCCTGGGAAGATGACCCGGTGGCGCTGGCAAAGCGTGATGATGTTGATGTGTTTGTCGAGCTGATGGGCGGAGCTGACGGTGCGGCCAAGGCAGCGGTGGAAGCCGCCATAGCAGCCGGCAAGCATGTGGTCACCGCCAACAAGGCGCTGCTGGCCCATCATGGCCAGGCGCTGGCCGAGGCGGCCGAGGCGGCCGGTGTGAGCTTGCGTTTTGAAGCGGCCGTAGCGGGGGGCATTCCCGTCATCAAGGCGCTGACCGAAGGACTGGCAGGTAACGAAATCAGCCGCGTCATGGGGGTGATGAACGGCACCTGCAACTACATCTTGACCCGTATGTATGACGCTGACCTGCCTTATGAAGC
>CAYNXK010000145.1:0-5811 GCA_964401125.1 uncultured Aliiroseovarius sp.
CAGAAAAAACATGCCGCTTGATTACAGCGTCACCAACTTTCGGGCATAGCCCCACCCCCGGCTGGCAGAGGGTAAATATCCACAGTGCTATTTGCCTTGAAATTTTGACGTCCCCTTTATCAACACAACCAAGTATCATCACAACCAAAGTTAACGGAGCCCACGCAAAAGCTTTGCTGGCGAAAACCGGGGCACAAAACCCCTCAAAATCTACCATCCATGTGATCTGGACAACGCTTCGTATCACAATGCCAGCAGGTCCGTGCTTGGCTGATTCTCCCTGAATGCCGCATAAGCCTGATGCGATTGCCCGCCTGCCGCCCACATCTTAACTCGACCTCTCGGCGATTGCTCTGCAATAGCGCAGGCGGCCATTTTTGGTCGTTTCTCGGCTATAACAAGGCAAGGCTCGCATTCAGGCCCGCCTGTGCCTATCTATAGGGTATGTCCCGCCTGATCTCCCTCATACTCGCCACCCTGTTCGTGCCAATGTTTATGCCAAGCTTGGCGCAAGCGGCCCCTCAAGCTGCGCATAAATCTGAATGCGTGGTGCTGTTGCACGGGCTGGGACGCTCGCCCATATCTTTGATTGTCATCGAGGAAGCCCTGGTGCAGGCTGGGTTTCATGTGATCAATCAAGGCTATCCCTCAACTCAGGCACAGATCGAGGAATTGGTTGCATACGCCCTGCCAGGTGTCGTGGCAGCATGTGGCACGCGAAAAGTGCATTTCGTGACCCATTCCATGGGCGGCATTCTGGTGCGGGTCTGGTTGCAAGATAACCGACCGGAAAACATGGGCCGTGTCGTTATGCTGGCACCACCCAATCAGGGCAGCGAGCTGGTGGACGCTTTTGAAACGCTTGAGCCATTTGCCTGGATCAGTGGCCCCGCCGGGTTGCAATTGGGCAAAGGCCCGGATTCAGTGCCAACCCATATTGGATTGCCGCGCTTCAAGCTGGGAATCATTGCCGGCAACCGCTCCATGAACCCGTTTTACTCGGCTATCATAGCTGGTGTGGATGATGGCAAGGTCTCGGTCGAGGAAACCCGCATTCAGGGCATGGATGACCACATCGTGCTGCCGGTGACGCACACCTTTATGATGGTCAACCCGCTGGTGATAGCCCAAGTGGTGCTGTTTTTACGCCATGGGGCCTTTGATCATGACTTGACTTTTGGTGGAGTGCTGGACCGGATGGCACAGGAAGTCGGATACCGCAATTAAAGCGTGCCCAGCTTACCATGAGTCAGCTTCCCAAGGTTTCCACAGTTTAGGGATTTTCGACCTTAGTCTGCATAGCGCGACAGGATATCTGTTGTTTTGATCGCTAATCCATGCGCCAATTCCATGACAGTACCGCTGTGAATGTCGAGCATTCTGGCCAGAAAAACCTCCCATATTTGAGGACTCTGAATCAGAGTTTAGCGCAAATATAGCCTGACGGCTTAATTTTGATTCTACTATCAGGCTATAATAGACCGGATTCACAATAGCGGCTGATTTGTCAGTCAAACGGGTTCTGCGTCTTACTTTTAGGCGATTTTCAAATTTATGTTCGCCAGCGCCGTGCGCGTTTTTGGCGATCCAATGCCGGACAAGCAAAAAACAGATCAGTACGCGCCTGTAAAACCTTCAAAGCATCCACACCAGTGCCCTCCACGTTGTTTAACCTGAATATAACAGAAAGCAGGCTATTGTGCAGCGGGTCTAGTGTATAAAGCGTTTCCGTCGAACGCTGATCCAAGGTTAAGTAGAAGTGCTTTAGGTTAGCCACAATGCCGGCGTGCCGCTGCCCCCCAAGCCTTGTATTCATCCCAGAAGGGTCGGTCGGAGCGCCGGTCAGACTGACGTAGCTCCTGGCTCATATGCGGGTCCCTGAAGAAGCGGGCAATACGCCTTTGCTCCGAGCGGCTGAATCGCGGGTCGGCCACATCTTGAATACAGGCGCACAAAGCACGGGTGGCGGCCGAGCGGTCGGCCTTCAGGCAGGCGCGCTCAATCGTGCCTCGGGCTTCGGCACCGCTTGCCCACAGGCCAATGCCCAAGGCCAGTATCATGGTTAGGTGTTTCATATCTGCCTCTTTGTTCTTCCGCCTTGGTGGCGGTTTTGTAGCATCTTACCTGACAATTTGTGGCGTTTCAAACCCCGGTAGCAGCTTGTACGTTTTGGCTAAAGTCTGTTCAGGGAAACCTGGCCATAAAGCTGGCGAAAGTCGGCCTTGCGGCACAGGGCGGTGGCGTCACTCATCACTGCCGCGCTGGCCGCCGCTACCCCGTGGCTCAAAGCTTCCGAGGGGGGCTGCCCGCGGGACAAGGCCAGGCTAAAGGCACCGACAAAGCTGTCGCCCGCGCCGACCTTGCTGACCACCGGCACCTTTGGGGTGACCGCGTGCCAGCAGCCCGCTGCGCTGGCCAGAACTGAGCCTTTACTGCCGATGGCCAACACCACCATCTGTGCCACGCCCTGCGCCACCAGCGTCGCTGCGAAGTTGGCCATATTTGCGATACTGGTCAGCCTGCGCCCGGCCATTTTCTCGCTCTCGGCCCGGTCCAGGCGCAATACCTCTACCGCCGCCGGATGGCTCAGCAGCCGGGATAGGGCTGGGCCGGAAGTGTCAACGATCAGCCGGCACTTGCGGCTTTTGGCAAGGGTGGCCAGATGTGCTGGAAAGCCGTCAGGAACCCCCTTTGGCTGCGAGCCTGACAGCACCAGAAAACTGCCCTTGTGCAGCTTGTCGGCAATGGCCTGCATTGCGGCCTCGGCCATGGTTTCATTCCATGCCGGGCCGGGCATGACAAAGCGGTATTGCCGGCTGTTTGTGCGGTCGATCACCGCCAGGCTTTCACGGCTTTCACCGGCCACCTGGAACGCCACCAAAGGCACCCCTTCGGCGTGCAAAAGGTTGCAAATATGCGCCCCGCGATAACCAGCCACCGCTACAAAAGCTGTTGCCTCACCGCCCAGAAAGAGCACCGCCCGAGCCACATTTATGCCGCCCCCACCGGGGTCATAGACCGGTACCTCACAACGTAGCTTGTGGTCAGGCTGCACCGCTTCCACCGTGGAGGATATGTCCAGCGCCGGGTTCAGGGTGATTGTGAGAATCGCGGCCATGGTGACTTCCTGTGTTATCGCCAACATAACTGTGCGCGGAGCCGGGGGCAATGATAGCCCAGCCCAGACAGAAGGATAGCCCAGCCCAGACAGAAGCGTTTGGCGACATCTGGAACTAGAGCGACATGGTGCTTTCCTACTCCAAAAGCCAGAGGTCCGGTGTTTTCACCACATTGTTTCAGGATGCATCTAAAAGTTCGGAAAAACATTGGAAGGATAAAGGGCAAAAAGCTACTTTTAATGCAAGTGGCCATCGCAATCCAACTGCTGAAACTGATGAGGCATCTAAGGTTCCGCTGAATAGTGTGTGGCCCATGCCAATAATTGCACCAATGCAAGGGAACGCCTCGGCTACCCACCCCAGAAACTCGCACCCTGCTGGAGCGGATCTAAATCGTCACCATTTAGGGTGCTTTGGAGCGCCTTGAGGCCGCCGTTGATACCCGCATCCGCCACGCTGACACCTATAAGACGGCTCCGAAAGAAGAGAGCGCTGGCAATCAGACCCGCATGAGCTTGTAGCCTTGGCTTGACCCCCGCGCCAATCTTGCGCATATCCACCCCATGACAGACCTTTCCCATATCCGCAATTTCTCCATCGTGGCCCATATTGACCACGGTAAATCTACACTTGCTGACCGGATCATTCAGGAGACCGGTACGGTTGCTGGCCGTGATATGCAGGCGCAACTGCTTGATACCATGGATATCGAGCGCGAGCGCGGCATCACCATCAAGGCAAACACCGTGCGCATTGAATATAAGGCTGATGACGGGCGGAATTATATCCTCAACCTGATCGACACGCCGGGCCATGTGGATTTCGCCTATGAGGTTTCACGCTCCATGCGTGCGGTTGAGGGCAGCCTGCTGGTAGTTGATTCAACCCAAGGCGTTGAAGCCCAGACGCTGGCCAACGTTTACCAAGCCATTGATGCCGGCCATGAAATTGTGCCGATCCTGAACAAGATCGACCTGCCGGCATCTGATTGCATGCGCGTGGCCGAGCAAATCGAAGATGTAATCGGCATCGACGCTACCGGCGCCATTGAGGTTTCGGCCAAAACCGGGCAGGGCATCCATGCCACGCTTGAGGCTATCGTCACCGAGCTGCCACCGCCCGTTGGTGACAGGGAAGCCCCGCTCAAGGCGATGCTGGTTGATTCATGGTATGACAGCTACCTTGGGGTTATCGTGCTGGTGCGTATCATTGACGGGGTGCTGAAAAAGGGCGACCGCATCCGCATGATGAACACCAACGCCGTCTACCCCATTGACCGCATTGGCGTGTTTCGGCCGCAAATGGAGCCTATTGACGTGCTGGGGCCGGGTGAAATTGGCTTCTTGACGGCCAGCATCAAACAGGTGCGTGACACGCGCGTTGGCGACACCATCACGCACGAAAAAAAGGGCACAACCAAAGCGCTGCCGGGTTTTGCCCCGGCTCAGCCGGTGGTGTTTTGCGGCCTGTTCCCGGTGGATAATGCCGAGTTTGAAGACCTGCGCGACAGCATCGCCAAGCTGGCCCTTAATGATGCCAGCTTTTCCTTTGAGATGGAGACCAGCGCCGCGCTGGGTTTTGGCTTTCGCTGCGGCTTTCTCGGCCTGTTGCACCTCGAGGTGATCCGTGACCGCATTGAGCGTGAATACGGTATCGAGCTGATCACCACCGCGCCCAGCGTGATTTACCACATCTATTCCAAAGACGGCTCCATGGTCGAGCTGCACAACCCCGCCGACATGCCCGACATGTCTAGTGTTGACCACCTTGAGGAGCCGCGCATTAAGGCAACCATTCTGGTGCCGGATGAATACCTTGGTGACGTGCTGAAACTGTGCCAGGATCGCCGTGGTATCCAGATTGATCTGACCTATGCCGGCTCCCGCGCCATGGTGGTTTACGACCTGCCGCTCAATGAGGTGGTGTTTGACTTCTATGACCGGCTCAAAAGCGTCACCAAAGGCTACGCTTCTTTTGATTACCAACTGATCGGTCACCGTGAAGACCAACTTGTGAAAATGTCAATTCTGGTTAACGATGAGCCTGTTGACGCGCTCTCAACCATGGTGCACCGCGACCGTGCCGAGGCGCGCGGCCGCGCCATGGTGGAAAAACTCAAAGACCTGATCCCGCGCCACATGTTCAAAATTCCCATCCAGGCGGCTATCGGCGGTAAGGTCATAGCCCGCGAAACCCTGTCAGCCCTGCGCAAAGACGTGACGGCGAAATGCTACGGCGGTGATGCCACGCGCAAGAAAAAGCTGCTGGAAAAGCAGAAAAAAGGCAAAAAGAAAATGCGCCAGTTTGGTAAGGTGGACATCCCGCAAGAAGCATTTATTTCGGCGCTGAAGATGGATGGGTGAGGGTTCAGCCCCTAGACCACTTTCTGAGTTATAGGCCAGAAAGTAAGGAGATGGTCCTTAGAGTCTGGGTATTCCCGAGAGTTTCTTGGCCATGGACCCATATTGCAAGACAGGTTTAACTGTCCTGATTTCGGACATATAATCAATCAACGACTGGCCAGTACCGGCCAGTCTGAACCACTCCCGGGTTTACTGGAGCGCAAATCACTCCAAGGGTGGTGCGCTACCGCGACTTACTCGATGTGGGCATTGCAAGCCACCGCCGAAAAATTGCCTAGGGTCAGGACCTATTAATTTTGGGGATACCCAAGGGGCATGATTTCTGATTC
>CAYNXK010000146.1:0-5766 GCA_964401125.1 uncultured Aliiroseovarius sp.
TCTCCTGCCACTCCTGTGCTTCACGGTCTTTGAAGAACCCGGCGTCAGGGGCAAGGTGCGAAACAGCGCCCTCAACTTCATCAAGCGTCACCCGGAAAAACTCTTTTCGCATGTTGGACATGTTGACGCGCCGATTATCAAATTTTTGGTGGAGCGCCTTCTCCAGTGCAGGCGCTTCCGCGCTGTAAATCATCGCATGGGTATCAAATCCGAAAGGAACACTGGCATCTCCCAACTCGCGCACCCGGTCATCGGGGTCCATTCGGCGCGTGAGGCCAATCTTGACCACATCTTCTCCAAAAGACCCGATGTTTGATATCACATACACAAACCCGGAGCGGGTCATTTCTGCCATTGCCCGCGCCCTTTCGCTGGTTGCGTGTGCTGCTTCCAGCGCCGTTTCAAGTTCGCGTATCTTCTGCATGAATTCTTCGCTGCCACCATCTGCACCTGCTTCCTTACGCGCCTTTTCGAGAAGGGCTTGATACTTCATTTCTTCGCGCTCAGCAGCGACCGCCTGGGCCAGCAACTTCTTCTCCTCCCGCTCCGCGCGCGCCAGTTCCATCCGTTCATCTTTCTCGGTTTTCAACTGTTCCCGATACTCATGTGTGAGGCGGAGTTCTTCGATTTTCAGAGTCACGTAATCATCATTTAACGTCAAATTCATGGATGTGTTTTCTTTGTTGATTGCTTTTGTTGCAGCAAGAATTCGCCGCTCCATGGCAACAGCATTGTTCCACCGCGCGTTGGCAATGGCGGCTTCACATTCATTATTAAACGCACGCAGTGTTAGGCGCATCTGGCGGTTGACCATTGTCTGCCCTTTGGCTTTACTGCCATCGACCGCCCAGTCAGCCGGACAGATTGCAGCCTGCTTTGCCGAGATCATGGCTTTCTGGTTTTTCCGAACATCCATGATATTCTGTTTGTAGGTCTGGCTGTCGCCAAAATCAAAATGCGGCTCATATACTCCGAGTTCTGCAAAGGCAAGGCGCTCATCATAGATAGCAACTTGTGCCTGGAGCCGATCAAACAGAGTGCGTTTTTCAGCATAGGATAACCTCAGCTGCCCGATATCTGTCGCGATACCCGTTGCTTCATCCCGAAGGCGGGCTACGTCTTCCTCCTGAGAAATTACGGCGGCATATTTTTTACGGATTTTGGCAACATCCTTATCAGCGTCGGCCTTGGCTTCCTTGATCAGAGTTTCTTGCCGGGTGATTTGCGTATTGGCAACGGCAAGTTTTCGGTGCGATAAAATCCAGAGTAGAAAAAAATCGGGGTAACAACAAGCCAGATCAGAAGCCCGATTGCAAATTCATCCATGATGCCTCCCGCAGCATTGGCGCTGCAAACCAGAACAGAACAGAACAGAACAGAACAGAACAGAACAGAACAGAACAGCCTAAGCAAGTATTCGGTCTCCTGTAAAGTCCTAGTAAGTGGAATTCACCTCTGTCGAGATATGGTTGCCATCAGCGGGAGTATCAACTTGTATGGTCTGATTATCCTCTGTTCTCGGCTTTGCGCACAGCCCGCTCAAGCGCATCAAGAAACCGTGAGCGGTCGGATTTGGAGAAGGGCCGCCCACCGCCTTGGCGGAACGGATCGGCGGCGCGCTGGTCATCCGGCTTAACGGTATGTCGGGCTGAATCATGTGTCCCTGACCATCCTCGCCGGGCAGAAGGGTGGGCTGGTGGGGCGCTCAGGGGCGGGTAAACCCAGCCTCGTTAACCTGTTGCTCCGCTTTCGTGATGCTGAGCAGGGCCGCATCCTGATCGACGCACAAGACGTGGCCGTGGTCATACAAGACAGCGTGCGCGCCAACCTGACTTACGGCAACCGGCAGGCAAGCGAGGCGGCGATGGTTGCCGCCGCAAAGCAGGCGGCGGCGCATGATTTTATCCTTGAGCTTGAAGACCCCCAAAGGCAGGCGCGGCTACAATGTTTATGTGGGCGAGCGCGGCGTCAAACTTTCCGGTGGCCAGCGCCAGCGCATCGCCATTGCGCGTGTCATACTGAAAGACGCGCCGATACTGGTGCTTGACGAGGCCACATCGGCGCTTGATTCTGAGGTCGAGGAAATCATTCAGCGCACGCTTTACGGCATGATGCAGGGCAAAACAGTGATTGCCATTGCCCACCGTCTGTCTACTATTGCCCGGATGGACCGGATCATTGTGCTGGATCAAGGCCGGGTGATTGAAGATGGCCCCCATGACAAGCTACTGAAAGACGGCGGCCTCTATGCCAGCCTCTGGACGCGGCAATCGGGCGGATTTCTGGCAAGAGAGTAGGGCAGGAAATGCGCTTAGCAAAGCTGATTGACCCATATCAGCCAGCCGATGGGCCGCCACCAAACACGTTGGCACGGTTCTTTCACTGGTCGCTTAAGGGCAGCTATCCGGTGATTATCATCGCCTCGATTCTGACCGGAGCTGTCGGGGCGCTGGAGGCCGCAACAGCCAAGGTGCTGGGCTTTGTCATTGATGTTGTGCTGGCCAGCGACAAGGCCGGGTTTGCCGCCGATAACCTTTGGCTGTTCGCCCTTCTGTTCGGCTTTTTTGTGTTGCTGCGGCCGCTACTGATCGGGCTGGGGGCGGTGTTCAACCTTTATGTGCTGGCGCCAAACCTGATGGCCGGTGTGCTGTCGCGCATCAGCCGCTGGACCCTTGGCCATTCAGTGCAGTTTTTTGACGACGATTTTGCCGGGCGCATCGCCCAAAAGCAACTTCAGGTCTCGCGCTCGGTAACCGAGGTGACTGTCGAGACCGTCAACACCATGGTTTTTGCCTTTGTCTCCGTGCTGGCATCACTATTGCTGGTCAGTTCAATTCACTGGAAAATATCCATTGTCATGGTGGTTTGGCTCATGGCCTATTACTTGCTGCTACGCTGGTTTCTGCCGCGCGCGCGCAAACTGTCCGGCCAGCGTGCCGGGGCGCGGGCCATGGTCACCGGGCAATTGGTTGATACTGTCACCAACATAAAAACCGTTAAGCTGTTTGCCCATGATCACCATGAAGACCGCGAGGCCCACAAGGCGATTGAAGATTTTCGCCTCAAGTCACAAAGCTGGGGGGCTTTGTCGGCCGGTTTTCGCTTTGTGCTGATGGCGTTGGCGGGCCTGCTGCCAACCTTGCTGATTGGCGGTTCGGCCTGGCTCTGGGCGCAAGGCCAGATCAGTGAAGGTGATATCGTGGCAGCCGGGGCAATTTCGATCCGCCTGAGCCAGATGACCGGCTGGGTCAGTTTTGCCCTGATGCAGGTTTACTCGCATATTGGCGAGGTTGAGAACGGTATCAAAACCCTGACTCCGGCGCATGGCCTGACGGATGCACCCGATGCCCTAGCCTTGAAAATAAGCAAGGCAGAAGTGGTATTTGACAATGTCAGCTTTTCTTACGGGCGCAAAATAGGTGGCATGTCGGGCATCAGCCTAACCATAAAACCCGGCGAGAAACTGGGTATTGTAGGGGCATCCGGGGCGGGCAAGTCAACGTTGGTGGCAACCTTGCTCAGGCTTTATGATATTGAAAGCGGCACCATCAGCATCGACGGGCAGGATATTGCAGGCGTCACTCAGGAAAGCCTGCGTGGTGCCATTGGCATGGTGACGCAGGAAACGGCCATGTTCAACCGCTCGGCGCGCGATAATATCCTGTATGGTCGCCCCGAGGCCAGTGAAGCCGAAGTGCTGGAAGCCGCTCGGCGCGCCGAGGCCCATGGCTTCATCCCCGACCTTGCGGATCACAAAGGCAGGCGTGGCTATGACGCTCATCTGGGAGAACGCGGCGTCAAGCTTTCGGGCGGCCAGCGCCAGCGTATCGCCCTTGCCCGCGCCATCCTGAAAGACGCGCCAATTCTGGTGCTGGATGAGGCCACATCAGCACTTGATTCTGAGGTCGAGGCGGAAATCCAAACCGCCCTTGAGCGCGTCATGCAGGGCAAAACCGTGCTTGCCATCGCCCACCGCCTCAGCACCATCGCTCAGATGGACCGGATCGTGGTCATGGAAGCCGGGCGCATTGCCGAGGCAGGCAGCCACGAAGATCTGTTGGCAAGGAATGGTATCTATGCCGGCCTCTGGGCGCGGCAATCGGGTGGCTTTCTGGTCCCTTCAGGCGGCAAGCGCGAACCCGGCCTAGGTTTTTAGGTTTTTTGCCGAGCGCTTGATCGCCGCATATTGCCCTGACGGGCGATAGCGGTAAAGGTACTCAGGCAGGATCACCTCCATCGGCTTGGGTGATATGCCAAGATCAGCAAAACCCATGGCACCTTCAGTCACCACATTATCATGGGCCAGCGATTTGACCTGATCCCGTGTCAGAGGGGCAACAATCAGACCACGGCTTAATTTCTGCCCAAGATCAAACCAGAATGCCATGAACCAAGCCATTCTGAACGGCATGTTCAGCACAGCACGGCGGCGCTCGATAACCTTCAGCATCCTCTGCATGAGCGCATACATGGTTTCAACATCAGGCCCGCCCAGCTCGTATATGCCAGCCGCCGCATTGCCAAGAATCGCCTGTTCAGTTGCGGCGGCCACATCGTCAACATAAACTGGCTGAAACCGTGTTTTGGCACCAACAATCGGCAATATGGGCATAAGCCGTGCCATCTTGGCAAAGCGGTTGAAAAACCCATCCTCAACCCCGAAAATAACCGAAGGCCGTAAAATCACCGCGCCGGGAAATGCCTGCCTAACGCTCTGCTCGCCAAGCCCCTTGGTGCGGGCATAATTACCATCACTTTCCGGATCGGCGCCAATGGCTGAAAGCTGCACCAAATGCCCAATATTCTCATCCGCAGCAATACGGGCAACCCGCTGTGCCCCTTCATGCTGCACCGCTTCAAATTTGTTGCGGCCAATTTCGCTCAGCACGCCAACGCAGTTCACGACCGCATCAGCACCCTGCATGGCCGCACGCACCGAGGCATCATCGCGGATATTGCAAAGCACCGGCTCAACTTGGCCAACCGCGCCATAAGGCTTCACGAACTGGGCCTCGTTCGGGCGTCGCACCGCCACGCGCACCCGCCAGCCCCGCTTGGCCATCCGCTGGGCCACATAGCGCCCGACAAAGCCTGAACCACCATAAATTGTGACCAGTTTTGGCATTTGTTCCTCCCGGAAAGTACTGCTGTTACTCATATCCCCCCATGAGAAATGGAACAAGGCTGAATGGCTCACGATTTTTATCACTTGTCCGTTGACACCACCCCGATGCAAGGGTACATCGCGGCCTCACGACACCTGCCCAGGTGGCGGAATTGGTAGACGCGCTAGCTTCAGGTGCTAGTATTCGCAAGGATGTGGAGGTTCGAGTCCTCTCCTGGGCACCAAAAAATCTTCTCATACATGCTCATATCTGCTCAAAACCATTGATTTTTCAGTGGTTTATCTATATCTACGTTTCCATAGCTGAACATACGATACCCCCCATTTCTCACCTATTTGGGGGTATCCGTGGGGGTAATACCCCCAAGTTAGGAAAGCGATACCCCCAAATGCAATTGTCCGAACTCAAAATCAGCAAAGCAAAGAGTCGGAATAAGCCCTATAAGCTGGCTGATGGTGGCGGGCTGTTTTTGCTGGTTAAGCCCAATAGATCGAAACTCTGGCAGCAGAAATACCGGCACCTTGGGAAAGCGAGGCTATTGTCTCATGGGCAGTATCCAGACGTCACGCTCGCACAAGCTCGCCAGTGTCCGTCGTCAGAGTTTTTGGGTCCAGAGGCAGCGTGAACTAAGCGAGTATCT